>JAIXTG010000233.1 GCA_027484285.1 Oxalobacteraceae bacterium | reverse complement strand
TCGGTGATCGCCACGGCGCCGCAAAAGCGGCTCGCCATCAAGACCTTCGTGCGCGGCGAGTCCGACTCGGTGATTCGCGAAGCCTGCCTGCGCGAGCTCAAGCGCGGCGGGCAGGTCTACTTCCTGCACAACGAAGTCGAGACGATTGAAAACCGCAAGGCCAAGCTGGAAGCGCTGCTTCCGGAAGCACGGATTGCGATCGCGCACGGCCAGATGCACGAACGCGAACTGGAAAAAGTGATGCGGGACTTCGTGCAGCAGCGCTTCAACGTGCTCCTGTGCACCACCATCATCGAGACCGGCATCGACGTGCCGAGCGCGAATACCATCATCATGCACCGTGCCGACCGCTTTGGCCTTGCGCAGCTGCACCAGCTGCGCGGCCGGGTCGGACGGTCCCACCACCAGGCTTATGCCTACCTGCTGGTGCACGACGTGCAGTCGCTCACCAAGCAGGCCGAGCGCCGGCTCGAGGCCATCCAGCAGATGGAAGAGCTGGGCAGCGGCTTTTTCCTGGCGATGCACGACCTCGAGATCCGCGGCGCCGGCGAAGTGCTGGGCGAGAGCCAGTCGGGCGAGATGACCGAGATCGGTTTCCAGCTGTACTCCGACATGCTGAACGCGGCAGTGAAGGCGCTGAAGAACGGCAAGGAGCCGGACCTCGCTGCGCCGCTCTCCTCCACCACCGAGATCAACCTGCATGTACCGGCGCTGCTGCCGTCGGATTTCTGCGGCGATGTGCATGAGCGCCTGTCGATCTACAAGCGGCTCGCGAACTGCGAAGCGCAGGAAGGCATCGACCAGTTGCAGGAAGAGCTGATCGACCGCTTCGGCCAGCTGCCCGATCCGGTGAAAGCGCTGATCGAGACGCATCGCCTGAGGATTTCTGCGCGCAAGGTCGGCATCGTGAAAATCGATGCGCATGCCGAATCGGCGCTGCTGCAATTCGAGCCCAAGCCGCCGGTCGATCCGATGCGCATCATCGAACTGGTACAGAAGAACCGGCACATAAAGCTGTCCGGACAGGACAAGCTGCGGATCAGCACCAACATGCCCGACCTGGGCTCCCGCGTGTCGCAACTGAAATCGACCATCAAGGTGCTTGCCGCCTGAGTCCAATGACACAAGATTTGCTGAAACTGATACTGCAAGGCCCCGGCGCCACCGAAGATGCCGCACAGAAGCTGGCGGCGATGGCAGGCGCCGGCCGCATCCATCCGCTCGGCCCGTTTGCCTGGCGCTGCGACGACATCCAGTCCGGCGCTGCGGTTCGCAAGGAAATTGCGCATGCGGCATTCGACGCGAAAGTCGATGCCGCCTTCGTTCCGGCCGGCATGGCGCTGGCCGACTTCCGTCTGGTGGTGATGGACATGGATTCGACGCTGATCACGATCGAGTGCATCGACGAGATCGCCGACATGCAGGGCCTGAAGGCCGAGGTCGCCGCCATCACCGAGTCGGCGATGCGAGGCGAAATCGAATTCCGCGAAAGCCTGCAACGCCGCGTCGCGCTGCTCAAGGGCCTGGACGCGTCTGCGCTGGATCAGGTTTTCGAGCAGCGGCTGGAACTGACGCTGGGCGCGCATGCGATGCTGCACGGGATGAAGCAGGCCGGCTTGCGGACGGTGCTGGTGTCGGGCGGCTTTACGTATTTCACCGAGCGGCTGCAGAAAGATCTGGAACTTGATGTCACGCGCGCGAATCTTCTGGAAGTCGCGGATGGCAGGCTCACTGGGCAGGTGATCGGTGACATTGTCGATGCCGAGGCGAAAAAGGCGACCGTGGTTGCGCAGGCTGCGGAACTGGGTGCACCCCCGTCGGCAGCCATTGTGATCGGCGATGGCGCCAATGACCTGCAGATGATGTCGGTCGCCGGACTGTCGATTGCGTTCCGCGCCAAACCCGTCGTGCAGGAAAAGGCGGACGTGGCATTGAATTTTTCCGGGCTGGACGGGGCGCTGAACCTGTTCGGCTAAGGCGGCAGCCCCCACCACTGAGGAGGACGCTGGAACCATGAACCAACAACTCCGCTTCGACGAGTCTGCCGAAACCCAGAAGACCTGGCTCTGGTGGCTCTACCTGATGCATGGCGCGTCGCTCGTGTTCTCGCTCGGCGCGCTGTCGTTCATCCCGCTGGTGCTCAACTACATCAAGCGCGACGAGACCGACGGCACATTCCTGCGCACCCACCACAGCTGGCAGATCCGCTCGTTCTGGTGGTACATCGCGTGGATCGTGGCCGGCGGCGTGCTGTTCCTGACCATCATCGGCATCCCGCTGGCCTGGCTGGTATGGCTGGGTGCGTGGATATGGAAGGCCTACCGGCTGATCAAGGGCTTCCTCGACCTGGGCAACAACCGTCCTATGCCAGGCTATCCAATGCCTGCGCAATATCCGCAATGAGCTCGTCCGCATCCTCGAGCCCGATGTTGAAGCGCACCAGCTGCCCTGCCCCGTCCCAGCGGCTGCGCATCTGCGCGATCCGGTAAGGGACCGCGAGACTGTTCGCGCCGCCCCAGCTGTAACCGATGCCGAACAGCTTCAGGCTGTCGATAAAGCGATCGGTCTGCTGCTCCGAATAGCGCGGGTCGAACAGTACCGAGAACAGTCCGCCAGCCCCGCTGAAGTCGCGCTTCCAGTGCCCATGGCCCGGGCAGTCCTCGAACGCCGGATGCAGCACGCGTGAAATTTCCGGCCGGGCCTTCAGCCAGGCCGCCACCTTGCGTGCGGCCGCATCATGCGCATCGAAGCGCAGTTTCATGGTCGGCAGGCCACGCAGGACCAGATAGGTATCGTCGGCCGATACGCCGGTGCCCAGCCGCATGTGCGCCATCTCTAGCTTGCGGTGCAGCGCTTTGTCGCGCGTGATCACCGCGCCCATCAGCACGTCCGAGCCGCCGGAATGGTATTTGGTCAGCGCCTGCATCACGATGTCCACGCCATGCTCGAACGCCCGGAACGCAAGACCGGCCGACCAGGTGTTGTCGAGTGCCACCGGCACGCCGGCGGCTTTCGCTGCCCGGCAGATCGCCGGAATATCGGGCACCTCCATCGATACCGAACCCGGCGCCTCCGTCCAGATCAGCGCCGTCTGCGGGCGAATCAGCTCGGCAATGCCCTCGCCGACCATCGGGTCGTAGAAGCGCACGGTGATGCCGAAGTCCTGCCCGAGCCAGTGCGCCAGTTCACGGTTCGGGTTGTAGACGTTGTCCGGCACCAGCAATTCGGCGCTGGATTTCAGCAGCGCGAAATCGACCATCGCGATCGCCGCCAGCCCGCTCGGCGCCAGCAGGCAGTGGCTGCCCCCTTCGATTTCGGCCAGCCTGGCCTCGAGCGTGAAAGTGGTCGGCGTACCGTGCAGGCCATAGGTATAGGCCTGCTTGTCCTGCCAGTTGCGTGCGCGCAGGGCGGCAACGTCCTTGAACAGCACCGTCGACGCATGATGGATCGCCGTCGGGAAAGCGGCAAAGCCTTCCGGCGGACGATAGTCGGTGGTCGTCAGCAAGGTCTGCAGCGATTTCCGTTTTCCGCCCATGTACGCCTCCGATCGTCAGTCGACACTGGCCCACATGTCGTGGGCATCGGCTGCGGTGATCCGTACGTCGACGAATTCACCCACCTTCAGTTCGCGACCCGGCTCATACGGCAGCTTGACGTAGACAACGCCGTCGATCTCCGGGGCATCGGCCGAGGTGCGTGCCGTCGCGCCGTTGCGGTCCACGGCGTCGATCAGCACGCGCAGCGTGCGGCCTACCTTGGCCTGCAACCGGGCGCGCGAGATGGATTCCTGCAGTTGCATCACGCGCGCGCGGCGCTCCTCGCGCACCTCGTCCGGCACCGGATGATCGATCGCGTTCGCTGCAGCGCCTTCGACCGGCGAATAGGCAAAGCAGCCGAGCCGGTCGATCTGGGCTTCGCGCAGGAAGTCCAGCAGGTATTCAAACTCCTCTTCGGTCTCGCCCGGGAAGCCTGCGATGAACGTCGACCGGATTGTGATGTCGGGACAGGCCGCGCGCCACGCACGGATGCGCTCGATGTTCTTCTCGCCATTGGCCGGCCGCTTCATGCGCTTGAGCACGTCCGGATGCGCATGCTGCAGCGGCACGTCGAGGTAAGGCAGCACATGGCCGTCATTCATCAGCGGGATCACTTCATCGACATGCGGATACGGATACACATAGTGCAGCCGGACCCAGGCGCCGTACTGCTTCGCCAGCTCGCCGAGCGCCCGCACCAGGTCGGTCATGTGGGTACGCACCGGACGGCCATTCCAGAAACCGGTGCGGAACTTCACGTCGACACCGTAGGCGCTGGTGTCCTGCGAGATCACCAGCAGCTCCTTCACGCCCGACTTGAACAGGTTCTCTGCTTCGAGCATCACCTCGGCAATCGGGCGCGACACCAGGTCGCCGCGCAGCGAAGGAATGATGCAGAAGCTGCAGCGGTGGTTGCAGCCTTCGGAAATTTTCAGGTACGCATAGTGGCGCGGCGTCAGCTTGATGCCCTGCGGCGGCAGCAGGTCGATGAAAGGTTCGTGCGGCTTGGGCAGGTGGGTATGCACGGCATCCATCACCTCGCCCAGCGCATGCGGGCCAGTCACGGCCAGCACCTTCGGATGCACCTTCTGCACGATGTCGTCGCCGGCGGCATCCTTCTTGCTGCCGAGGCAGCCGGTAACGATGACCTTGCCGTTTTCATTCAGGGCCTCGCCGATCGCATCCAGCGATTCCTGTACCGCGGCATCAATAAAGCCGCAGGTGTTGACGATCACCAGATCCGCGCCGTCGTACGACTTCGCGGTCTCGTAACCCTCCGCGCGCAGCTGGGTCAGGATCTGCTCGGAATCGACGAGCGCCTTGGGGCAACCGAGAGAGACGAAGCCTACTTTGGGAGTGTTGGCAGGAGAACTGGACATGGAAACGGAAATGATCAAAAGACAAATGGCGGGCGCGCTGGAGGCGCGGCCGCCATTTTACCTGTTCGGGCCGATCGGCCCTGGCCGGATGGCCGCGGCTTACTTGCCCTCGGCCTTGGTCGCCTCGGGAGTGCGTGCCACCGGGTTCACGCCGGGGAAAGGAAAGGCGCCGAACACGTTCTTTGCCTGGCTCTGCATTTGCTCCTGCATCTGGATGAACAGGCTCTTGCTCTGCTCGATGTAGTTGCTCATCATGCCCTGCATCATCGGCGCCTGCACGCTCATGAACTGCGTCCACATCTCGGGGCTGAAGGCCTTGTCATCCATCAGGCCCTTGGAGTTTTCGGCAAGCTTGTTCTGGATGTCGATGAAGACCTGGATGTTCTTCTCGAGGTAGGAACCCATCATGCCCTGCATCGCATGGCCGTAATAACGGATGATCTGCGACAGCGCCGCGCTGGAAAACATCGGCTGGCCGTTCGCCTCTTCCTCGAGAATGATTTGCAGCAGGATGCTGCGCGTCAGGTCCTCGTCGGTCTTGGCGTCGACCACCATGAATTCCTCGTTGCCAAGCACGAGCTGCTTGACATCCGCAAGCGTGATGTACGAGCTGGTTTGCGTGTCATACAGGCGGCGGTTCGGATACTTCTTGATCAGGCGCTCGGAAGACTTCTTTGTCGTCGTCATGTGGAATCCAATTATTTTGCGTCGCAATGGCCTGCTGCGATCTTGTTAACAATCCGGACCGGGGTCCGTGCCTCCGTCGGGGATTATATTCCCTAAAAACAGAAGCTTGCCCGGAGCACGGGTGTCAGGCAGCAAACATATTGCGCCGCACAGAGACGGGGCGGCCGAAAATGAATTCCCGCGGCCGCCCTGCCGGGCAGGTCAGTCCGCCTTGACCTTGACGTAACGTCCGGGTGCCGGCTCGATCGCCTTGTGCCGCGTGTTGCCGTATTTTGCGGGCGCCTTCACCAGCTCGCCGCCGTGCTCGGCGAGGAAGGCCGCCCACTCGGTCCACCAGCTGCCCGGGCACTCGACCGCATCCGCGATCCATGCGTCGGCGGAAGCCGGCAATTTGGCATTCACCCAGTAGCTGCGTTTTTTCTTTGCCGGCGGGTTGATCACGCCGGCGA
>JAIXTG010000406.1 GCA_027484285.1 Oxalobacteraceae bacterium | reverse complement strand
GTTCGTGACGGAGGTGCTGCGATGGCGCTGATGATCACCGACGATTGCATCAACTGCGACGTTTGCGAGCCCGAGTGCCCGAACGGTGCGATCTTCCTCGGGCCGCAGATCTACCAGATCGATCCCGGCAAGTGCACTGAATGCGTCGGCCACTTCAATGAGCCGCAATGCCAGCAGGTCTGCCCGGTGTCCTGCATACCCGTCGACCCTTCCCGCATCGAAACCCGCGAGCAGCTGCAGGCGCGCTATGAGCAGCTGCAAGCCGACGCGGCCGGCGCCGCTTCCCCCTCGTCACCGGCCTGAGCCGCGACAACACTGCGGCCCGGGCCGCTGGTTACATTCGGCATCATGATTGCCGGCATGGCTGAACCTTGACGGCATTTCCCGGTCTTCATTCTTCTGACGCCAACAAAAAAGCTGTCATGTCCCTCAAAGAGCCGCCAGAAGCGGAGCGCGCGGTTGGCGTGGCACGCCTCGCCGTTCTGTACGATGACGACGGTCATCCGGTCAATGTACGGATCGCCGAGATCAATGGCGGCTACACGGAGATTGTCGGCCTGTCGCGCAGCATGGTCGAGGGACGTCTGTTTACCGAAATATTCGGCGATACCCGCGTGCCGGATGCCGACTACCTGGGCATCTACGGCCACATCGCACGCGAGGGCGGCGAGGCCAGCTTCGACACCTACTTTCCCCTGTCCGGCAAATTCCTGCATGTGTATGCCTACCAGACCGGGCGTGATGAATGCACGGCAGTTTTCACCGACATCAGCGCCCAGCGCACGGGCGAGCAGGCGCTGCGGGACAGCGAGGCGCGGCTGCGGCTCGCCGTCGAAATAGCGCACCTCGGCGCATGGGAGTGGTCGCTTGCCGACGACCGGGTTTACCTGTCGCCCCAATGGAAGCGCCTGCTCGGCTATGCGGAAGACGAATTGCCCGACCAGGTCGAGACCTGGATATCGCGGCTCCATCCCGACGACCGCGATGCAGCGCAGTCCGCACTGCAGGCCCTGCTGGCCGCGCCCGGCGATACGCTGCAGTCGGAGTACCGGATGCGCCATCGCGACGGCAGCTATCGCTGGATGATCGCGCGCGCGGTCGCCGATATCGACGAGCAGGGCAAGGTGCAGCGACTGATCGGCACCATGCTCGACGTCACCCAGCAGAAGCTGGCCGAACTGCGCGTCAAGGAGGCGGCACAGCACGACCCGCTGACCGGGCTGCCGAACCGCGCGCTCATCTTCGAATACGCAGGCCACCTGCTGGCGGCCGCCGGCCGCAGCCACAGCCGCGGCGCCCTGCTATTCATCGATCTCGACCGCTTCAAGCCGGTCAACGACCTGTACGGGCATGAGGTCGGCGATCGCCTGCTCAAGGAAGTCGCGCAGCGCCTGAAATCTTGCGTGCGCCATGAAGACCTGGTCGGCCGCCTCGGCGGCGACGAATTCGTGATCATGCTGCCCTACCTCGGTCGCGGCTACACCGCGCCGACCGTCGCCCGCCACGTGCTTGACGCCATGAGCCAGCCGTTCTGTTTCGACGGTCTCGAACTCGGCATTTCGGCCTCGATCGGCATCAGCTTCTATCCGCTGCACGGCAGCGACTTCGAGATCCTGCTGCATCGCGCCGACCTCGCGATGTACCGCGCGAAAGAAACCGGCCGTGCCAGCTATCGGGTGTTCACGCCCGAACTGCATAATCGTGCCGACGCATCGCAGAATGTCGAGGCGCAGCTCCGGGACAGCCTCGCGCAGGGCAGCTTCCTGCTGCACTACCAGCCCGTGATCGATGTGCCGACCGGGCGCATCGTGGCCGCCGAGGCCCTGTTGCGGCTGCCTGCCGGCGATGCCGTCGGTCCCGACCGCTTCATCCCGATTGCCGAGGCCAGCGGCATCATCGGCCCGCTGGGGGAGTGGGTGGTACGCGAGATCTGCCGGCAGCAGGCCGCATGGGCCGGCGAGGGCCTGCCGCCGGTACCGGTCGCAATGAATATTTCTCCGCTGCAGTTTCGCCAGCGCGGCTTTGCGCAGCGGCTGCTCGGCATCGTGCGCGAGCAGGGGCTCGACCCCGCCTTGCTGCAGGTGGAGGTAACCGAAGGCGCGCTGGCCGAGCGCACCGACGAGGCCGCCGCCGTGCTCCATGAACTGCACCGGGGCGGCATCGGCATCACCCTCGACGATTTCGGTACCGGCTGCTCCAGCCTGTCCGCGCTGGCTGCGCTGCCGCTCGACAAGCTCAAGGTTGACCAGAGCTTCGTGCAGCGGCTGGCGCATGACCGCGGCAGCCGCGCAGTCACCGAGGCCATCATCGCGCTGGGCAGGACGATGGGCGCCGACGTGATCGGCGAGGGCATCGAAACATCACAGGCACTCGACTACCTGCGACTGCACGGCTGCCATGCAGCACAGGGCCACCTGTTCAGCCGGCCGCTGCCGGCCGCACAGTTCGCCGACTGGCGCCGCAGCCATGCAGCCGCACTGCACTGAGCCGGCGACCGCGAGCGGAGCTCAGGGCACGTTCTTCGGCGTACAGACACCGGCATAGCCGAGGTGGTTGTCACCATTGGCCAGCGTGTAAATCGTCGATGCGCCCCATACGATGCGACTCACTTTCACACTGACCGCAGCCAGCCGGCCATTCATCACCGC
>JAIXTG010000095.1 GCA_027484285.1 Oxalobacteraceae bacterium | reverse complement strand
AGTTCATCAATTCGTTTGATTTTTAGCAAGCTTCATTTCTTTTTGCCAATTAGTATTGTCTCCGTGCAAGGCCAAACCCGTGGCGACGCGGGGACGGAAAGCCACGGATCTCCCTGAGATAGCCGGGTTGCCCGCCAAAGCTTGCTGTTCATTTCCGGACAGCAAGCAAGGCGGACACGCAGCCCGTTCATTCCTGTTCATGGAGATTCGAGACAATGCCTTCCAGTACAACAATAAAAGTTGCAACGCAGACTGGCGCCGCCAAAGACGACACATTTACCTCAACCAGTACTGGCCTGTCGGAAGACGTGCTGATTGCGACGCTGAATGTGCTGGCCAATGATCCGGGGGCGGCTCGCCTGTATTCGGTGGAGCAGCAGCTTGAAGGCACCTACGTACCGGTAGCCCGTACGGATATCACCAAGGCAGGCGCAACAATCACAATCAACACGGACGGCACGATTACCTACGATGCATCGGCGCTGCGCGCCGATCTTCAGCGCATGCCTGCCACTGAAACCAAAACAGATACCTTCGCTTACACCGTTCGCATGGCCAATGGTGCGCTGAGCACCGCGACGGTCACGGTCATGCTGAAAGGGGTGAACGACGCTCCCCAACTGGCCGGCATCAGCGCACGAAGCATCGATGACACCGCCGCTGATGACGCGCCCGCCGCCCTTACAGGTCAGCTGGTTGGGTCGGACGTGGACAATGGGGATACGGTTACCTACTTGCTCACCGACAGTGCACCGACTGCGACTGCGGGCGTCGTGCAACGGGTTACCGACTGGGGCACGCTGACGCTGAACACGCAGACCGGTGCCTATAGCTTTGCGGTGAATGCAGCAGCGCTCAATGCGCTGGTTGCCGATGACGATCGGTCGGTGTCCTTCGAGTTTACGGTCAGGGATACGACGGGTGCCGTGTCGGCGCCGCAGGCGCTGGTCATCAACCTCAACGGTGCCAACGACACGGCCGTCATCGACGGCAGTGACGGCGGTATGGTGATGGAAGATGGTGAACTGCAGGCCGCTGGCGACCTGGAGGTGGCTGACCGCGATACGGACGAAGCGAGCTTCATGATGCCGGCCGACCTGGACGGGGAGTACGGCACGTTCACCTTCGATGCCAGCAGCGGCGCGTGGACGTACGCGCTGGCCAACGATGCCGAGATCGTGCAGGACCTGGCCGGCGGACAAGAGGTCACCGACATGCTGGAGGTGAAGTCGCTCGACGGCAGCGCCAGCCGGACCATCACCGTCACCATTGGCGGCAACAACGATGCGCCGACGCTGGCGGAGGTCAGCACGCTCAATGGTGGCACGGAAGATACCTTCAGGGAAATCACATATGCCGATTTGGCTGCGGCCGCTGACGAGGCGGATGTGGATAGCAGCAGCCTGTCGTTCCGGATTGAGTCGGTGACGAGCGGGACTCTGCAGAAGTGGAATTCCTTGACTAGTGCCTGGGAGGCGGTGGTGCCGGGTACAACCCTGCTTTCCGCCAGCGAGAAGCTGCAGTGGAAGGGCGCGGAGGACGTCAACGGGATAGTGAGCGCGTTCACGGTGAAAGCCTATGACGGCGAGTTGGCGTCTGGCACGGCAGTTCAGGTCAGGGTTGATCTGCAAGCAGTCAACGATGCGCCGACCGGTACGGCCTCGGCCAGTCTGGCGGACGGTACCGAAGACACGGCCTACACGATCAATGCGTCGAGCCTGCTGGCCGGCTTCGCCGATGTCGATGGCGACACGCTGAGCGTGAATGGCCTGGCGGCCGACAACGGCACGGTCGCGCTCAATGGCGACGGCACCTTCACCATCACGCCGCAGCTGAACTACAACGGCCCGATGGTGCTGACTTACAGCGTCGTTGATGGCAACGGTGGCTCCGTCGCTGCCACCCAGTCGTTTGCCGTCGCAGCGGTCAACGATGCACCGACCGGTGCGGCCTCGGCCAGTCTGGCGGACGGTACCGAAGACACGGCCTACACGATCAGTGCGTCGAGCCTGCTGGCCGGCTTCACCGATGTCGATGGCGACACGCTGAGCGTGGCGGGCCTTGCGGCGACCAACGGCGCGCTGGTCAATAACAACGACGGCACCTACACGTTCACGCCGGCGGCCAACTTCAACGGCACCGTCAACCTGACCTACAGCGTCGTTGATGGCAATGGCGGCACCATCGCTGCCACCCAGTCGTTTGCCGTCGCAGCGGTCAACGATGCACCGACACAGACTGGCACTCCCGCGACGCTCGCCGCCGGCACCGAAGACACGGCCTACACGATCAATGTGTCTAGCCTGCTGGCCGGCTTTACTGATGTGGAAAGTGACCCGCTGGCCGTGACCGGCCTGACCGCAAACAATGGCGTGCTGGTCAACAACAACAACGGCACTTACACATTCACGCCGACGACCGACTTTAGCGGCACGGTTAACTTGGGCTACAACGTCGTTGATGGCAAGGGTGGCAGCACAACCGCGGCGCAATCGTTCTCGCTGGCAGCCGTCAATGACTTGTCAACGCTAGGAGGCACGCTCACCGGCACGGTATTCGAGGATGGCCAGCTGTCGACCGGTGGCACGCTGACGGTGACTGACCCGGACAGTGTCGCCGGTTTTCAGCCGGTGACCACCGGGCTGACCGGTACCTACGGCAGCTTCACCTTCAATGCCGGAACCGGCACCTGGAATTACACGCTGAACAATGCGGCAAATAATGTGCAGACGCTAGCCGCTGGCCAGCAGGTGACCGATTCGCTGACGGTGAAAACGCTCGACAATGTGACCGGCACCATCGTGGTGACGATTACGGGTGCGGCGGATACGAATCTCGCTGTTGAAATCATCGTCAACAAGGGGCAGGCGATCAATAACGGGCCACAGCTCGTTTACAACTTCGACAGCAACGACAAGCTGGATCTGGTCGACAAGGTCACGTATGTCACGCATTCACTGATCGACTACCTCTCCAGCAATGGCTCGGCGCTGGATTCGACCCAGGTCACGGTGGTCGATGGCAAGGATATCGGCGCAGTTATTCTCGTGGGCTACACCGACACCTTCAATTCAGCGACCCAGATCATTTGATGCCCTACCGGGCCAGCCCGCCCTCAATGCAACGAGGGCAGGCTGCCCGGCGCTGTGCCGCGCATCCATCCCGGCCAGGCAGTCACCGGCCACTCGGCGCGGCGGAACAGGTCGAGCAGGATCTGCAGCAGCTGCCGTACATGGTCGTTCGACAGCTGCAATACCGCGGCCTGCGCCGGCAGGCGCAGCTGCAGCTCTACCTGCTCGTGATACAGGTGCACATCAATGGTGTCGAGCAGTGGCGCGTCGGCCGGATCGACGGCCTCGACCGGCGCACCGGACTGGCT
>JAIXTG010000186.1 GCA_027484285.1 Oxalobacteraceae bacterium | reverse complement strand
TAGATGTCCGGCGTGCGTTGCGGCTCCCACGCTTCGGTGGGTATTTTCATGAAGTCGATGGCCGCATCCTCGACCGGGAAGTCGAGCGTGGCTGCCAGCTGCCAGCGCAGGCTTTGTGCGAGTTCGGCGGCCGGCACTTCGGGTTCCGGCATCACCGACAGCCGGTATTCCTCGCGCGGCAGCAGCAGCGCCCAGCGCTGGCCGGCGGCCTGCAGTTCGCGCGCCAGCATCGCCAGCCGGTCGGCCGGCGGCAGCTCGCCGTCGAATGCGAGGCTGGCCGCCTGCAGCACGACCGGTCGCTGCCCGCTGCGTGCCGGCGCTACCAGTACTGCGCCAAGGTGCCCGGGCTGCAGGTCGGCGACAGCCCACGGGCGCCTGCGCGCACGCGGCGCCGCCAGCTTCCTGAGCCGCCCGGCGAGCCGGGAAAAATCGATGCGCATCAGAAGGGCTCCCACCAGTTGTACGGCTGCATGAAGGCCGTCAGTCCGCGCGGCGTGGCCGGGTCGACATTCTTCAGGCAGGCAAAGCCGGCCGCCCACTGGTCGGTGGTGGTACCGCTTTTGGTGATGTGGAAGTTGGTCGGTACACCGGTCGCAAACAGGCTGTCGATGCCGCCCTGTGCGAGCGGCTTGTGCACGTACCAGACCTCGGAATACATGTCGTTGATCGTCGACGAGAACCGCTCCAGCAGCCGCAGCGGCGCATTGCCGACGCCAAAGCTCACCGACGTCAGGGTGTCGTTTGCCATTTCGGATTTGGCGGAGAAACCGAACACCAGGGTATCGGCCCCCTTGCACCAGCCGGCCGTGCCGTTCGCCGCCGTGCCGAGGGTGCGGCCATCCTGCACCTGGCCCATCACGATGTTGGAGGTGCCGGTCGTTCCCTTGTTCGATGCCGAGTTTTCGTCGGCATAGGCGCCGAGATAGGTAACGCCATTGCCCTCGAAGATGGCGCCGGTGGCGACATAGTTGCGGTCGGCCGCCAATTTCTGCACCACCGCGTAATTGCCGACGGTGGTGGTGGTGGCAATCACGCCGCGCCCGCCGACGCTGTTCAGTCCGGAACTGGACTCGATGCTCCAGCCCTGCGAGCAGCTGCCGCTGTAGATGCCGGTCTGGGTGCAGGTGGTAGCCGAGGTATTCGGGCCGCCCCAGTCGAGTTTGCGGCGGAACGCGAGGTTGCTGAAGACCACCGAGTTCGGCTGGTAAGGATAGATGACCTGCCGGATGTCGGTGGTGTAGCCGCCGAAGCCCCTCACGCCGGAATTGGTGGGCGAGCAGTAAGCGATGTCGATGTTGACCGTGCGCGTGCTGGCGCCGACGCTGGCCTGCACCTGGCCGCGGCAGCCGTACGCGACTTGCAGGCCGTTGCAGGCAGTGGATACCGGCATGTTGGTGATCGTGCTGGCAGCCAGCGCCGCATAGCTCGCACCGTCGAGGGTGCCGCCCGGCACATTGCCCGCACCGCATTCCAGCGGGCCGCCCTTGCGCAGTTTCGCGAGCATGGCCTCGATGCCGCTGTCGGCGGCCTGCAGCGCCTTGCTGCTCTGCAGGTGGGCCAGTGTGGCGCTGCTGTTGGCCTCGGCGACCGCCAGCATGAAACGCAGTGCGCCGGCGACCACGATCACCAGCATCAGCACGGCGGCGATCGCGAATGCGCCGCGCTGGCGCGAAAGCAGTATGCGTCGACTGTGCTTCATTTGGCGGCTCCCCATGCACCGTTGCGCAGCACCACCCGCGAGCGGTAGCTGATGTTGCTTCCGCTGCTGGAAAGCGCCGACATCGTGATGTCGATGAATGCGAGCCGGGTGCCGAACTGGGCATCGTTCAGCGCCAGCGCCACCGGCGTGCTGCCGGGGCCATAGCTCCAGTAATCGAAGCGCAGCGCGCCGACGCGGTCGGCCAGCGCCTGCGGGCCGAGGTCGCTGCAGCCCGGATAGGCAACCCGGTCGAGCGTGGCCAGCTGGCCGCTGCGGCGCACCGCCATGCTGGCGTGGGATGCGCCGGCCGTGCCGCCGACGCGCGTGAAGCACAGCCCGCTGCTGGCATTGGTACTGCCGGCAATCGGGTCCAGCGGCAGCAGCAGGAAGCCGCTGCCTTGGGCGTCGTAGCGGGTTTGCCGCAGCTCGCGGACGATGCGTTCGGTGGCATAGCGCAGGCTGTCGATCGCCGACAGGTTGGTAGCGACCGCCGAGCGGGCCTTGAATGCGGCCAGGATAGGCTGCATGGCCGCGACGGCCAGCGTCGATGTCAATACCATCACCACCACCAGCTCGATCAGGCTGATGCCGCTCTGGGCGGGGGGGCGGTGGGTGCGCATGTCAGTTGTTCGCCAGCAGAGCCGCCAGCGACGCCAGCTTGCGGCCGTTGTGGCTGACGGTGACCAGTACCTGCTTGCAGCCGCTGCCGGGGTTCGGGCAGCTGGTGCTGGTCGAGACATCGGTGATCTGCACGCTGCGGCTGAGCGGCGTGCCCGGGATCGAGTTTTCCATCGGGTACGCACAGCTGGCCGACAGGACGGCGCAGTTCGCCGTCTGCAGCGGTACCGACGCATAGCCGCGCTGCGGATTGCGGCGGTCGGCCAGCACGGTCTCGATGCGTTCCTGGGCGTACTGCATGGCGCGCGCGCTGGCGTCGACTTCAGCGATGCGGCGAGCCGACTCGCGCGACACCGACAGCAGCGCCACCAGCGAACCGGAGAACACCACGATCAGCACCAGCATCTCGATCAGCGTGAAGCCGTGCGGTGCAGGGCGGGCGCGGGCGGAAGTCATTGCAGCACCGCGGTGGAAACGAAGCCGGTATCGGCAGCAACGGAGACGGTGGCGATGGTCGATCCGTTGGCCGACAGCTGGTAGACGATGGCCCCGGCCGATTGCGGCCGGCCGAGCAGGTCGAACTGTATCGACGCCGGACCGGACAGCGTGACGCCGTTTTCAAGTGCGACGCAGAAAGGGCCGTGATGGCCGGGATCGACCACCACGGCGCTGGGATTCGGGCAGGCGGTAGCGGGCGGCGTGGCCTGTGCACAGCCGCTGCTGCAGCTGACGCGCCAGGTCTGGCCGTCGCTGGCAAAGTTCAGCTGGCGGCCCCATGACATCGCAAGCAGCCGGGTGTGCCGCAGGTCGTCTGCCAAGCGCAGTGCCTGGTAGGCGGCAGTACTCTTGCCGGCCTGCGGGATCATTTTCGGAATGACAGAGGCCGACATGATGCCGGCCAGTGCAACGGTTGTCAGGAGTTCAAGCTGGCTGAAGCCGCGCGCCAGCATTCCCTGCAAGGGCCTGGGGGCGCGAGGCTTCAGTTTCACGATGTCACTCCATTGCCGCTCAGGTTCAGCAGCCGGTAACGGTTACGTTGTACTGCGGGGTGGCGGTCGCGGTGCCCGGCACATAAGTGACGTTGCACGATGCGGGCGTGGTCGAGCCGGCATGCGAGACCACGTTGGCGGTCGCCGTGTTGAAGTCGGAGGCCGGTGACAGCGTCACGCACTTCAGCAGTTCCGTCGTGTCTGCGGCATAACCATAGACAGTAGCAATTGCCGTCGTGCCGCAGGCGTTCACGCTGCCGGTTGCGCCGCCCTGGTTGTTGATCTGGGCTGCCGAGTAAATGGCGGTATTGGCGGATGCCAGGCTGCCGGCCACGCCCTTGACGGTAGCGGCGCGGGCATTGCCTGCGAGGTCGGTCATTTTCGGCAGGGCGATCGCGGCGAGGATGCCGATGATCACGATGACGATCACGAGTTCGATCAGGGTAAAGCCTTGCTGGCGGGAGGAAAGGTGTGTTCGGGGTCGCATGGAAATCTCCTGAGGTGGCGCGAAAAGTGAAAGTGCACATCGCGCTTCCACATGTCGGAATTTACGGCGTACGGATGCCGTGAATTGCGCAGAACAGGAGGTAAAACAGGGATCAGCTTGGGTACTTCCGGACCCTAAATTTTCGCGCTTGGCAGCCGTTAACGCTCAGATGATCCCGAGCCCGGCGGTGCCGGCGCCCAGGTCGCGGCCCTTGCCATCTTTGCCATGCAGCTTGATGGCCAGCCGCAGGTCATTGACCGAGTCGGCATTGCGCAGCGCATCCTCGACGCTGATGCGGTCGGCCTCCACCAGGTCGAACAGCGCCTGGTCGAAGGTCTGCATGCCGAGCTCGCGCGATTTCTTCATCACTTCCTTGATTTCGTGAACCTGGCCCTTGAAGACCAGTTCCGATACCAGCGGCGAGTTGAGCATCACCTCGACGGCCGCACAGCGGCCCTGGCCCGATTTCAGTGGTACCAGCCGCTGCGAGATCATCGCCTTCAAATTCAGCGACAGGTCCATCAGCAATTGCTGGCGGCGCTCTTCCGGGAAAAAGTTCACGATGCGGTCGAGCGCCTGGTTGCTGCTGTTGGCATGCAGGGTTGCGAGGCACAGGTGGCCGGTTTCGGCAAAGGCGATCGCATGGTCCATGGTCTCGCGGTCGCGGATCTCGCCGATCAGGATCACGTCCGGCGCCTGCCGCAGCGTATTCTTCAGTGCCACATGCCAGTCGGCCGTATCGGTGCCGACTTCGCGCTGCGTGACGATGCAGTTGCGGTGCGGATGCACGAATTCGACCGGGTCTTCGATCGTGATGATGTGGCCCTGGCTGTTGGCATTCCGGTGCCCGATCATCGCGGCCAGCGTGGTGGACTTGCCGGAGCCGGTGGCGCCCACCATGATGACCAGCCCGCGCTTGGTCATCACGATGTCTTTCAGCTGCGGCGGCACGCCCAGCGCATCGAGTTCGGGAATCTCGGTGGTGATGGTGCGCACCACCATGCCGGCACGGCCTTGCTGCACGAAGGCCGACACCCGGAAGCGGCCGACGCCCTCGACGCTGATGGCAAAGTTGCACTCCTGAGTGGCGTCGAACTCGGCATGCTGGCGGTCATTCATGACGGCACGCACCAGTGCACGGCTGTCGTCGGCGGACAATGCCTGCGCCGACAGCGGCGTCATCCGACCGTCCAGCTTGATGGCAGCCGCAAAGCCGGCGGTGATAAACAGGTCGGATGCGCCGCGCGACTTCATGGTGGCCAGCAATTGATGCACGCTGGCGAGTGCCTGTGAATGTTCCATGGCTCAGCCTGCGAAGTTTTCCGGCATCTTGGCCGCCGCTCGTGCGGCAGCCATCGTAATGCGGTTGCGCCGCACCAGGTCGGCCAGGCTGGCATCCAGGGTCTGCATGCCGACGCCGGCGCCGGTCTGGATCGCCGAATACATCTGGGCGATCTTGGCTTCGCGGATCAGGTTGCGGATGGCCGGCGTGCCTAGCATGATCTCGTGCGCCGCCACGCGCCCCTCGCCGTCCCGGGTCTTGATCAGGGTTTGCGATATCACTGCCTGCAGCGACTCGGACAGCATCGCGCGCACCATTTCCTTTTCGTCACCGGGGAAGACGTCGATGAT
>JAIXTG010000036.1 GCA_027484285.1 Oxalobacteraceae bacterium | reverse complement strand
TCGCGCGCGGTAAGGTCGGCGAGCAGGGCGGAGAGGGCGTTCAGGCGTTCGGCTTCCATGGATTCGGGCTTCCTGCAAAAGCCCGGGATTATACCGTAGCAGTCGGCAGGCGGCCGCCCGGCGGGATTGCCGCCGCGTCATACATGGCGACAATCGATCGCAGGTTGTGCAGTTCCAGCGTCCCGCGATGCTTTTCGGGCAGCTGCTCGCGTGGAATGACATGAACGTTGCCGATGTGGGTCGGCGTTTCAAAACGAGGGTGGATCCTGAGCACGGCGGCCAGGCGGCTCTGCATTGCCGGACTGCTGACGTGGTCATTTTTTACCCGGATGATGGTCTGTTTTTGGGAGGTACGCTGGAATGTCGGGCAATGGTTCTGCAGGTGCCGGAGGCTGGCGCCGCCGAGGGCAGCCGGATTGAAAGATACGCAAGGCAGGTCGTTCATCGCTGCCGAGAAAGAGGCAGCGCCGCCGCCCAGGGAATGGCCCACCAGTTGCAAAGCCGCCGAGCCCGGTGGGAATTGCGAGCCGATGGCCCTGGCCAGTTCCGCCCCGAGCAGGTAGGCCCGCGGCGGCCCGCCCAGGCCGAGGAACTGCGCGATATTCGTCTTCATCTGGGCACGAATCATCGCCCCGCTGCCGGTGCCGGGGAACGCGAGCACCGGGACCCGGGTTTCCTTGTCGCCGTTCCTGACGGTTTCAAAACGCAAACCTGCAACGATGCCGGCGCCGGGGGCCCGGAAATCGCCGTTGATCGGGGAAACGTACCTCAGCAGGTCGGAGTTGCCTGCACTCAGGAGCTTGAATAATGCTTCTTCGCCGCTGCCGCGCACGCCCGACCGGTTCATGATCTCGCGCTGGGCCCTGAGTCCTTCCTCCGCGAGCTTCGGGTAGGCCGGATCGTCGCTGCGACAGTCGCGCCACTGCCGGTAGGTGTCATAGGTTTTTTCAAAATCGGGCCATCGCTTGCGCAGTTCAGCGCGTCGCTGGTTCAGGCTCGCCTTGTTGGTTACGCGCACCTCGTTACAGCATCGGCAGAAGCCCGCCGACGCCTGAATGACGGAGTCCGTCGGTCTGCGCACGCCCGGGCTCGCTGCAGTACCTGCTGGCGGGGCGGCTTCGGCAGTCGCAGGAGAGAGCGCAGCCGGCGCGGCGGGCGGCTCCGTCGGCCAGGCCGGCAGCTCGCCGTCAACTCGCCGGGCATCCAGCGCGGCGCTGATTTCCCGGCGCCCCGCTGCGAGCAGCGAGGCAGGGCCGGGCGCGGTTGCGGGCGTCCACAGGGAGCCGGGGCGTAGCATGCCCAACGCAAACATGTCGCCTCCTAGGCCATTTCAATGGGGGAGCGCCCGCTGGCATCTGCTGCCGGCGCAGGCAGCAACTCGGCGCGCGCGGCATCGATCGCCGATATGACATTGTCGAGCGCATTGCCGAACGCCAGCTCATCCGCGTCAGCAATTACAAGGTTCCAGTTCAGCGTCAGCATCTGCAGCTCCGGCTCCCATGCGAGCCAGCAGCCGCCGAGCGGCTTGCCGTAGCGGTTCAGCTCGAGTGCGGAAAACAGGCTGGCTTCCGGCTGCTCCTCCGACAGGGGCGCGACCAGTGCACAGAAATGGCAGATGTCCGCAGTCGGCGACAGCTCGAGCACGACCACGGTGTCCGGGTCGCGCTCGATCGATGCGGTGCCGGCTTCGTCAAATGCTGCACCGGGTACTTTCCCGGCGAGCCAGCGCCCGATGCGGTCTCGATGATCTGTCATGGCTGTCCTCCGCCCGTGGGTTTGGGCAATTTGCCCGGGATGGCCGGCTGCCGCGCATGCAGGCGGTGCGCCCATCGGGCAGCGGCCGGTCTCCCCGGTAGGTAACCGGCCGCACCCAGCCATCAGGCCGGTTGCGCCGCAACGTTGCATGTCGGGTGCACCAGCGGTGAGGCGGCATTGCAACGGGCGGAATGCGCGAGCGGCATTGTCCGGAGCGCGCCAAGGCCCCTGCAGAACGCCAGGTTTCACGGGCTGCTGGCGATGCACCGGGCCGCTCTGCCGCGTGCCCGCGTCAGGCCGGCGGCGCCGCATCGGGCGCCCGGGTTCGCGCTGGCGGGGCCAGCGGGATCGCCTGGTTGAAAGCGGAGAGGAAATGCCGCTCGATCCAGGGCTTGCCTGCCGGATATGCCGCGTCGCCCGGGTTGAGCTGGAACACCTGTCCGACCTGGCAGGGCCGGGGCATGCCCGGCCGCAGCCTGCCGATGCGGGTGCCCAGCGTCGAGTCACTGGCGAAATCTGCCTTGACCCGCAGGTGCACTTGCCTGCCTACCCGTTCCGGCGTCAGCCGGCCCTGGTCTCGCAGATAGGCCAGCGAGCCGCCACCGAGCGCCGCCGCATTGAAACAGTAACTGTCGATGCCCAGGCCGAGCCCGACAAAATTTGCCAGTCCGCCCCCCAGCGAGTGACCAGCGACAGACAGGGTGCAGCCCATCGCCTCAAGCGACGTTTTCAGGTCCTGCGCCAGCGCCTGCGCCTGCAGGTGCAGGGCCGGCGGCCTGTCGCCCAGCAGTTGCGCGATATTCGTGCGCCACTGCGTGTCCTTGTTGCCGGCGACGCCCGTGCCGGGGAAGCAAAGCACGTAGGCGACGGGCGGACCCGATGCCAGTTTCCGCAGTTCCGCATACAGGCCGGTGCCGGTGTCCCGCACGCCCCCTGTCGGCGCATAGAGCTTCGAACGGAAAGGCGAACCGGCCGGCAGGAATTTCTCCATCAGGCTTTCGTTTTTCCGCGGGCCGCGCAGGCTCAGGTAGTCGGCAGCCTGCACGGGGTTTCCCCCTGCAGCTTCCGGATGTTTCAGGCGGCGCTCGGCAGCAGCGAGCGCAGCGTCGCCGGCGATCCGCTGTTTGTGTTCGCCATGTTTGCCATATGCATGGCCCTCGGCCGCCAGCATTTGCCGGAAGGCGGAGGTCGAGGCGGGTGGTCGCTCGTGGAATGCCCGCTGCGTGGTCAGCCTGCCGTCGGCCTGCGCCGGGCTCTGCATCGGCTTTGCCGGCCGCCAGTCCGCCTTGAGCCGGCCGGGCGACGCCCGAGCGTCTGCCCGGGCAATGTCTGCAGCCTTGACCCGGAACTGGCCCGGACTCCGGCCGGCGGTGCCCGCCGGTGCGCGCTGCGCGGCTCGGGCGTCGGCAGGCGGCGCGGCAGTGAAATCTTGTCGGATGCCCTCTGAGATGACTCGCATCGGCGTTCCCTCCCTGTGCAATTCCGGTTCATGATTCACCGGGATGGCGGAAATGCGAAGCCCGGCGATGCACTAATCGGCGTCGCAACAGGCGTAGCGCGGGGAGGATTCAGCCAGCCGCTTCGGCGAATTCGATCATCAGCTGTACCGAGGTCCGGCCATTGAACTCGTTGGCATCCAGCCGGTAAGCGGCGCGGATGCGGTCCGGCAGGCCGTCGGCATGATTGAACCAGATGGCGTCGAACTGGCGTCCGTCGCGCTCGAGCTGCAGCTTCAGGTGGCGCTCTTTCAGCACGCGCTGGTTCAGCACGCGGAATTCGTCGCAGAACAGCGGCGGCGCGAAACCCTGGCCCCAGACCTGTTCGTCCAGCAGCGCAATGAAATCCAGCGTGCAGTACTGCGGCTCGAGCGCACCGTCGTGCTCGAGCACATGCTCGAGCTCGGCCGGCGTGAGCCAGTCGCGCCCGACCTGCTCGAAGGCCTGGGCGAAGGTATCAAAGTCGGCCTCGCGCAGCGACAGGCCGGCCGCCATCGCATGGCCGCCGAATTTGTCGATCAGCGCGGGGTGGCGCTTGCTGACCAGGTCGAGGGCGTCGCGCAGGTGGAAGCCGGGGATCGAGCGGCCGGAGCCCTTGATCATGCCGTCGCCCGCCGGCGCAAAGGTGATGGTCGGGCGGTAGAACTTTTCTTTCAGCCGCGAAGCCACGATGCCGATCACGCCCTGGTGCCAGTCGGGGCGGCACATCGTCAGCGTCGCATTGTCGCGCGGGTCCACGTCTTCCAGCGAGGCGAGCGCCGCTTCCTGCATGCCTGCCTCGATCTCGCGCCGCTCGCGGTTGATGGCGTCCAGCTGGCGCGCGATCTCCCACGCGCGGCCGGTATCGTCAGTCAGCAGGCATTCAATGCCGAGCGACATGTCGGCCAGCCGACCGGCCGCATTCAGCCGCGGGCCGGCGGCAAAGCCGAGGTCGAAGGGCGTGGCCTTGCGCACGTCGCGCCCTGCCACCGAGAACAGGGCGGCAATGCCGGGATGCGCGCGCCCGGCGCGGATGCGCCTGAGGCCCTGTGCGACCAGGATGCGGTTGTTCGCATCCAGCCTGACCACGTCGGCCACGGTGCCGAGTGCGATCAGGTCGAGCAGGTGGTCGAGCCGCGGCTGGCTGGCGGCATCGAAATGTCCGCGCTGCCGCAGCTCGGCGCGCAGCGCGAGCAGGGTGTAGAACATCACGCCGACGCCGGCCAGGTGCTTGCTCGGAAAGCCGCAGCCGGGCTGGTTCGGGTTGACGATTACCGCGGCAGCCGGCAGCTGGTCGCCGGGAAGGTGATGGTCGGTCACCACCACCGGAATGCCGCGCCGGTTCGCCTCGTCCACGCCTGCAATGCTGGCAATGCCATTGTCGACCGTGATGATGATGTCGGGCGCTTTCTCGCGCGCCGTCAGGTCCACGATCTCGGGCGTCAGTCCGTAGCCGTATTCGAAGCGGTTGGGCACGATGTAGTCCGCGTGCGCGCCGAGCGCGCGCAGTCCGCGCAGCGCGACCGCGCAGGCAGTGGCGCCATCGCAGTCATAGTCGGCCACGATGACCAGCTTCTTGCCGGCGGCAATCGCATCGGCGAGGAATGCCGCGGCCTGCGCTACCTGGGTCAGCTCGCCGGGTTTGATCAGCGCATCGAGTTCTGTTTTCAGTTCGGCAGCGGCCTGCAGCCCGCGTGCGGCCATCAGGCGCGCCATTACCGGATGCAATCCCTGCTGCGCGAGCAGCTCGGCCTGGCGGAATGAATACGGTCGTGTGGAAAGACGGGTCATCGGGAATCAGGCAGAGAGAGGGGAGAGCGACGGCGTGCGCCAGAATTTTCTCATGCTGGCGCGGGTGGCGCGCCACTCGCGCAGGCGGGTCGCATCGGTCAGTTGCAGGGTCAGGCAGTCGAGCGTGCCGGCACGCAGTGCGGCCAGCAGCGGCGTGGTCCGTTCGGCATCGATCGCCTGCATTGCCGCCAGCCACTGCGACCAGTCGCCGGCCAACGCCGGCGGCAGCAGCGTGCCGTCGCAGGCCAGGCCCTCGGCCGCTGCAACGGCGGGCATCGCTGCCAGCAGCCTCGCACGCGCTTCCGGCAAATGCATGCCGGGTGCGGCGCCGCCCCACAGCCACAGCCCGTTCGCGCGCCGCAACCCGCGCTGCTCGCGTTCCTCGTTCAGCGGGTGCATGTGCCACAGCATCTGTACTTCGTTGTGCAGCTTGCGCCAGTGGCGTGCGGCTTCGCCGGCCGGCATCCAGACGTCGACATTGCGGCCGGCGGCTGCATCCGGCGTGCTGGTGCGCAGCGCCTGCCAGCTGTCGGCACGCAGGAACCAGTGGCGCGCATTGCCGTAGCGAACTTCGTAGCCGAGTTCATCGAACAGCGGGCAGGCCGCGGCGAACAGCGCCTGCGACGTGGCATCGTCGAGTGCGATTTCCCGCGGATCGGTCAGCACCAGGTGGTCGCGTGCCACATGGAAATGCACCGGCTGGAGCACGAACCACCAGCCGTCGCCGGGCGGGACGCCGAGCGCCGCCATCAGCGCATGTGCGAGCGGCGGGCTGTTGCTGCCGTCGGTGCCGGCCAGCAGCGACTCATGCGGCAGCGACGCGGCAAACGGCGGCTGCTCGCGCAGCGGCATTTCGGCGGCACGCGCCAGCAGCAGCGCGAGCGACGGGGCTTCCAGCGGCCCCAGCAGGTCTCTTGCCAGTTCGGCGGGCGGCAGGGCGAACGGCAGCAATAGGGTGGTGTGGCGCATGGGGCTGCATTTTAATGGGCGCCGGCCGGATGCCCGCCTGTTTCCGCTTTGACTATGGCAAACTCCCGCCTTGACAAAAGACCACCGGAGCCCCGTTTGGCCCTGTTCAACAACCCGCCGTTCGAATGGATGATCGGCTTGCGCTACACGCGTGCCGGCCGGCGCAGCGCGCGCGACAGCTTCATTTCCTTCATCTCGCTGATTTCCATGGCCGGTATCGCCCTCGGGGTGGCCGCGCTGATCGTCGTGCTGTCGGTCATGAACGGCTTCCAGAAAGAAGTGCGCGACCGCATGCTGTCGGTGCTGTCGCATGTCGAGATCCATGACGGCTCCGGCAGCGTGGCCGACTGGCGCGGGCTGGCGTCGCAGGCGGCCACCCATCCGGAGGTGCGCGCAGCCGCGCCCTTTGTCGACGGGCAGGCGATGGTGACCCGCAACGACGTGGTGCGCGGCGTCATGGTGCGCGGCATCCTGCCGGCGGAAGAGCCGAAGGTATCGGCGGTCGCGTCGCAGGTCGTGCGCGGCCGGCTGGACGCGCTGCAGCCCGGCGAGTTCAACATCGTCCTCGGCAGCGAGCTGGCGCGAGGCTTCGGATTGCGCATCGGCGACAAGCTGACCCTGATCGCCCCGCAGGGGCAGGTTACGCCCGCCGGCGTGCTGCCGAGGCTGAAACAGTTCAATGTGGTCGGCATTTTCGAGGCCGGCCATTTCGAGTTCGATGCATCGCTGGCGTTCATTCACCTGGACGATGCCCAGCGGCTGTTCCGGCTTGCCGGGCCCAGCGGCCTGCGCCTGAAAATCGCGGACATGCAGCGGGCACCCGAAGTCGCGGCCGACCTCGGCGCGATGCTGCAGGGCGACTACTACGTGCGCGACTGGTCGATGCAGAACCGGAACTGGTTTGCTGCGGTGCAGACCGAAAAGCGGATGATGTTCATCATCCTCACCCTGATCATCGCCGTCGCCGCCTTCAACCTGGTGTCGACGCTGGTGATGACGGTGACCGACAAGCAGGCCGACATCGCCATCCTGCGCACGCTGGGTGCATCGCCGCTGTCGGTGATGAAGATTTTCATCATCCAGGGCGCGCTGGTCGGGCTGATCGGTACCGCGATCGGCGTCTCGCTCGGCGTGCTGGTCGCGCTGAATATCGACGTCATCGTTCCCTTCATCGAGGGGCTGTTCGGCGTGCAGTTCCTGCCGCAGGACATCTACCTGATCAGCAACCTGCCATCCGACCTGCGCTGGCCGGATGTCTCGCGCATCGGCCTGATGGCGGTCGTGCTGGCTTTCCTTGCCACCCTGTATCCGAGCTGGCGCGCGGCGCGCGTGCGCCCTGCGGAGGCGCTGCGCTATGAATGACAACAACCCGGTAGTGCTGTCCTGCGAACGGCTGGGAAAGACCTTCGCGCAGGGGCGCGATGCGCTGACCGTGCTCGACAACATCAGCCTGTCGGTGCGGCGCGGCGAACGGGTCGCGATCGTCGGCGTGTCCGGCTCGGGCAAGTCCACCTTGCTGCACCTGCTGGGCGGGCTGGATGCCCCGAGCAGCGGCAGCGTGCAATTGCTCGGCAACGCGCTGGACCGGCTGTCCGACAGCGAGCGTGGCCAGCTGCGCAACCGCTCGCTCGGTTTCGTCTACCAGTTCCATCACCTGCTGCCGGAGTTCTCCGCGCTCGACAATGTCGCGATGCCGCTGCTGATCCGGCGCATGCCGCGCCCGGATGCACGCGCGGCGGCCGCGCGGCTGCTGGCGCGGGTCGGGCTGGGCGAGCGCGTGACGCACCTGCCCGGCGAGCTGTCCGGCGGCGAGCGCCAGCGGGTGGCGCTGGCACGCGCGCTGGTCACCGAGCCGGCCTGCGTGCTGGCGGACGAGCCGACCGGCAACCTTGACCGCAGCACCGCGCAGCAGGTGTTCGACCTGATGCTCGAACTGTCGCGCACGCTGGGCACGGCCTTCGTGATCGTCACCCACGACCCGGAGCTCGCGCAGCGCTGCGACCGGGTATTGCACCTGACAGGCCGCGAACTGGCCTGACGCCGACGATGTTTGTCGACAGCCACTGCCACCTCGATGCTGCCGAATTCGGCGACACTGCCCCCGGGGTGGCAGCGGCGGCCGCTGCTGCCGGCGTGCGATGGATCGTGGTGCCGGCAGTCGAGGTCGCCAATTTCGATGCAGTCGCCCGGCTGGCCGCCACGCTGCCCGGCTGCGTCTATGCGCTCGGCATCCATCCGATCTTTGTGCCGCAGGCAGCCGAGTCCGACCTGGTCCGGCTGCGCGAACGCGTGGCCGCCAGCATCGATGATCCGCGGCTGGTGGCCGTCGGCGAGATCGGACTGGATTTCTTCGTGCCGGCGCTGAAGGAGACCGCGCTGCGCGACAAGCAGGAGCATTTTTATGTCGAGCAGCTGAAGATTGCGCGCGACTTCGGCCTGCCGGTGATCCTGCATGTGCGGCGCTCGCAGGACCGGCTGCTGAAGCACCTGCGGCGCATCCGGGTCAGTGGCGGGATTGCCCATGCATTCAACGGCAGCGAGCAGCAGGCGCAGGCCTTCCTCGACCTCGGTTTCGTGCTCGGCTTCGGCGGTGCAATGAGCTTTACCCGGGCATTGCAGATCCGGCGGCTCGCCGCGTCGCTGCCGGCCACGGCGCTCGCGCTCGAGACCGATGCGCCCGATATTTCCCCCGCATGGCTGCATCCGGCGACCAACTCGCCGGCCCAGCTTCCCCGCATTGCCGCGGTGCTGGCCGAGTTGCGCGGCCAGCCGCTGGCAGACATCGCCGCCTGCACGTCGCAGAACGTCGGCCGCGTGCTGCCCCGCCTTGGCAACCTGATGATGGCCTAGTGCGCGCGCTGGCCCTTGGCTGGCTGTGCGGCACGCTGTGGCTGCAGCACCGCCCCGAATTGCCGGCCGCGTGGCTGCTGCTCCTGTTTGTGCTGGCCGGAGGGCTGGCGTTCGCTGCCGGCATGCGCCTGCCTCGGCTCGAAGGCTGGCTGCGGGTGGCGCTGCTGCTGCTGGCCGGCGCATCGCTCGGCGCCGGCTGGTCTGCGTGGCGCGCCGGCGAACGGCTGGCAGAGGCCTTGCCGCCCGAACTCGAGGGCCGGGA
>JAIXTG010000351.1 GCA_027484285.1 Oxalobacteraceae bacterium | reverse complement strand
CCTGGACTCGAACCAGGGACCTGCGGATTAACAGTCCGTCGCTCTACCGACTGAGCTATCAGGGAATTGTCTGCGTTTTGTGAACCGCGACAGGAGCGAGACTATAGGGCAAAAAAACGGATTTGTCAAAACTATTAATGCAAAGTACTGCTCCTACTTCATGCGAACGCGCGACCCGGCAAACTTTTGCCGCACTGCCGTGCTCCAACCCGGGTTCTTCTGTGAACGCGAGGTCTCATGCCCGCCAGTCGACGCGAATTTCTCGGGGCCGCACTTGCGCTGCTGGCTGCCGCACGCACGAATGAAGCACAAGCAGCCCGCCGCTGGCAAGTTGCCTTGCTGGGGGACTCGGTATTCGACAATGCCGCCTATGTCCGGCCGAATGCCGATGTGCCCACGCTGCTGCGTCGCCGCCTCGGCGATGGTGAGGTGGTGAGGCTTGCGCGGGACGGCGGGCGCATGGCCGATTTGCCCGAACAGTTGCTGCGTTTGCCGGAGAAATCCACCCATCTGGTCATCAGCGTTGGCGGCAATGACGCGCTCGACCGCGCGAGCGTGCTTGATGCACCGGCCCTGAATGCGGCCGATACCTTCCGTGCACTGGCGGACATTGTCGAGGGCTTCGAAGAGGGTTACCGCAGCATGCTCGCCGCTGTGCTGAAGGCAAGGCTGCCCACAGTGCTCTGCACGATCTACAACGGCTGGTTCGAGGACCGGGATTACCAGCGGCGCGCGAATGCCGCGGTCGGGGCGCTGGACGATGTGATTTTCCGGGTCGCGACCGACCACCGGCTGACCGTGATCGACCTGCGGCGGGTCTGCACCACACGTGCCGATTTCACCCACCAGGTCGAGCCATCCGCGCAAGGCGGCGCCAAGATCGCCGCGGCGATTGTCCGTGCACTGGGCAGCGACACGCCGGCGGGCGCGCGCATCATGGCCTGATTCAGGCGGATGCAGTACGAGGTGCAGGCGAAAAAAAGCCCGGCACAGGCCGGGCTTTTTTGCTGCGGGCAGGGCAGAGGGCTTACAGCACCTTTGCAATCGCATCCACCACGCGGCCGATGTTCTTCGAGTTGAGTGCAGCCACGCAAATGCGGCCGGTGTCGACTGCATAGATCGAGAACTCGTTCTTCAGTCGCTCCACCTGCTCCTTGGTCAGGCCCGAGTAGGAGAACATGCCGCGCTGCTGCACGACGAAGCCGAAGTCATGGCCCGGTGCCGTGGCCTTTAGGCTGTCGACCATCTGCTGGCGCATCTGCTTGATGCGTACCCGCATGCCGGCCAGTTCTTCTTCCCACAGCTTGCGCAGTTCGGGCGTGCCGAGCACGGTCGCCACCACCTGGCCGCCGTGCATCGGCGGGTTCGAATAGTTGGTGCGGATCACGCGCTTGAGCTGCGACATCAGGCGGGAAGCTTCTTCCGCGCTGGACGCCACGATCGACAGCGCGCCGACACGCTCGCCGTACAGCGAGAACGACTTCGAGAACGAGTTCGATACGAACAGCGGGCCGCCGGCCTTGACGAACATGCCGATCACTTTGCCGTCTTCGGCGATGCCGTCGCCGAAGCCCTGGTAGGCCATGTCGAGGAAGGGCACCAGGCCGCGCTGGCTCACTACCTCGATGACCTGCGCCCACTGGGCGTCGGTCAGGTCGGCGCCGGTCGGGTTGTGGCAGCACGCATGCAGCACCACGATGGAGCCGGCCGGGATGGTCTTCAGCGTCTCGAGCATGGCGCCGAAGTTCACGCCGCGGGTGGTGGCGTCGTAGTACGGATAGTTGTTTACGACGAAACCAGCCGATTCGAACAGCGCACGATGGTTTTCCCAGCTCGGGTCGCTGATGTAGACCTGGGCGTCCGGGGAAAAACGCTTCAGGAAATCCGCGCCCAGCTTCAGTGCGCCGGTGCCGCCAACCGCTTGAGCGGTGATCGCGCGCTTAGATGCAATCACTTCGCTGTCCGCACCGAATACCAGCTCCTGCACGGCCTTGTCATAGGCGGCCAGACCCTCGATCGGCAGATAGGTGCGCGGCGCCTTCTTTTCCATCAGCAGCGCCTCCGCTTTTTGTACGCAGGCCAGCAGCGGCACCTTGCCGTTGTCATCGTAGTAAACGCCGACGCCGAGGTTGGTTTTCTCGGAGTGGGTGTCGGCATTGAAAGCTTCGGTAATGCCGAGGATGGGGTCGCGCGGCGCCATCTGGACGTTGGCGAACAAGGGTGCGGAGAGCGGAGCGTTCATCGTGATAGTATGAAAAGTTACTAACGTTTGCGAGCTGAAAGGGTTTCGCCCGGCCGACAGGTTGCTTCGACAATCGGCGAAAAATTCGCTTAGCGAGTCCGCTTTGCGAAACCCGGCATTTTACCAAAGGTCAAAATCCAATGGCTGAACTATCAGAAGTCCAATCTGCATTGGATGAATCGAAATTCGTGACCTTCCCCAATTCACTATTCAGGCTGTACCAGCCGTTCCCGCCGGCCGGTGACCAGCCAGCGGCAATCGACAAACTGGTTGAAGGCGTGCAGGACGGGCTGTCCTTCCAGACCCTGCTCGGGGTGACCGGCTCCGGCAAGACCTTCACGATGGCAAATGTGATTGCCCGCCTGGGTCGCCCCGCAATTGTTTTTGCGCCCAACAAGACGCTTGCCGCCCAGCTGTACAGCGAGTTTCGCGATTTCTTCCCGCAAAACGCCGTCGAGTATTTCGTCAGTTACTACGACTACTACCAGCCGGAAGCTTATGTGCCGCAACGCGACTTGTTCATCGAGAAAGACTCGGCGATCAACGAGCACATCGAGCAGATGCGGCTCTCCTGCACGAAATCGCTGATGGAACGGCGGGATGTGGTGATTGTTGCGACGGTGTCCGCGATCTACGGTATCGGTAACCCCAGCGAATACCACCAGATGATCCTGACGCTGCGCGCGAAGGACAAGATAGCGCAGCGCGACATCATTGCCCGGCTGATCCAGATGCAGTACACCCGCAATGAAATCGACTTTGACCGCGGCACTTTCCGCGTGCGCGGGGATACGGTCGATATTTTCCCCGCCGAACATGCGGAGCTGGCGGTGCGGGTCGATCTGTTCGATGACGAGATCGACAGCATCCAGCTGTTTGATCCGTTGACCGGCCGGGTACGGCAGAAAATTCCGCGTTTTACGGTCTATCCGGGCTCGCACTATGTCACCCCGCGCTCGACGGTGCTGCGCGCCATCGAGAGCATCAAGGAAGAATTGCGCGACCGTCTTGAATGGTTCCGCCAGCAGAACAAGCTGGTGGAAGAGCAGCGGCTCGAGCAGCGTACCCGTTTCGATCTTGAAATGATGGCCGAGATCGGCTTCACCAAAGGAATCGAGAACTACTCTCGGCACCTGTCGGGCGCGAAGCCGGGCGAGCCGCCGCCGACGCTGGTCGATTACCTGCCGCAGGATGCGCTGATGTTTCTCGATGAGTCGCATGTGCTGCTCGGCCAGCTGAACGGCATGTACAACGGCGACCGCGCACGCAAGACCAACCTGGTCGACTACGGATTCCGGCTGCCGTCGGCACTCGACAACCGGCCGCTGCGCTTCGATGAATTCGAATCGAAGATGCGGCAAACCGTGTTCGTGTCGGCAACGCCGGCCGATTACGAGCGCAAGCATTCGGACCAGGTCGTCGAGCAGGTGGTGCGTCCCACCGGACTGGTCGATCCGCAGGTGATCGTCCGTCCGGCCAGCACCCAGGTCGACGACCTGATGAACGAGATTTCCGATCGCGTCGCCAAGAGCGAGCGGGTGCTGGTTACCACGCTGACCAAGCGAATGGCGGAACAGCTCACCGAATTCCTGGGCGACAACGGCATTGCCGTCCGCTACCTGCACAGCGACATCGATACCGTCGAGCGGGTCGAAATCATTCGTGACCTGCGGCTGGGTACCTTCGATGTGCTGGTCGGCATCAACCTGCTGCGCGAGGGCCTCGACATTCCCGAGGTATCGCTGGTCGCGATCCTCGATGCCGACAAAGAGGGCTTCCTGCGTTCCGAGCGCAGCCTGATCCAGACCATCGGCCGCTCCGCGCGCAACCTGAACGGCACCGCGATCCTGTACGGGGACAAGGTGACCGACTCGATGCGGCGTGCGATCGACGAGACCGAGCGGCGGCGCGTCAAGCAGGTTGCGTTCAACGAGGCGAACAACATCACGCCGGTCGGTGTGAAAAAGCAGATCCGCGAACTGATCGACGGCGTCTACAAGATCGATGAAGCGCGCGAAGAGCTGATGGCCGCTCAGGAGCAGGCGAAGTACGAGGCGATGAGCGAAAAGCAGGTGGCGAAGGAAATCAAGCGCCTCGAAAAACTGATGATGGATCACTCGAAGAACCTGGAGTTCGAGAAGGCCGCGCAGGTGCGTGACCAGCTGCATCTGCTGAAAGAGCAGCTGTTTGGCGCGCCCGGCGAGGACAACGTGGTATCCATCACCGGCAAATGAGCATGCTGCCGGCAGTATTTACTGACGCGCTGCGGCTTGCTCACCCGTCATGGCAGCCGGTGCTGGAGCGCGGGCTGCAGGGGGTGGCGGAGGCCGATCCCGCTTATCTGCCGGCGCTGGCGGCTGGCAGCTTCCTGCCGACCCGAGGCCGTATCTTCGCTGCTTTCGAGCAGCCGCTCGATGCAGTCCGCTACGTGCTGGTCGGCGAGGGCCCCTATCCGCGCGAGGAAAGCGCGACCGGTGTCTGCTTCATGGACGGTGCGGTCGACCTGCTGTGGTCCGGCTCGGGGCTGTCCAAACCGGTCAATCGCGCCACCTCGCTGCGAAACTTCATGAAGATGCTGATGGTGGCCGACGGACTGCTGCTGCCGGACGCGACCGGTGGCGAGGCGGTCGCCGGGGTTGCGCAGCGCGCACTGGCTGCCGAGTCGACCTTCATTCGCACGCTGCCCGAATTGCAGCGCAATCTGGAGCAGTGCGGCTTCCTGCTGCTGAATGCCGCCCTGGTATTCCGTCCCGATGTGCCGCCGCTGAAAGAGGCGAAGGCCTGGCGTCCCTTGCTGGAAGCAGTGCTCGAGGCGCTGGCGGGCAGGGCGGGGCAGTCGCCGCCGACGCTGGTGCTCTGGGGAAAGATCGCCGGCTGGCTTGATGGGCTGCCCGCGTTTTCGCATTTCCCGCGGGCGGTTGCCGAGCATCCTTACAATCTGTCTTTCATTCAGAACAAGAGCATGCAGGCCCTGTTCGGGCCGATGCATTTGCTGCGCGCCGCCTGAGGCTCCCGGCGGCCGGTTTCCCGAAAAGTTCCCGCCAAACCCAATACCTGACGATTCCAGTCGACTTTGGTATACTCGACCAAAAGGTTCAGGAATACCCGCACCCGGGCATCCCCGCCGTTCCTCGATTGGAGTCTGCAGATGCGTCTCACAACCAAAGGTCGTTTTGCGGTAACCGCCATGATCGATCTGGCACTGCGCCAGCATCAGGGGCCTGTCACTCTGGCCGGCATCAGCCAGCGCCAGGGGATTTCCCTGTCGTATCTTGAGCAATTGTTCGGCAAGCTGCGCCGGCACGAGATTGTCGAGTCGGTACGCGGTCCGGGCGGTGGCTACAACCTGGCACGCCGATCGGAGGACATCACGGTCGCCGACATCATCATCGCGGTCGACGAACCGCTGGATGCGACCCAGTGCGGCGGCAAGCAGAACTGCCATGCCGACGGCGAATCGCACGGCGTGCGCTGCATGACGCACGACCTGTGGGCCACCCTGAACGCAAAGATGGTCGATTACCTCGACTCGGTGTCTTTGAGAGACCTGGTCGAACAGCAGAAAGACAAGGCAGCAGAACAGAAACCGGTCGTCGTAGTGCAGCAGCGCTCGCAACAGGCCGCTTGAATCCACTGGAGTCACGAAAGATGAATGCACCGCTGGCAAAATCCCTGATGGACACCATCCGGGCGCCGCATTTTCCGATCTACCTCGATTACTCGTCGACGACCCCGGTCGATCCGCGCGTCGCCGACAAGATGATTCCCTACCTGCGCGAGCAGTTCGGCAATCCGGCATCGCGCAGCCACATGTATGGCTGGGAAGCCGAGAAGGCGGTCGAAGAGGCGCGCGGCCATGTCGCAGCGCTGGTGAATGCCGATCCGCGCGAGATCGTCTGGACCTCGGGCGCGACCGAGGGCAATAACCTGGCCCTGAAGGGCGCTGCCCATTTTTACAAGACCAAGGGCAAGCACATCATCACGGTCAAGACCGAGCACAAGGCGGTGCTCGACACCGTGCGCGAGCTCGAGCGCCAGGGCTTCGAGGCGACCTACCTCGAGCCGGGCCCGGACGGCCTGATCACGATGGCACAGCTCGAGGCGGCGATCCGCCCGGACACCATCCTGGTATCGGTGATGTGGGTGAACAACGAGATCGGCGTGATCCAGCCGATCGAGCAGATCGGCGAGCTCTGCCGCAGCAAGGGCATCATCTTCCACTCGGACGCTGCGCAAGCCACCGGCAAGACACCGATCGACCTCGAAAAGGTCAAGGTCGACCTGGTGACCTTCACCGCGCACAAGACCTACGGCCCGAAGGGCATCGGTGCGCTGTATGTGCGCCGCAAGCCGCGCGTGCGCATCGAGGCGCAGATGCACGGCGGCGGGCACGAGCGCGGCCTGCGTTCCGGCACGCTGGCCACGCACCAGATCGTCGGCATGGGCGAGGCATTCCGGCTCGCCAAAGAAGAGATGGACAGCGAGCTCCCGCGCATCAGGGCGCTGCGCGACCGGCTGGCGAAGGGCCTGATGGACATCGAGGAAGTGTATGTGAATGGCGACCTCGAGCACCGCGTGCCGCACAACCTGAACGTCAGCTTCAACTATGTCGAGGGCGAGTCGCTGATCATGGCGATCAAGGACATTGCGGTATCCTCCGGTTCGGCCTGTACATCGGCCAGCCTCGAGCCCTCGTACGTGCTGCGTGCGCTTGGCCGCAGCGATGAACTGGCGCACAGCTCGATCCGTTTCACCTTCGGCCGTTTCACGACCGACGAAGACGTGGATTTCACGATCGACCTGATCAAGTCCAAGGTCGCCAAGCTGCGCGAACTGTCGCCGCTGTGGGACATGTACAAAGAAGGCATCGACATCAATTCCATCCAGTGGGCTGCCCACTGACGCATGACTGAGACAGGAGCAAGAAAATGGCTTACTCGGAAAAAGTACTCGATCACTACGAAAACCCGCGCAACGTCGGCGCGTTCGACAAGGGTGATGAAACCGTCGGCACCGGCATGGTCGGTGCGCCGGCCTGCGGCGACGTGATGAAACTGCAGATCAAGGTCGGCGCCGATGGCGTGATCGAAGATGCGAAATTCAAGACCTACGGCTGCGGCTCGGCGATCGCATCGTCGTCGCTGGTGACCGAATGGGTGAAGGGCAAGACGCTCGACGAGGCGATGTCGATCAAGAACACGCAGATCGCCGAAGAACTGGCGCTGCCGCCGGTGAAAATCCACTGCTCCATCCTCGCGGAAGACGCGATCAAGGCAGCGGTCGCCGACTACAAGGCACGGCACGCCGGCGAGCAGAAGGCGGCCTGAGGCCCGGAGTCACGGAGCCCGGCTCCGCCGGTACCCACCGTCTGAAAACTGAGAGATAACGCGTATGGCAATTACCCTCACCGAAAAGGCAGCGAAGCACGTGTCCCGCTACATCGAGAAGCGCGGCAAGGGACTCGGCCTGCGTTTTGGCGTGCGCACTACCGGTTGCTCGGGCATGGCCTACAAGCTCGAGTATGTGGACGAGGCGTCGACCGATGACGAGGTATTCGAGTCGCATGGCATCAAGGTTTTCGTCGATCCGAAAAGCCTGCCCTACATCGACGGTACCGAACTCGACTTCGCGCGCGAGGGACTGAACGAAGGCTTCAAGTTCTACAATCCGAATGTGAAAGACGAATGCGGCTGCGGGGAGAGTTTCCGCATCTGATGCACTTCCCGGCAGGTCGGCCGCGGGTTGGCCTGCCACCGCAACGAAGCCAACAGCCAGCCTGTCCTCACGAACAGGCTGTTGTTTTTAGAGACCAATGGAAAACCATTTCGCGCTGTTCCAGATGACCCCGAGCTTCGCGATCGATGCAGCCCAGCTGGATGCTGCCTATCGCGAGATGCAGGGGCGGGTGCACCCGGATCGCTTTGCTGCCGCCACCGATGTCGAGAAGCGGGTGGCAATGCAGTGGGCAACGCGCGCGAACGAGGCCTACCAGACGCTGAAGAACCCGCTCAAGCGCGCCACTTACCTGTGCGAGCTGAACGGGGTTGACCTCGGCATCGAGTCGAATACCGCGATGGCGCCGGCCTTCCTGATGCAGCAGATGACGTGGCGCGAGGCGCTCGAGGATGCGCGCCATGCGAAGGATCTGGCAGCGCTCGAGGGCCTGGATGCCGAATTGCGAACCGCACGCCAGCAGCAGCTGGACGAGATTGCTTCGCTGCTGGCCGGCGGCGATTATCCGGCCGCCGGCGAGCGCGTGCGACAGCTGATGTTCGTCGAGAAGTTCGGCGAGGAAGTCGGGCGCGCTTTCGAATCGCTGGAAGCCTGAATACGGAAGACCCAAGATCATGGCATTGCTGCAGATTTCAGAACCCGGGATGTCGACCGCGCCGCACCAGCACAGGCTGGCCGTCGGCATCGATCTCGGCACCACCAACTCGCTCGTCGCTACCGTACGGCACGGAATTCCCGAGGTGCTGGACGACAGCGAAGGGCACTCGCTGCTGCCCTCGGTCGTTCGCTACCTGAGCAATGGCCATGCCAACATCGGCTATTCAGCCCAGGCTGCTCAGACCACCGACCCGAAAAACACCATCGTGTCCGTCAAGCGCTTCATGGGGCGCGGCCTGAAGGACATTGCCTACGCCGAGAACCTGCCTTACGACTTTGTCGATGCACCGGGCATGGTGCAGTTGAAGACCAGTGCCGGCGTGAAGAGCCCGGTCGAAGTGTCGGCCGAAATCCTGGCCACGCTGCGCCAGCGTGCCGAAGATGCCCTCGGCGATGAACTCGTCGGCGCGGTGATCACCGTGCCCGCCTATTTCGATGACGCGCAGCGGCAGGCGACCAAGGATGCGGCGAAACTGGCCGGCCTGAACGTGCTGCGCCTGCTGAACGAGCCGACCGCGGCAGCGATTGCCTACGGCCTCGACCACGGCTCCGAAGGCGTATATGCGGTTTACGATCTCGGCGGCGGCACTTTCGACATCTCTATCCTGAAGCTCTCGAAAGGCGTGTTCGAGGTGCTGTCCACCGGCGGCGATTCGGCGCTGGGCGGGGACGATTTCGACCACCGCCTGTTCTGCTGGATCATCGAGCATGCGCAACTGGCGCCGCTGTCCGACGAGGACACCCGGATCCTGATGGT
>JAIXTG010000138.1 GCA_027484285.1 Oxalobacteraceae bacterium | reverse complement strand
GGTTCACACACCTGCGTGTGCCTGCTGCAGGCCGGATGGCAGGTGATCGCCGTCGACAATCTGAGCAACAGCTCGCCCAGGGTGATCGAACGCATTGCCAGGATCACTGACCGCGAGCTGGCCTTCCACCTGATGGACGTGCGCGATGCGAATGCGATGACGCGCCTGCTGCAGCAGGAGGCGGTGTCGGCAGTGATCCATTTCGCCGGTCTGAAAGCCGTGGGCGAATCTGTCGCGAAACCGCTCGACTATTACGAAAACAATGTGTGCGGCAGCGTGGCGCTGCTGCGTGTGCTGCACCAGCAAGGCGTGCGCAAACTGGTGTTCAGTTCGTCGGCCACAGTCTACGGCGATCCGGCCAGCGTACCGATCGCCGAGTCGGCACCGACCGGTGCCACCAATCCCTACGGCCAGTCGAAACTGATGGTCGAACAAATCCTGACCGATGTCGCCGCATCGGATCCCGAGTGGCGCATTGCGACGCTGCGCTACTTCAATCCCGCCGGAGCGCATGAAAGCGGACTGATCGGCGAAGACCCGCGCGGCATACCGAACAACCTGATGCCCTATATCGCGCAGGTCGCGGTCGGCCGCCGTCCCGCGCTATCGGTGTTCGGGAATGACTATCCGACGCCGGACGGCACCGGCGTGCGCGACTACATCCACGTGATGGACCTGGCCCGCGGGCATCTTGCAGCGCTCGAGCGGCTGTTCGGCCATCCCGGCAGCTTCACCGTCAATCTCGGCACGGGCCATGGCGTCAGCGTGCTGGAGGCAGTGAATGCTTTCGAACGGGCCTGCGGTCGAGCGATACCCACGCAGCTTGCGCCGCGCCGCCCCGGCGACGTCGCCAGCTGCTACGCATCGCCGGCGAAGGCTGCCGAACTGCTCGGCTGGCGTGCGGAACGCACGCTGGAACAGATGTGCAGCGACCACTGGCGCTGGCAGAGCACAAACCCCGGCGGCTATTGAGCAGGCATAAGCGCTCCGGCAGCACCTGTGCGGACGCAATGGCGATCGGCTTGCGGCCGACACAATGAGCGCTTGACCACTTCACTGTTCATCTCATGATTCCTAACGAACCGATGTCCCCCTCGGAAGGCAAAGTAGCGCTGATCACCGGTGTCACCGGCCAGGATGGCGCCTATCTGTCGGAACTGCTGCTATCGAAGGGCTATATCGTCCACGGCATCAAGCGCCGCGGCTCGCAATTCAACACCGGACGCATCGACCACCTGTACCAGGACCCCCATGAAGCCGGGCGCCGCTTCATCCTGCATCACGGCGACATGACCGATACCGCGTCGCTGATCCGCGTGGTCCAGCACTGCCAGCCGGACGAGGTCTATAACCTTGCTGCGCAAAGCCATGTCGGCGTCTCCTTCGAGGAACCGGAGTACACCGCCAACTCGGACGCGCTCGGCACGCTGCGCCTGCTGGAAGCCATCCGCATTCTCGGACTGGCGAAGCAGACCCGCTTCTACCAGGCCTCCACGTCGGAACTGTATGGCAAGGTGCAGGAGATTCCGCAGCGCGAGACCACGCCCTTCTATCCGCGCAGTCCGTATGCGGCTGCCAAGCTGTATGCCTACTGGATCACGGTTAACTACCGCGAAGCGTATGGCATGTATGCCTGCAACGGCATCCTGTTCAATCATGAATCGGAACGCCGCGGCGAAACGTTTGTCACGCGCAAAATCACGCGGGCACTGGCGCGCATCGCGCTCGGCCAGCAGGACTGCCTGTATCTTGGCAACCTCGACTCGCTACGCGACTGGGGCCATGCGCGCGACTATGTCGAGGTGCAGTGGCTGATGCTGCAGCAGGCACAGCCCGAGGATTTCGTGATCGCTACCGGTCAGCAGAGCAGCGTGCGCGACTTCGTGAATCTTGCTGCCCGGATGCTCGGCATCAGCCTCAGCTGGCATGGCAGCGGGCCGGATGAATTGGCGCTGGTTGAATCAACCGGCGGCCATGAGGGCTTGCGCGCCGGCCAGGTCATCGTGCGTGTCGACCCCCGCTACTTCCGTCCGACCGAGGTGGATACGTTGCTCGGCGATGCCAGGAAGGCGCGTGAAAAACTGGGTTGGGAACCGCGCACCAGCTTCGTCGACCTCGTACGGGAGATGGTCGACGCTGACCTGGCCGCTGCGCGCAAGTATGTCCTCGTCCGCAACAACGGCTTCACCGCCCATGCGCACCATGAGTGAGCGTGCCGCCCACCGCATCTTCGTCGCCGGCCACCGCGGCATGGTCGGCTCGGCACTCGTGCGGGCCCTGCGTGAACGCGGCACGGGGGAACTCGTGCTGCGCAGTCACGAGGAACTCGACCTGTGCGACCGGGACCAGGTCGACGCATTTTTTGCCCAGCAGGCGATCGATGTCGTTTACCTGGCGGCGGCCCGGGTCGGCGGCATTCATGCGAACAACACCTATCCGGCCGAATTCATTCACCAGAACCTGCAGATCGAGGCGAACGTGATCCATGCGGCGTGGAAGCATCGGGTCAGCCGCCTGCTATTTCTCGGCTCGTCCTGCATCTATCCGCGCATGGCCCCGCAGCCGATGAAGGAAGAATTCCTTCTCGGCGGTCCGCTGGAGCCGACCAACGAGCCGTATGCCGTCGCGAAGATCGCCGGCATCAAGCTCTGCGAAAGCTACAACCGACAGTACGGCACCGACTTCCGCTGCATCATGCCGACCAATCTCTATGGCCCCGGCGACAATTTCCATCGCGAGGACAGTCATGTGCTGCCGGCCCTGATCCGGCGTTTCCATGATGCCCAGCTGTCCGGCGCGCCGGAGGTGAAAATCTGGGGCAGCGGCCAGCCGCTGCGCGAGTTCCTGTATGTGGATGACATGGCGTCCGCCTGCCTGCACCTGATGGATCAGCCGCGCGACCGGATTGACGCGCTGGTGACGCCGCAGTGCTCGCACATCAATGCCGGCAGCGGCGAGGAAATCCGGATCGCCGCGCTGGCCATGCTGATCGCCGAGGTGATCGGTTACGACGGCCACATCAGCTTCGACCCCAGCCGCCCGGATGGCACCCCCCGCAAGCTGCTCGACTCGTCGCGCCTGCGCAGTCTCGGCTGGGCGCCGAAGGTCAGCCTGCAGGAGGGGGTGCAACGCACCGTGCGCAACTTCCTCGCTGCGCAGAGTGCTGATAGCGCCGACCTCGCCTACCGCGGCTTCGCCGAGCGCCCGCGGGTGCGGATCTGAACCGCGAGGCGCCCGATGCAGACCTCCGCCGATCCCTTCTGGCTGCTGCTGGCGGCACTGGTTGCGCTGCCGCTGGCTTTCGCCGTCTGCCTGCGCGCACCGGCGCTGGTCGCACTCGGCTTCGTGGCCATCCTGTGTCTGTTCTCGTCATCCACCTGGGGCCAGTTGCAAGCGGAGAACAACCTGTATTCACGCGGCACCGGCCTGTTCCACTTCTCGCTGCTGAACCTGCTGCTGTGGACCGCGACCGCAGCGACCCTGCTGCGCGCGCTGGCCAATCGCAGCCGCCTTGCGCCCGCCTCACCCTTTCCCGCCTTTCTGGCGGCGACCGCATTCATGCTGGTCGGCCATGTCGCCGTCGGCCTGCTGTCAGGGCAGGAGCTGAACATCATCCTCGGCTACAACGGCATCCTGAATGTCGCCAACATGGCGCTGTTCTCGATCCTGCTGCTGATGGCGCTGAATGACGAAAAGGAGCGCAGGCGCCTGCTGCTGCTGATTATTGCGCTGGCGGCGGTACGCGCCGTGTTCGGGCTGGTCCGCTACTTCCTGTTCGGCGGGGACAGTGCGAATCCCTATGCCAACTTCGAGAGGCTCGACATCAGGCTGGTGTATTTCGACATCGCCGACAACTACATCGCATCGCTGGCCGCCTTCGTGATCGCCTGGCTGCTGCTGATGCCGGACGTACGCATGTCGCTGTTGAAGCGCGCGGCACTGTTCGGCCTGCTGGCGCTGGAAATAGCCACGGTGGCGCTGTCGTTCCGCCGCTCTTCCCTGGGCGGGATGGCACTGATGTTCATCGTCCTGATGCTGCGCCTGCCGTTGCGTCGGCAACTGCAGTTCCTCGTGATTTCGGTCGGTGCAGTATCGGTTGCCGGCGCCGCCTTCATGCAGCAGCGGCTGCAGATCAACAGCGGCAGCTCGGGCCTGATCGCCTCGCTGCTGTATGACGTGGGCCCGCAGCGTTCGACCGAGGTCAGCCGCTTCTACGAGCTCGAGGCAGCTGCGAAAAGCCTGGACGGCAACTGGCTGTTCGGGCTCGGCAGCTGGGGCAGCTATTACGGCAATGAATCCATGCTCGACTATCACTTCGGCAAGTTCGATTTCGTGCACAGCGGCTTCGGTCACCTGGTGCTGAAGTCCGGCATGGTCGGGCTGCTGCTGTTTCTCGCGCTGCTGGTTGCGTTCACGATCCGCTACCTGAAGATCCGGCGCAGGGTCACGGGCAATCATGCGCTGCTGGCCGACGCCGGCATGGCCAGCCTGCTGTTCTGGTTGCCCACCCTGCTGGTCGGTACGCCGGTGATCGAGTTCCGCAGCATGCTGCTGATCGGCATGTCGCTCGCCCTGCCCTATCTTGCGCTGGCACCGGCGCCGCGCACCGCATCCCCGACGTGGAGAACGCATGCTGTTGCGTAATTCGCTGTGGAACCTGAGCGGCGTCGCGCTACCGTCGATAGTCGCGCTGGCCACGGTGCCGGTCATGATCCACGGCCTCGGGCTCGAGGGCTTCGGCGTCGTGACCCTGATTGCCTCGGTGATCGGCTATTTCGGCCTGCTCGACGTCAACCTGTCGGCCGGCGCCATCAAATACCTGTCCCAGTACCACACCCAGCAAGACAACATCCGCTTTGCGCAGACCTTCTGGTTTGGCGCCTTCTTCTACGGCCTGCTCGGCGTCGCAGGCGGCGCGGCGCTGTTTCTGAGCGCGCCCTATGTGCTGGACTACGTGTTCAGCGTGTCCGAGAGCGCACGGGCCGACACGCTGCTGGCATTGCAGGTCGCTGCCCTCGGCTTCCTGCTGAGCCAGGTGCAGAACTACCTGCTGGTCGTCCCGCAGGCGCTGCAGCGCTATGACCGCTCGGCGCAAAGCGAAATCCTGTTCGGCATCATCGGCAACCTCGCCGCCGCGGCAGCTGCAGCCGCCGGCACCGGGATCGCCGGGGTGATTGCGGCCCGTGTCGCTGTCGGTGCGCTCAACCTGGTCTGGCTGATGCGGGTGCTGCACTACCTGAAACTGCCATTGCAGCCGGCCTGGCC
>JAIXTG010000133.1 GCA_027484285.1 Oxalobacteraceae bacterium | reverse complement strand
TAGTCGAAGCCGGCATGCACCGCAACCGACATCCGGCATTTCGCGATGTTCAGGTCAATCGGCTGGTACAGCCCCTCGCCGCCATGCTCGAGCAGCACGTCCTTGCCGGCCACGCCGAAGTCGGCCGCGCCGTACTGCACGTAAGTCGGCACATCCGATGCGCGCACGATCACCACGCGAATGGCGGGATCGCTGGTCGGCAGGATCAGCTTGCGCGATTTTTCCGGATCCTCGGTCACCACAATGCCGGCGGCCTGCAGCAGCGGCAGCGTCTCTTCGAAAATCCGTCCCTTGGACAGCGCCAGCGTCAGCGTCTGGTTCATTCTTGTTGGCTCTTTACTTGATTCTCTGGATGTCGGCACCCACGGCCGACAGCTTGGCTTCCATCCGGTCATAGCCGCGATCCAGATGATAGATCCGGTCGATCAGGGTCTCGCCTTCGGCTGCGAGGCCGGCAATCACGAGGGACGCGGAGGCCCGCAGGTCGGTCGCCATCACGGGTGCGCCGACCAGCCGGGGTACGCCATGGACGATTGCGGTATGGCCGTCGATCTCGATCCCCGCGCCGAGCCGGTTCAGTTCCTGCACATGCATGTAGCGGTTCTCGAAAATCGTTTCGGTCACCCGGCTCGTGCCATCGGCGAGGCAGTCGAGCGCCATCACCTGCGCCTGCATGTCGGTCGGGAAGCCCGGGTATTCGGTGGTGCGGAAACTGACCGGCCTTGGGCGGCCCGACATCTGCACGCGGATCCAGTCGTCACCAGCGGTAATGACCGCCCCGGACTCGCGCAGCTTGTCGACCACAGCGTCGAGCAGGTTGGCGCGCGTGTTTTTCAGCACCAGGTCGCCGCCGGCAGCAGCCGCTGCGCAAATGAACGTGCCGGTTTCAATGCGGTCGGCGATCACGCTGTGCTGCGCGCCGTGCAATGCCGGCACGCCTTGCACTACCAGCCGGTCGCTGCCGATGCCGTCGATCTTTGCGCCCATGGCCACCAGCAGGTGGGCGAGATCGGTCACCTCGGGTTCGCGTGCCGCATTGTCGAGCACGGTTTCCCCGTCGGCCAGGGTGGCGGCCATCAGCAGGTTCTCGGTGCCGGTGACGGTGATCATGTCGGTCACGATGCGTGCGCCCTTCAGCTTCTTGGCCTTGGCATAGATGTAGCCGCCCTCGATCCGGATCTCGGCGCCCATGGCCTGCAGCCCCCGGATGTGCTGGTCGACCGGCCGCGAACCGATGGCGCAGCCGCCGGGCAGCGAGACTTTGGCCTCCCCGAAGCGCGCCAGCAGCGGGCCGAGCACCAGGATCGACGCACGCATGGTCTTGACCATCTCGTAGGGTGCCTCGAGCCGGGCGACATCCCGCCCGCAGAGTGCCAGCCGGTCGCCCTGCTCATCGATCGACAGGCCCATCTGGCCCAGCAGTTTCTGCATGGTGGCGACATCCTGCAAGCGCGGCACGTTGGCCAGCAGCAGCGTGTCGGCCGTCAGCAGGCCGGCGCACAGGATGGGAAGCGCAGCATTTTTTGCGCCGGCGATCACAATATCGCCCGCCAGGCGCTTGCCGCCGCGGATCAGCAGCTTGTCCATTAGCCCTGATACTCCTCGGGCGTCAGCGTCTTCATCGACAGGGCATGGATTTCCGCCTTCATGCGGTCGCCCAGCGCGGCATAAACCAGCTGGTGACGCTGGATCAGGCGCTTGCCGGCAAATGCGGGCGAGACGATCAGCGCGGTGAAGTGCTGACCGTCGCCCTCCACATCGAGATGGGTGCATTCCAGGCCAGAGGCGATGTAATTCTTGATCAGATCAGGAGTGGGCAGCACGATTCAACCTTTGCAAAAAATTGTTTACCGGAGTGGCGGCGCGTCAATGGCGCAGCTTGTAGCCGCGCTTGAGCAGCGTGACCGCAATGCCGGCCAGCAGCACGAAGAACACCAGCACGATCGCCAGGCTGGTAGCGGGCGGCACGTCGGAATGGCCGAAGAAACCGTAACGGAACCCGTCGATCATGTAGAAAAACGGATTGGCATGCGACACGGCCAGCCAGAACGGCGGCAACGAGTGCACAGAATAAAACACCCCGGCCAGGAAAGTCGCCGGCACGATCAGGAAATTCTGGAAGGCGGCAAGCTGGTCGAATTTTTCTGCCCAGATGCCGGCCAGCAGGCCCATGGTGCCGAGGATGGCAGCACCCAGCAGCCCGAAGAGCAGGATCCACACCGGCGCTACAAAGCTCAGCTGGGCGAACCAGACCGTAATGAGCAGTACGCCCAGGCCCACCAGGAAGCCGCGGATCATTGCGGCAAGCACGTAAGCAGCAAACATTTCCCAGTGCGACAGCGGCGTCAGCAGCACGAATACCAGGTTGCCGGTGATTTTCGACTGGATCAGCGAGGAGGAAGAGTTGGCGAATGCATTCTGCAGCACGCTCATCATCACCAGGCCGGGCACCAGGAAGGCGGTGTACGACACCCCGGGGAACACCTGCACATGCTCCTCGAGCACATGACCGAAAATCAGCAGGTAGAGCATGGCGGTGACGATGGGCGCCGTCAGCGTCTGGGTCGCGACTTTCCAGAAGCGCAGCAGCTCTTTCTGCAGCAGGGTACGAAAGCCGGTCATTTCTCGTTCCCCATGACCTGGATGAACACATCCTCCAGATCGGCCTGGTGCAGTTGCAGGTCATCGATTTTCAGGCCGGCCGAACGAATGGTCGCGAGTATCGGCTCGACCTCGTCGTGATGGTTCACACGCAGCGTGTACTGTTGTCCGTGCATCAACTCATCCGGATGCGAGGCCAGGTGGTGCAGCGATACCGGCAGCTGCCCGCCGGCCAGCTTCACCACCAGCTGGGAGCCGGAAATCCGGCGGATCAGCGCAGCCGTTGAATCAAGCGCAACGACCCGGCCCGCCTTCAGCATCGCGATCCGGTTGCACAGCGCCTGCGCCTCCTCGAGGTAATGCGTGGTCAGCACAACGGTGTGCCCGTCGCGATTGAGGCGGCCGATGAAGCTCCACAGGGTCTGGCGCAGCTCGACATCGACACCGGCAGTCGGCTCGTCCAGCATGATCACAGGCGGCTTGTGGACCAGCGCCTGCGCTACCAGTACACGACGCTTCATGCCGCCGGACAGCTTGCGCATGTTGGTATCCGCCTTGTCGGTCAGCCCGAGCTCATGCAGCACTTCGTCTATCCATGCTTCGTTTTTCGCGATGCCGAAGTAACCGGACTGCATGCGCAGCGTCTCGCGCACGGTGAAGAACGGGTCAAACACCAGCTCCTGCGGCACCACGCCAATCGACTGGCGGGCGGCGCGGTAATCCGAAACGACATCGTGCCCGTGAATGCTGACCCGCCCCTCATCGGCATGCGCGAGGCCGGCAATGATCGATATCAGGGTGGTCTTGCCGGCGCCGTTCGGTCCGAGCAGGCCGAAAAATTCGCCTTCGGCGACCTCAAGCGAAACGCCGCCCAGCGCTTGCAGGGCGCCATAGCGCTTCTTGACGTTGTCGATCCGGATGGCGGCCATGATGGGCTGGGGCGGGAAGGAAATGCGATGCTGCGCCTGGAATGGCGCAAAGTGTCTGATTATAGGGGATTTCGCGGGGATTTCCCGCTGGCCAACGGAAAGCCGGGCTCAGGATTCCAGCAGGTGGGCGACGCCGTAGACCCGGGCGATGCTAGCCAGTCCGGGCGGGCATCGTTGAATGCTCAGCGTTGCGCCTCGCTCCGCCGCAGCACGCTGCCATGCCAGCAGGGTTGCCAGCGCGGCCGAATCGAAACGCTCCAGGCCGCCGAGATCGACGTCAACTGCGCCGGCCGCTATCGCCGCGCAGCCGTCCTGCATTGCGGCGGCGGAATCGGACAGCGTCAGCCTGGACGGGGTGATAGCCACGGGCATGCTTACTTGAGGGCCGGGCGCGGTGGGTTGGCGGCGAGCCGCTTGTTGCGCTCTGCCAGCGTACGAATCAGGCCATCGATGCCGCCACGGGAAATTTCGGAGGCAAAGCTTCCCTTGTAAGTTTCGACGAGCCAGGCGCCCAGGATGTTCACATCAAAGATCTTCCAGCCATTCGGCGTTTTTTCCAGCCGGTAGTTCAGCTGTATCGGTTCACCTCGGGCCTGGATCACGCTGGAACGCACCTCGACCTCGGCATCATCCGGCGCGGCGCGCATCGGCTTGAAATCCAGCCGCTGGTTGCGGATTTGCGAGATGGCGCCGGAATACGTGTAGATCAGCAGTGTCTTGAACTCGTTGGTCAGCGCGGTACGCTGCTCCGGCGTCGCCTCACGCCAGAAACGGCCGGTCGCCATTGCCGTCATGCGCGGGAAATCGACATGCGGAATGATCTTCGACTGGACCACTTCCATGATGCGCTGCTGGTCGCCCGCCTGGATCTGCTTGTCGGTCTTCGCGATATCGAGGATCTCTTCGCTGACCCGCCGGATCAGTGCGTCCGGAGCTTCCTGCGCGTGGACGCCGGCACCGGTCAGGGACAGGGCGACAAAGAAGGCGGCAAACAGGCGACGAAGTGGATTCATTGGGCGGGTAGGAACGTCGGGAAAGACGTCAGGTGAATGATGTCATGCATGATAACCAATCCGACCTGCCGCTGCCAGCCGCTGACATTTGCTTACAGTCGATCAAGCGCTAGTCATCGCCTTCCTGTGCCCCATCGCGCACGCGGCTTTCGCGCCGCTGCAGGTAGGCATCGCGCAGGAACTGATAAGGATCAAGCGCCGCATCCTCCATCAGCGAACTGGCGCCGAGCAGATCGGCACGGTTGTCGACCAGCCGCACTACACGCGCCACGTTGCGCGTGCCGGCATCCGACACCTGGCTCACCGGATCCGCAAGGAAATCGACTGGCCGGGCAAGCCCGTCACGCACGGTGCTCGCGCCAAACAGAGGCAGCACCAGGAAAGGACCGGATTGCACCCCCCACTTGCCCAGCGTCTGGCCGAAATCCTCTTCATGCTTCGGCAAGCCCATCGGCGTGGCTACATCGATCAGGCCGAGTACACCGAAAGTGGAGTTCAGCACCACGCGCGCAACATCCTGCGTGCCCTCGCGCGGCTTGATCTGCAGGTAATTGTTGACTGCTGTCCAGACATCGCCAATGTTTGAAAAGAAATTGCCGATTGCAGTGCGTACCGGCGAGGGCACGATGTCGACATAGCCCTCGGCCACCGGCCGGATCACCTTGCGATCGAGACCCATGTTGAAGTCATACATCGCCCGGTTGTAGTTTTCGAAAGGATCGCGCGGGTCCTGCCCGGTGCCCGGCACGGTGGCACAGGCGGACAGCAGCGCCGCGGCCAGCAGGACGAACGCACGGCTTGCGAATCGGCGGGTACTCATTTGTCCTCCTGCTTGCTGCCCTCGGCGGCCTTGTTGAACAGAAACTGGCTGATCAGGCTTTCAAGCACCAGTGCGGACTGGGTGCTCCGTATGCGGTCGCCTTCAGCAAAATTCTGTGTGTCGCCACCCGGCTCGAGGCCGATGTACTGCTCGCCGAGCAGGCCGGAAGTCAGGATCTTGGCTGAGCTGTCTTTCGGGAATTGCACATCGGAATTCATGCGCAGAATGACGCTTGCCTGGAAGGTCTTGTCGTCAAAGCCGATCGACTCCACCCGCCCCACTACCACACCGGCACTCTTGACCGGCGCGCGCGGCTTGAGGCCGCCAATATTGTCGAACCGCGCCACCAGCGTGTAACCCGGGCCGAAAGTCACATCGCCGAGATTGCCCACGCGGAGCGCCAGGAACACCAGCGCGATGGCACCCACCAGCACAAACAGGCCGACCCATACGTCGAGGGATTTTCGTTGCATGTCTTGCCTCGTATCAGGAGAACATCAGTGCCGTCAGCAGGAAATCCAGCCACAGCACCATCAGTGAACCAATGACCACAGTACGCGTGGTCGCACGCGCGACGCCTTCGGGGGTGGGAGCGGCGCGATAGCCCTGGTCAAGCGCGATAAAAGTGACGGCAATGCCGAACACCACGCTCTTGATCACGCCGTTGCCGATATCGGCCCATAACGCCACCCCACCCTGCATCTGCGACCAGAACGCGCCTTCATCGACGCCGATCATGCGCACGCCGACGATATACCCGCCCACCACGCCGACCGCAGAGAACACTGCCGCCAGCAGCGGCATGGCGATCACGCCGGCCCAGAACCTGGGCGCGAGCACGCGCTGTACCGGGTCGACCGCCATCATCTCCATGGCCGCCAACTGCTCGCCTGCCTTCATCAAACCGATTTCCGCCGTGAGCGAGGTGCCGGCCCGGCCGGCGAACAGCAGCGCCGTGACCACCGGCCCCAGTTCGCGCACCAGAGACAGTGCGACCAGCAGGCCGAGCGCCTGTTCGGAGCCGTAGCGGTTCAGCGTGTAGTAGCCCTGCAGTCCGAGCACGAAGCCGACGAACAGTCCGGAAACCGCAATGATCACCAAAGAATAATTGCCAATGAAGTGCACTTGGTCCGTGACCAGTCGCAAGCGACGCAACAGGCCGCCGCTGGCGGCCACCAGCGCAACGAAGAGGCGCGTGGCCAGGCCGAGGGTAGCGAGGTAGCCGCGCACGGCGGCGCCAAGGCGAGCCAGCCAGTCGATCATGATGCGCGTCCCCGCAGGCCGAGCTGCTCGTCGATCGAGCGACCGGGGTAATGAAAGGGTACCGGTCCGTCCGCCTCCGCGTTCACGAACTGCTTCACGAAAGGATCATCCGACTCCCGCATCTGCTGCGGCGTGCCGTGCGCGACGATCCGTCCCTGCGACAGGAAGTACACATGGTCGGCGATCAGGAAAGATTCGTGCACGTCATGCGATACCAGGATCGAGGTCGAGCCCAGCGCGTCATTGAGCTTGCGGATCAGGTTGGCAGTCATGCCCATCGAAATCGGATCGAGACCGGCGAACGGCTCGTCGTACATGATCAGCTCGGGGTCAAGCGCGATGGCGCGCGCCAGCGCCACCCGGCGCGCCATGCCGCCCGAGATCTCGCTTGGCTTCAGCGCGGCCGCATTTGACAGCCCGACTGCGTGCAACTTCATCAGCACCAGGTCGCGGATCATGCTCTCCGGCAGGCGGGTGTGCTCCCGCAGCGGGAAAGCGACATTGTCGAACACCGACAGGTCAGTGAACAGCGCGCCATGCTGGAACAGCATGCCCATCCGGCGACGCAGCTGGTACAGGCCGCGCTGATTGAGTCCGGCGACCTGCTGGCCGTCCACCGCCACGCTGCCGGACTGTGCGCGAATCTGGCCGCCGATCAGGCGCAGCACGGTGGTCTTGCCCGAGCCCGAGCCGCCCATCACCGCAATCACCTTCCCCCGCTCGAACTGCATGTTCAAGCCGGACAGGATCGGGCGGTCGTTGTAGGCGAAATGCAGGTCGCGAATGTCGACGAGGGTGGACACGTAGCTCGTTATTGAAGAAGGGATCGGATTTTAGTACAGGTTCGGAAAGGGATTACCCGCGCGAGGTGTTACAAGAATAGCACGCCGCCTCGCGCGGCTGGCTGCGGCGCGGGCAGCCGCGCCCGCCGGGAGGCGAGCAGCGGGCATCCGAAGTGCCGGAAGCCGGCAGGAAGGGCACGGCAGTCGCAAGGCAAAAGCTCGCCCGGACTGCCCGGGATCCGGCTACAGCGGATGCCAGCCGCCTGCCGCGTAGCGGGAAAATCCGTCCGCCTCGAAACGCCACAGGTGCAGCCATCGGTTCGACAGCAGCTGCTGCACGACTGCATGCTGCGCGATCACTTTGTCGATTGCCTGCTGCGGCGCGTCGATGATCACGGTCAGGCGCAGTGGCTCATGCATCCAGCGCTGCCCGTCGTGCAGCGACTGGCGTGACAAACCAATGCGCAGATCCCCGCCATTCCCCTCGAACACGCCAATGCGGCCGCCAACCACGTTGTGCAGGATTTTGTTCCCGCTGCCGAGCCGCTCCGGGTCGCAGGTGGACGCGTGATATTGCCAGTTGATCCAGTGCGTGACCAGCATCGGCGCAGTCATCAGCAACTCGAGCACGCTGGCGTCCGGGTCGCTTGCGGCGTCATAGTCATGCAGGAAGCTGCGCCCGTCCAGCGTCACGCCTTGCGTCCGGTGGCGCGGCGCGATGATGAATGCCGCATTTCCGGCCAGCCCCCACTCGGGACGGTTCTGCGCGCCGTCGTTCGCGCGGCTGCGCATCCGTGCCAGCAAGGGCGCCTGCCCGGCGCGCGGGTCGAGCCCGAGGCGCGCCGCACGCTCCCGGCGCACCCGGTCGCCGGCCTGTGAAAATACCGGTACCAGCCGATCCCAGCGCGCACGGGCGTCGGGCGGCAGCAAGTCGAGGTCATAGCCTTCGATTTCATCGGTCGTCGTGTTGTGCAAGGCCGCGACGAACACTGTCTGCGCAGGCACCTTGATTCCCATGTCAGCCAGACCCGCACGCACTGCCGGCTCGTTCAGCAGCTGCGCGAGCACGCGGGCGTTGACCTCGCCGCTCTGGCCGCAACAGGCGCCACAGTCAAGGGCCGCCGCATGGGCGTTGTTGGCGCTCTGGCTGCCATGCCCGACCAGCAGCACCAGGGGCGCAAGGTGCCGGTCGAGGCCCATGGCGTGCAGTACGCGGGCGGCCAGCGCGGCCCGCGCCCCGGCGTCCAGCCCGGCGAGCGTCGGGCGGCAGATTGCCCTGTACCGGGTCGGCAGTCCCGCCAGGTCGGTGCTGGCGCGCTTTGCGGCAGACGGGGCCAGCCAGCGGGCCAGCCCGGCGAGATAGCCGATGCCGGCCGCTTCGACAAAGGAATACGCGGCGCTCGGCCAGCGGCTGCCGGCAAGCCATTGCTCGGCCCATGCAAAGCGCTGCTGGCGTGCAGTCCGTGCGGCAGCGGTCAAGTGCTGCGACCGGGACTCGCAACCGGCCGCCTCTGCGATGCATTCGGTCACTTCCAGCGACGGCAGCAGCAGGCCGGGCAACTGCGGGCGACGCGCCGTGGTGGCCAGCGGCGTGTAGGCCAGCGGCAGCCCGAAAAATCCGGCAAAACCGATGGTCCTGATCGCCGGCCAGCTCGCCTCGAGCGCGCGGCGCAAGGGCTCGCTGCGCACGTCGATGCAAAACACCGCCTGCACTTCTGCGCCATCGTCCTGCGAGGCTGCGTGGCGGAGGCCTGCGGCCTGGCCCAGCTTGCAGGCCAGCCGGCGCTGATAACCCGCCTCGAGCGCCAGCTGCCAAATTTCATCGACCTGCAGTGCGACCTCGGCCTGCCGCAGCCGGTCGCCGGCACAGCGCCAGCCGGACTGCAACTCGGCAAATGCGCGGGCTGCCGACCGGCTCTTGCATTCGAGCAGAACCGCGCCCCACGCGAGCCGGACCGCGAGCAGCTCGCGCAGGTGCTGCGGGTCTTCCGCGCCCGCCAGCCGCGCCTGCCAGCCGAGGTAGGCGCACCACGAGGCCCAGCCATTCACCGTCAGGAGTACGGCCTCGAGATAATCTGCCCACACCTCCTGCGGCAAGCCGAGCCGCTGCATCACCCAGCGCTCGGCATCCTGCCGCGACGCCGGCAGGGCATGCAGCTTCCTGCCCAGGTCGGGCAGGCCCATCAGCACGCCGATCCCGTGGTCATGCATGATGGTCTCGCGCCAGAATGCGTACAGCCCCGACTTGCGCTCCGGTTGCCAGTCTGCCTGCTGTTCGTCGAAATACGCGGCGCAGGCCTGGCTGACCTGATGGGTAATGGCCGCGCGCCACGACAGCCGCGCGTGACGGCGCGGATCATCATCCAGTACATCGATCAGCAGCGGCAGGCGTGCCACGCCGGGAGCCCTGTGCAAGGCATCGAGGCAGCGCCGCTCATTGAGGCCAGCTGCGTCCGCCTTCGGCAGGCTCGCAATCGCCTCCGCCAGGTCCGCGCGCGTGATGCGGCCGTCCTCCCAGGCCTGCCGCACATAAGGTCTCGGCGGGAACACGCGTACTCCCGCCAGCACGGCCATCCGGGCGGCCACCTGCCGGACGGGCCTGTCGATTCTCCCCCAGTGCGGATTAACGGCAATCGACTGGTCGAGCGGCCAGGCGGGCGCGATTGAGCGGCAAGCCTGCTCGCACGCCGCATCGATGCGCAGCAATTCGGGCGCAGCACGATCGGGCAGCGAAGGGGCGGCAGGTGTATCAAGGCCGCGTGCGACAGGTGAAAAGGAAGAGGTGTCCATGGAGCCTTCCGTCAAGAGATTCATTTGAGGGAAACACGTAGGGCGGCATTCCCCGGCTTGTCCGTGCCGACTGGAGCCCAGCGCGTCGGCCAGACGCGCAGCGCGAGGCGGGTATAGAGCTCGTCGACATAGAAGCCGGCATAGCTCCACCGCCGCCACCCCTCCAGCACAGGTGCGCGGGATTGCAGCATGGCGAGAACGAGATACATCAGCGCGAGGCCGAGCACGGCAGCGACACCGGCAGCCCGGTCGGGCCGGTCAGTCAGGCCCAGGGGCAGCAGGTGGGCGAGGCAAGCCAGCGACGACAGCAGCGCCACCATGGCGATACCGGCGGTGGCCCGCCATGCTAGCAACCGGGGTCCGGCATCGGCTGCCTGCGGCAGCCAGAGCATCGGCGCCCAGGCCAGTGCAAGCACCACGCTCCACCACCATGGCCAGGCTGCGGCGAGCGCCTGGCTTGTAACGCCTCCGACAATCACCAGGGCCAGCACAGGTGCCAGCACGAGGCTGAAAGGAGCGTAGCGTGTCCTCCCGCGCATCATCTGCAGCCGGCTGTGCTGGACGATTCCGGAGGCGGACAGGAAAGCATGAGCCTTGTACAGGGAGTGGCCGATCAGGTGCAGCGCCGCCAGCATGTAGAGGCCCAGTCCGCATTCCAGCAGCATGAACCCCATCTGGGCGACGGTGGACCACGCCAGCCTGACCTTGATGCTGATCCGGGTCAGCATCACCAGGCCAGCGAGCAGAGCGGTGCCCAGACCGAGAATGACGAGCAGCCAGCGCGCCACTGCCGAGGCCTCGAGCAGCGGCGCGAACCGGATCAGCACATAGCCGCCGAGATTGACCACGCCGGCATGCAGCAAGGCCGATACCGGGGTAGGTGCCTCCATGACCTGAATCAGCCAGCCATGGACGGGCAACAGCGCGGAGCGCAGGATCACCGCAAGCACCAGGCAGGCTGCGCTCAGTTGCAGCAGCATGCCTGCCCCTTCCCGGTCGATATGGTGTGCCAGTTCGGATAATGAGCCACTGCCGACCTCGGACCAAGCCAATGCAGCCGCCACCAGCAGCAATCCATCGGCCACGCGGTCGGCCAGCCGCTTCTTGTGCGCCGCCAGCAGCGCGAACGGGCGATCGGGATAGAAGCACAGCAGGGACTGCAGTGCGATGCCGACGGCGGCCCAGGCGGCGATCAGCAGCAGCCAGTGGTCGGCCAGCAGCAGCAGGTGCACTGCGGCCAGCACACCGGCAAGCGCCGCGGCATAACGGCCCTGTCCCGGCTCGCCATCGAGATAACGCGAGGAAAACACGCCGATCACCGTCCCGAGGAATTGGACCAGTACCGCAACGGCGAGGCCCAGCGGCGTCATTGCCAGCGCGGGCGGGATAGCCGGCATTGCGGGCGCCGGCGATATCCAGTGCATTGCCAGCGCAACCGCTGCTACCCCCAGCGCCCCCCATGAAAGCCAACTGAATTGCCGCCAGACGGCCGCTGCCGGCTGCGCGTGCCGGCGAGCGAGAACCATCCCCATGGCCATCAGGACGGCTGGCAGCCAGCCGGCGATGGCCGCCGCGTACATCACGACACCGGATTTCTCCATGAACCGCACCTCCGAGACCAGGCATTGCACCCAATGCTGGCCCCTGGAGACCCTTCTGTAAAATACATAGTCGAGAATGTTTTCATTTAAAAAACGAACGATGAACCTGGAACAGCTGAACTTCCACCATCTGCTCTATTTCTGGCGCGTGGCAAAAGAGGGGCACCTGACGCGTGCCGCGCAGGCTTTGCACATTTCGCAGTCGGCGCTGTCGGCGCAGATCAGGCAGTTGGAAGAGCGGCTAGGCGAAGCGCTTTTCGAGCGCGAAGGACGGCGACTGGTATTGACCGACACCGGTCAACTGGTGCTCGCCTATGCGGAAAACATTTTCGGGCTGGGTCAGGAAATGCTCGGACGGCTGCGGGGTCACGGCGACGGCATGGTGCGCCTGCGGGTGGGCAGCGTCGCCACGATGTCGCGCAATTACCAGGAAAACTGGATACGGCCGCTGCTGGCCGATCCTTCGGTGGTACTGACGCTCGAGTCGGGCTCGCTGGAAGACCTGCTCGAGCGCCTGACCCGGCACCAGCTAGACGTCGTGCTCGCCAACGAGGCGGTGGGTCCCGATCCCGGGCGGCCGCTGCATTGCCGCTACCTCGGCAGCCAGGCGATTTCTCTGGTCGGCCCGGCGAGCGCGTGGTCGGGGCGGGAACTGCGTGTGCCGCGCGATCTTGACGGTGTCGATATTGCGCTGCCGGGGCCGCGCAACCGGCTGCGGGCCCAGTTCGACGCGCTATGCATGACAGCGGGCGTCAAGCCCCGCCTGCGGGCCGAAGTGGATGATATGGCGATGCTCCGCCTGATCGCACGCGACAGCGGCTGGCTGACCGTTTTGCCTGAAGTGGTGGTGCAGGATGAATTGCGCACCGGGACCCTGGTCCGGGTCGGACAGTCCACCCAGCTGCAGGAGCGGTTCTACGCCATCACTACCCCGCACCGCCACCGGATCGAGCGGCTCGAGCAGCTGTTCGCCAGTGCGCCTGCGGCTGCAGCGCCCCGACGCAAACGATAGGGCCCGCGACCGCGACGACGGTGCATGAAAGACAAAGGGCCCGGGAATGCTCCCGGGCCCTTCGGTGCCATTTCAGCGAGCGCGTCTTCAGCGCGGCAGCACGGACGAACCCATCAGGAACTCGTCGACTGCGCGCGCGCACTGACGGCCTTCGCGGATCGCCCACACGACCAGCGACTGGCCGCGGCGCATATCGCCGGCGGCGAACACCTTGGGCAGCGAGGTCTGGTAGCAGCCGTCACCATCGGTCGTCGCCCTGGCGTTGCCGCGTGCATCCTTGTCGAGACCAAACGCGTCGAGCACCGAGCCGACCGGTGCAACGAAGCCCATGGCCAGCAGGACCAGGTCGGCCTTCATCTCGAACTCCGAGCCGGGCACTTCGACCATCTTGCCGTCTTTCCATTCGACGCGAGCGGCGATCAGCTTTTCGACCTTGCCGTTCTTGCCCTCGAGGCGCTTGGTGGCGACGGCGAAATCGCGCTCGCAGCCTTCCTCGTGCGAGGACGAGGTGCGCAGTTTGGTCGGCCAGTAAGGCCAGACCAGCGGCTTGTTCTCCTGCTCCGGCGGCATCGGCATCAGCTCGAACTGGGTGACCGAGGCGGCACCGTGACGGTTGGAGGTGCCGACGCAGTCAGAGCCGGTATCGCCGCCGCCGATCACGACGACATGCTTCCCGGTCGCCATGATCTGGTCCTTCAGCTTGTCACCGGCGTTCACGCGGTTCTGCTGGGGCAGGAACTCCATGGCGAAATGCACGCCGTCGAGCTCGCGGCCCGGCACCGGCAGGTCGCGCGGCTGCTCGGCGCCACCGGTCAGGATGACGGCGTCGAACTCCTTCTGCAGCTGCTCCGGCGACACGACTTCTTTCGCAAGGTTCATCACATGCGAAGGAATGTCCTTGCCGACCATGACGCCGGTACGGAAAGTCACGCCTTCCGCCTTCATCTGCTCGACGCGGCGATCGATGTGCGACTTTTCCATCTTGAAGTCGGGGATGCCGTAGCGCAGCAGGCCGCCGACGCGGTCATTCTTTTCGAACACGGTGACGTCGTGGCCGACGCGAGACAGCTGCTGCGCAGCGGCCATGCCGGCAGGACCGGCACCGACGATCGCGACCTTCTTGCCGGTCTTGGACGTCGGCGGCTGCGGCACGACCCAGCCATTCTCCCAGCCCTTGTCGATGATGAAGTGCTCGATCGACTTGATGCCCACCGGGTCGCTGTTGATGCCCAGCGTGCAGGCGGCCTCGCACGGTGCGGGGCAGATGCGGCCGGTGAACTCGGGGAAGTTGTTGGTCGAGTGCAGCGTGTCGAGCGCCTCGCGGTAATTGCCGTTGTAAACGAGATCATTCCAGTCAGGGATGATGTTGTTCACGGGGCAGCCGTTGTTGCAGAACGGGATGCCGCAATCCATGCAGCGTGCGCCCTGCACCTTCGCATCGGCGTCGGACAGGTGGAGCACGAACTCCTTGTAGTGCTTCATGCGCGAGTTCGGCGCCTCGCTCGCCTCCTGCAGGCGCTGGTATTCCAGAAAACCGGTGACTTTACCCATGTTGTTCTCTTCTCTTGCTTAAGCTGTGACTTTTTCTTTGGTCTTGCCGGCAGCGGCAAACATTTCGCCGAGCGCGCGCTTGTACTCGGTCGGGAACACCTTCACGAACTTCGTGCGGGCGTTGCTCCAGTCGTCGAGCAGGGTGCGTGCAATCGTGCTGCCGGTGTGCTTGAAGTGGCGCTCGATCAGGCCCTTCAGGATCGCCTCGTCGGTCTGGCGCTCGCCGCCGCGGGTGAGGCTGTGCCAGGCCGCCTTGCCGATCGTGGCCTCCTGCTCGGAGCTGGCGAGCACCGGTTCGAGTGCAACCATCGCCATGTTGCACTTCGACGCGAACGAACCGTCTTCGTCAAACACATAGGCGATGCCGCCCGACATGCCGGCCGCAAAATTGCGACCGGTGCTGCCCAGCACGACGACCGTACCGCCGGTCATGTACTCGCAGCCATGGTCGCCGGAGCCTTCCACCACGGTGACCGCGCCGGAGTTGCGGACCGCGAAGCGCTCGCCTGCGACGCCGTTGAAGAAGGCTTCGCCGGAAATCGCGCCGAACAGCACGGTGTTGCCGATGATGATGTTGTCCACTGCACGACCGCGGAACTCGGTGTTCGGGCGCACGATGATGCGGCCGCCCGACAGGCCCTTGCCCACGTAGTCATTGCCCTCGCCGACGAGGTCGAAGGTCACGCCATGCGCGAGGAACGCGGCGAACGACTGGCCGGCCGTGCCCTGCAGCTGGATGTGGATGGTGTCATCCGGCAGGCCCTCGTGGCCATACTTCTTGGCCACCTCGCCCGACAGCATCGCGCCGGCGGTACGGTTCAGGTTCTTGATCGGCGAAATGAACGAGACCTTCTCGCCTCGCTCGATCGCCGGCTTGGCCTGCGCGATCAGCTTGTGGTCGAGCGCCTTCTCGAGGCCGTGGTCCTGCGCGCCCTGGTGGAAGCGCGGCTCGCTGGAGGCCGGCGGCAGGTAGAAGATCTTGCTGAAATCCAGACCCTGCGCCTTCCAGTGGGTGATCGCCTTCGACTTGTCGAGCAGGTCGGCACGACCGATCAGCTCATCGAAGGTGCGGATGCCCAGCTGCGCCATGATCTGGCGCGCCTCTTCTGCGACGAAGAAGAAGTAGTTGACCACATGCTCCGGCTTGCCCTGGAACTTCGCACGCAGCACCGGATCCTGGGTCGCGACACCGACCGGGCAGGTGTTCAGGTGGCACTTGCGCATCATGATGCAGCCCTCGACAACCAGCGGTGCGGTCGCAAAGCCGAACTCGTCGGCGCCGAGCAGCGCGCCGATCACGACATCGCGGCCGGTCTTCAGCTGGCCATCGGTCTGCACGCGGATGCGGCCGCGCAGGCCGTTCAGCACCAGCGTCTGCTGGGTCTCGGCCAGGCCGAGTTCCCACGGCGAGCCCGCATGCTTGATCGACGACAGCGGCGACGCGCCGGTGCCGCCGTCATGGCCGGCGATCACGACGTGGTCGGCCTTGGCCTTGGATACACCGGCCGCAACCGTGCCGACGCCGACTTCGGATACCAGCTTGACCGAAATGTCGGCCTTCGGGTTCACGTTCTTCAGGTCGTGGATCAGCTGGGCCAGGTCTTCGATCGAGTAGATGTCGTGGTGCGGCGGCGGCGAGATCAGGCCGACACCCGGCACCGAGAAGCGCAGCTTCGCGATGTACTCCGATACCTTGTGGCCCGGCAGCTGGCCACCCTCGCCCGGCTTCGCGCCCTGCGCCATCTTGATCTGGATCTGGTCGGCCGACGTCAGGTACTCGGTGGTGACGCCGAAACGACCCGAGGCGACCTGCTTGATCTTCGAGCGCAGCGAATCGCCCGCCAGCAGTTCGATGTCCTTCTCGACGCGGTCCTGGCCAATGATGGATGCCAGCGTGTCGCCCTGCTTGATCGGGATGCCGCGCAGCTCGTTGCGATAGCGGGCATCGTCTTCGCCGCCTTCGCCGGTGTTGGACTTGCCGCCGATGCGGTTCATCGCAATCGCCAGCGTCGAGTGCGCCTCGGTCGAGATCGAGCCGAGCGACATCGCACCCGTCGCAAAGCGCTTCACGATCTCCTTGGCCGACTCGACTTCGTCGATCGGGATCGCCTTGGCCGGATCGATCTTGAACTCGAACAGGCCGCGCAGCGTCATGTGGCGCCGCGACTGGTCGTTGATGATCTGCGCGTATTCCTTGTAGGTGCTGAAGTTGTTCGAGCGCGTCGAGTGCTGCAGCTTGGCGATCGCGTCCGGCGTCCACATGTGGTCTTCGCCGCGCACGCGGTAGGCATATTCGCCGCCGGCATCCAGTGCGTTGGCCAGCACCGGGTCATTGCCGAAAGCGAGGCGGTGCAGGCGCAGCGCTTCTTCTGCCACTTCGAATACGCCGATACCTTCGACATTCGATGCAGTGCCCTTGAAGTACTTGTCGATCATTGCCTTGTTCAGGCCGATCGCCTCGAAGATCTGCGCGCCGCAGTAGGACATGTAGGTCGAGATGCCCATCTTCGAGAAGACTTTCATCAGGCCCTTGCCGATCGCCTTCTGGAAGTTGTAGATCACCTTATCAGCCGACAGGTCGCCCGGCAGGCCCTTGGCCATGTCGACCAGGGTATCCATCGCGAGGTACGGGTGGATCGCTTCCGCGCCATAGCCGGCGAGCAGGGCGAAATGGTGGGTTTCACGCGCCGATCCGGTCTCGACCACCAGGCCGGTGGACGTACGCAGGCCCTTGCTGACCAGGTGCTGGTGGATCGCCGAGGTCGCCAGCAATGCGGGAATCGCCACGTTGTCCTTGTCCACTTTGCGGTCCGACACGATCAGGATGTTGTGGCCCGACTTCACTGCATCGACCGCCTGTGCGCACAGCGACGCGAGGCGTGCCTCGACACCTTCGTTGCCCCAGCCGACCGGATAGCAGATATCGAGTTCGAACGAGCGGAACTTGCCGCCGGTGTGCTCGCTGATGTTCCGCAGGCGCGCGATGTCCTTGTAGTCAAGGATGGGCTGCGCCACTTCAAGCCGCATCGGCGGATTGATGTTGTTGGTGTCGAGCAGGTTCGGCTTCGGGCCGATGAAGGACACCAGCGACATGACGATCGCTTCGCGGATCGGATCGATCGGCGGGTTGGTGACTTGCGCGAACAGCTGCTTGAAGTAGTTGTACAGCGGCTTGTTCTTGTTGGACATGACGGCCAGAGGCGAGTCATTGCCCATCGAACCGGTCGCTTCTTCGCCCTGCGCGGCCATCGGCGCCATCAGGAACTTCAGGTCTTCCTGCGTGTAGCCGAAAGTCTGCTGGCGGTCCAGCAGGGAGGCGCTGATGGTGCGCTGCTCTTCTTCCGCCTTGATCTCGTCGAGCTTGATGCGTACCGACTCGATCCACTGCTTGTACGGCTTCGCGTTCGCGAAGGTGTCCTTCAGTTCCTTGTCGTCGATGATGCGGCCGGCGTCGAGGTCGATCAGGAACATCTTGCCCGGCTGCAGGCGCCATTTCTTCACGATCTTCGAGTCGGGAATCGGCAGCACGCCGGATTCCGAGGCCATCACGACCAGGTCGTCATCGGTCACGAGGTAGCGTGCCGGGCGCAGGCCGTTGCGGTCGAGCGTGCCGCCAATGTGGCGGCCGTCGGTAAAGGCCATCGCGGCCGGGCCGTCCCACGGCTCCATCATCGCGGCATGGTATTCGTAGAAGGCGCGGCGGTTGTCGTCCATCTGCGTGTGGTTCTCCCACGCTTCCGGAATCATCATCATCATCGCCTGTGCGATCGGATAGCCGGCCATCACCAGCAGCTCGAGTGCGTTGTCGAAGCAGGCGGTATCCGACTGGCCTTCGTAAATCAGCGGGAACAGCTTCTTCAGGTCGTCGCCCAGCACGGCCGACTTCATCACGCCTTCACGGGCGCGCATCCAGTTGAAGTTGCCCTTGACGGTGTTGATTTCGCCGTTGTGCGCGAGCAGGCGGTACGGGTGGGCCAGCGGCCACTCCGGGAAGGTATTGGTCGAGAAGCGCTGGTGCACCAGCGACAGCGCCGATACGCAGCGCGGATCCTGCAGGTCCTTGAAGTAGACACCGACCTGGTCGGCCAGCAGCAGGCCCTTGTAGACCACAGTGCGCGCCGACATCGACGGCACGAAGAATTCCTTGCCATGCAACAGGTTCAGCGCCTGGATCGCGTGGCCCGACGATTTGCGGATGACATACAGCTTGCGCTCGAGCGCATCGGTCACCATGATGTCCGCGCCGCGGCCGATGAAAATCTGGCGAATGACCGGCTCTTTTTCACGCACGGTCGGCGACATCGGCATCTCACGATTGACCGGCACATCGCGCCAGCCGAGCACGGCCTGGCCTTCGGCATGCACTGCACGCTCGATCTCCTGCTCGCATGCGATGCGCGACGCCTGTTCCTTCGGCAGGAACACCATGCCGACGCCGTATTCACCGGGCGGCGGCAGGGTCACGCCCTGCTTCGCCATTTCCTCACGGTAATACTGATCGGGAATCTGGATCAGGATGCCGGCGCCATCGCCCATCAGGGGGTCTGCACCGACCGCACCCCGGTGGTCGAGGTTTTTCAGGATGAGCAGACCCTGCTCGACGATCGAATGGCTTTTCTGGCCCTTGATGTGGGCGATGAAGCCGACGCCGCAAGCGTCATGTTCGTTTTGTGGATCGTAAAGGCCTTGCGCTTGCATTGCGGTACTCCAAAAACTATTCGACGGACTGCGAAGAATAGTGCAATGCAAAACCGGATTCAACTTAAATAATTAGGGTCGGATGCTATTTACCAAAAGTA
>JAIXTG010000120.1 GCA_027484285.1 Oxalobacteraceae bacterium | reverse complement strand
TTGTACACCTTCCGGTTCGGGGATGGCACCCAGGTCAGGGCACGCTACACATTCACCTACAAGCGGCTCGACGGCGAATGGCTGATTTCCAGCCATCATTCGTCGGCCATGCCGGAGAAACCGGTGCAGGCTGCAGCGCCGGCAGTGAAAGCGGCAGCCGGCATGCCCGACGCACCGAAGCCGTGGGTGCGCTTCCCCTGAGGCGGTTCTTGCAGCATCGAAAGCCGGTGTGTGGCAGGCGACGTGCCCCGTAAAACGGGCGTATGCTCGCTCGGTACACACCTCTCTCGCGAGCATGCCGTCATGAAAAAAAATCCGAACTCCATTCGCGCTCCGGCCGGGCTGGAATGGCGGCTGGTCCGCAAACTGCCCGGGCTGTGCGGCATTGGCCTCCTGCTCCTGCTGCTGGCGTGGGTACTCGGGATGGTCCTTCCCTTCGACGGCGATCCGCAGGATATCGCGCGTCGCCTGCGTACCTTCAATTACACCCTGATCGGCCTGGCGATCTTCCATGTCACCATGGTGCTGACCGTCGCCTTCGGTTGCCTGATCGTGATGATCATGAAGGGACCGCAGTACACCTCCGACTCCTATCCCGTGCAGGACGCAGAGCGTCCGGCGAAATAGCCGGCCTCAATTATTTCCAAAGCCGCGAATTCATCCGGGCGCCTAAAATTTCGGGTTTCCGAACCGATCTCTTACTTGGAGGCCCCATGATGGATTCGCTGACGATCCGGGATATTCGCGCGCGTGCCGTCAACGCACCGATCGCGCGCCCGGTGCGTACTGCTTCCGGTGCAATCGAAACCGCGCCGCTGCTGCTGCTGGATGTGCTGACCGACGAAGGGGTGACGGGCAGTGCCTACCTGTTCGGCTACACGCCGCTCATGCTGCGGCCGCTGATGTCGCTGGTCGATGCGCTGCGTCCGGAATTGCTGGGCCAGTCGGTGGTGCCGCTGCAGCGCATGCAGCAGATGCAGGCGCGCTTCCGGCTGCTGGGCTTGCAGGGGCTGCTCGGCATGCTGGTGTCGACGCTCGACATGGCCTTCTGGGATGCGCTGGGCAAGGCAGCCGGCCAGCCGGTGGTGCGGCTGCTGGGCGGCGAGCCGGGCGCAATGCGCGCCTACGACAGCTACGGCATGGTCGATCCGGTCGCAGACGCTGCGTCATTGCAGCGCTCGCTGGACCAGGGCTTCAGGGCCATCAAGATCAAGCTCGGCTATGCCGATCCGAAGCGCGACCGCGAAGTGACGCGCGCAGTGCGCGAACTGATCGGGCCGGATGTGGCGCTGATGGTCGACTTCAACCAGAGCCTGTCGCCGGTCGAGGCCATTCGCCGCATCCGCGCGATCGAGGATTGCGACCTGCACTGGGTCGAGGAACCGGTCAGCGCGGAGGACCTGCAGGGCCATGCGAAGGTGAGGAGCGCGGTGACGGCAAATATCCAGACCGGTGAAAACTGGTGGTTCGCGCGGGATGCCGAGCAGGCACTGGCCGCCGGCGCATGCGACCTGATGATGCCGGACCTGATGAAGATAGGCGGCATCACAGGCTGGATGAACGTGGCCGGTATCGCGGCAGCAGCATCGATGCCGGTGTCCAGTCACCTGTTCATCGAAGCCAGCGCCCATGTGCTGGCGGTCACGCCTACCTGTGACTGGCTGGAGTTCATGGATTTCGGCGGGGCAGTGCTGGCCGAGCCGAACCGGGTCGAGCAGGGTTGCGTGACGGCACGCGGCCCCGGTCTCGGCATGGTGTGGGACGAAGCCGCAGTAAAGAGATATCAGATCGACTGACGCGTGTCCGGAGGGGCGCGTCATCAGAAGGAGAACAGGATGAAGCGCCTCATTTGCCTGCTGGCCTCGCTGCTGCCGACATTGCCGCTGCAGGCCGCCGGCGAGACACTGCAGACCAACAACCCCGAGGTGGTGGTCAAGCGGGTGTACTGCATTGACTACAACGTGGGCGGAGTGCTGGTGAACAAGGCGGCACAGCCTTTCCGTGGCCGCCTGCGCATGGCCGTACGCGACGAAGGCGGCGACATCATCGGCCGCCACAGCATCCGCATGCGGGCCGGTGCGGAAACCGGTGCCCGCTTCGACATGTATTACATCAATACGCTCGACTGCCGCCGCCACAAATTCGAATTCAGCGTGGAATGAACCGCGTCAGACGGCTGCGGCAGGGCCTGCCTCCGTCAGATGACGTATTGCGCTGGCCGTCGGAAAATCGGTTAATCGGGACATGTTCTCCCTGATTACCCCGCTCGCCTTCGTGGCCTCCTTCTTCAGCCTGCTCCTGTCGTCGCAGACCGTTGCAGCCGCTCATGAACTTGCAGCCAGACAGGCCGCGTTCCAGCCGCTTGCCCACGCGATTGGCCTGCCGCACCAGCACCGCACCCACACCCGGCAAGAGAAGCGGACACGGCATAGATCAATTGCCTGAGCATGCGGTTGACTGATCGGCAGGGTCAAAGCTAATCGCGGCGGCCAATCCGGCTGCCGGAGACGGCGGAGCCCTCTGTCGATGCCGGACAATTTCCCCTCGCCCAGCGAGCCCCCGGGCGCCGCTGACGAAATGCAGCGTCTGGCGGCGCTGCGTGCATTTGCCATCCTCGATTCCGAACCCGAAGTCGAATTTGACCGGTTAGTCCGACTGGCAGCCGAGCTGTGCGATACCCCGATCGCTGCCATCAGCATCATTGACGAACAGCGCCTGTGGTTCAAGGCGGTCCACGGACTGTCGATGCGCGAGATGGATCTGTCGGCCGCCTTCTGTACGCAAGGCATCCGGCAGGCCGGTTTCTACCAGGTACCGGATGCGCTGCGCGATCCGCGGTACTGGGACAACCCGCTTGTCGCAGGCGGTCCGGGGTTGCGTTTCTATGCCGGCTACCCGCTGCGCACGCAGGCGGGTCATGCGCTGGGCATGCTGGCGGTGCTCGACATCCAGCCTAGGGCACTGACGCCGGCGCAGCGCGAACATCTGGAGACGCTGTCCATACTGGCAATGGCGACCCTCGAATTGCGGCGCCGACAGCGAATGCTGCGCGACATGCTGGGCCAGCAGGCGCAGCAGCACGCCGTGCTCGAGCGCCTTGGCGCTGATATCGCCCGTCTCGGCTACTGGCAATTGGACGCGGGCGGCACCGATATCATGTGGTCGGACGAGGCGCTGGCGCTGCTGGGCCGGGTACCGGGCCAGCAACTGCCGATGGCTGAACTGACCCGCATGATCCGGCCGGAATCCCGCGAGCACTGGCAAGCCGCGCTGGCCACCTGCTTCCGGTCCGGCGTTCCGATGGACGAAGAGTGTGCATTTGAAGGCAGCGGGCGCGATATTCATTTGCGCTGGCTCGCCAGTCCGGAGCGCAATCCGGACGATGGCCAGGTCATCCGGCTGCATGGCGTGCTGCAGGATGTGAGCGAGTTTCGCCACGTGGAGCAGGCCGCGCATCGCTGGAACGAACGCTTCCGCATCGTTGCCGGCCTGACCTCGGATGCGCTGTGGGAGTGGGACGTCGTGGCAGATGATATTTGGTGGGGCGAGCGCATGTTCCATCTGTTTGGGCAGCGGCAGTGCGTCTGCGGACAGCGCAATGCGCTCAAGCTGATCCATCCCGAGGACCGGTCGCGCGTCGAACAGGAGGTGCAGGCGGCGCTGGAGTCGGACGGGACGGCATGGTCGTCCCGCTTCAGGATCCAGCGCGGCGATGCATCCTATGCCTGGGTGGAGGACCGCGCGTGCATCGTGCGCGATGCCGCCGGACGTCCGCAGCGCATGGTCGGCTGCCTGAAAGACATCTCCGGCGAGGTCGCGCTCGAAGAGCGGCGGCGTGCTGACGAGTACCGCATCCACCAGCTGGCTTTTTTCGACCAGCTGACCGGACTGCCGAACCGCGCGTCCCTGCTCGACCGGCTGCAGCATGCGCTTGCTTCCAGCTTCCGCCACCGGCAGTACGGGGCGCTGATGTTCCTCGACCTCGACAATTTCAAGACACTCAACGACACCCTCGGCCACGACGTCGGCGACTCCCTCCTCAAGCAGGTGGGGCAGCGCCTGCATGCGTGCGTACGCGCGGTTGATACCGTCGCGCGGCTGGGTGGCGATGAATTCGTGATCCTGCTGGAAGAGCTGGGGGAGGGAGCCACCATGGCTGCGCTGCAGGCCGAGACTGCGGCGCGCAAGGTACTGGCCGCTTTCAAAAAGCCTTTCGACCTCGGCGGCGTCCGGCATGACTGCACCGCCAGCGTCGGCGTCACCTTGTTCGCAGGCGATACCGGGTCGGTGGATGAGTTGCTCAGGCAGGCCGATCTCGCGATGTACGAGTCCAAGCAGGCAGGCCGCAACGGGCTGCGCTTCTTCGACCCGCGCATGCAGAAGCTGGTAAACCAGCGGATGACACTGGAAGCGGACCTGCGCCGCGCATCCCTGCAACATGAGTTCATCCTGCACTACCAGCCCCAATGGAGCCGGGAAGGCCGCCTGATCGGCTTCGAGGCGCTGCTGCGCTGGCAGCATCCCACGCGCGGCATGGTGTATCCCGACAACTTCATCCCGACCTGTGAGGAGACAGGCTTCATCCTGCCGCTCGGCCGCTGGGTGCTGCAGCAGGCGTGTGCGCAGCTGGCTGCCATGCAGGCTGCCGGCCTGATGCCGCTGGTGATCTCCGTAAATGTGAGCCCGCGTCAGTTGCGCAGTCCCGAGTTCGTCGGCGATGTGCGGTTTGCGCTGGAGTCGACCGGGGCAGCGGCCAGCCAGCTGAAACTGGAACTGACGGAAAGCATGCTGGTCGACGATGTCGAGGGAAGCGTCCTCAAGATGCGCGAGCTGCGCCAGCTCGGCGTTCGGTTCGCGCTCGACGATTTCGGTACCGGCTATTCATCGCTTTCGCTGCTGCAGCGGCTGCCGCTCGACCAGTTGAAAATCGACCAGTCTTTCGTCCATGGCCTCGACCGCCCGGGGAATGACACGGCGGTGGTGCAATCCATCATCACGCTGGGCAAAAATTTGCGCATGACCGTGATCGCGGAGGGCATAGAAACGCCGGCGCAGCAGCGACTGCTCAGCAGCTTCGGTTGCGACGAATTCCAGGGCTTTTTGCACGGGGCGTCAATGTCGGCCGAGGCCGCATGCCAGCTGGCGGAGGGTGGCTGAGCCGGTCAGCTCATGAAAATCTGCAGGGTCGATTCCGTGTTTAACGGATGGTGCGCCGTTCCCGCCGGAGGCATGATGACACCGTTGGCAGCCTCCTCCTGCCACCAAAGATCTCATCTCCCTTACCGAATAAACAAGGAGCTTCTCATGGCATGGACTACCCCGGCCGCAACCGACCTGCGTTTCGGCTTTGAAATCACGATGTACATCGCCAACCGCTAATTGCGTGGCGAGTGACGGCCTGGCCGTCCTGATGAAAAATCGGCCCTGGTGGCCGATTTTTTTTTACTCTGGCGGGAGCGAACATGGGCATGTGGATCGAACTGGGGATTTTCATTCTGGTCATGATTTTTGCGTTGCAGCAAATCCGTGAAGTACGGCGCGAGCAGGCCCGGCGCGCGCGGGAGTCGCAGCAGGCGGAAGCCGATTCGGACCCGAGCCGCCGCTGAAGCCGGGCTCAGGCCAGCCGCTCGACCAGCCAGCCGGTGGCCAGCAGCAGGTTGAACCAGGCTCCCCACACCTGCAGGCGGCTGACCGCCACAGCCGAGCGAAGCCAGGGCGCAAGCAGCAGCGCCGCGCCGGCCACCACCACCAGCTGGCCAAACTCCACGCCGAGGTTGAATGCCAGCAGCGTGCCCACGAAGTTTTCCGACGAGAGACCCAGTTCGCGCAAGCCGTTCGCGAAGCCCAGCCCGTGGATCAGGCCAAAGCCCAGCGCAAGCTTCCATTGATGGGCCGTGCCGCGCGAGCGCAGCACCAGTCCTGCCGCCAGCATGATCGACGCTGCAATGCCCGCTTCCACCAGCTTCTCGGGCAGTATGATCCAGTCGGCGGCGGCAGCGGCCAGCGTGAGCGAGTGGGCAATCGTGAACGCCGTCACGACCTGCAGTGCGTGCAGTCCTGCGGGCCGCAGCCCGCCGGCAGCAAGCGACAGGCCGGGCAGCAGCAGGCAGAACAGGAACAGCAAGTGGTCCGGACCGCTCCAGATATGCAGCATGCCTTCCCGCGCGTACGTCGAGAGCGACTCGCCGAGCGACATGTCCCGCAGCGCCAGCCGCTGGGTCGGATGGCGGGCATCGAACACCGCTGAAGTCTCGTTGCCCTCGGCGCTGAGCCTGACGAAGGCGCGCGCCACTGGCTTTTCTTCGCTGAAGAACGGATAGTGCAGCAGCAGGCTGCCGGCGCCAGGGGGCAGCGGCGGTGCGACATGACGCTGGCTGACATACAGCCCGTCGTTGCGCAGCACGATGCGCTGGCCGTCGAAACGCAAGTTCACCGCATTACCGTCGGCCTCGATTTTCAGTGATTCCACGATCAGTGCCGCCAGTTGCGGCGCGAGGGCTTCCACCTGGTCGCGCGCCAGGCCGGCATGGCCTGCCTCCTGCAGTTGCAGCAGGGCGGGCAGGTCTTTTACCGGGAAATCGGCCTGGACGGCAAAGCGTTGCGGGTCGCTGGTCAGGCTGAGGTAGCTGTTGCCCGACTGGTGGCCGAATGCAATGCATGGCCACAGCAGCAGGCAGAGCAGGGCGCGCCAGCTCATTGCGGCGCCAGTGCTTCGAGGGTCGCCAGTTTCAGGCTGGTCGGCCAGCGCGCGCGAAAGCCCTTCAGCAGGCTGGCGAAGCGCCGGTCGCACTCGGCGGCCGGCAGGCCGCCGGACTGCTTCGCCTGCAGGTAATGCAGCGCGAGGATGAAGTCCACTTCTTCTGCATCGATCGCCGGATCCGGCTTTGCTCGCAGCGCATTGCCATGCTCGATCATCTCCAGCAGCGTGGCCTTGTCCTGCGCAACCGGTTGCAGCGGGTTGTCAACGAAGCTGTCGTAGAAATGATTCTTCAAAATCATGAAGCGGGCCAGCGACGATTGCGGTCCGCGCGGCGACAGCGCCAGCGCATCGCGGTAGGGACGCTGGTTGGCCAGATAGAGCCGGGTGTGCGGCGACAGCTGCAGCCGGTGCGGTCCGGCGTTTAACTGGTCTACCAGGATCGATGTCTCTAGTCCCTGCGTTCGGCCATGGCTGATGATGTCCTCGTTCAGCAGGCCACGGATTTCATCCAGCATGCGACCGGTTTCAACCAGCGCGGCTGCGCGCGCCTGCGGCGTACCTGCCTGGGCGCTGTGCTGCAGCGATGCGAGTTTTTGCAGGTAGGCCTTGCGCGCGTCGGCGCCGATGGCGTCATGGGCACCGGCCTGCGTGGCCAGTCCGACCAGGACACAGAACAGCCAGGACTTCATGTGCCTTCCGCCGGCGGCGGCGCCTCGACGGTTTCACCCAATGCCGCCGCGCGCGCGCCGGCATGTACCTCCAGCCCGGAGTGTCCCTGCAGCGGTACTGCCAGGCGCAGCCGGTCGCGTGCCTCGAGCAGCGACGCGGTAATCGCATAGGCATGGTGCAGTGGCAGGTTGTTGCGGGCAACCAGCAGGTAGCTGCCGTTATCGAGTAACACTTGCAGCGGCATCGGTGCATAGTCCGCGAACGGCTCGCGGCCGGCTGCCATCGCCAGCGCATCCGCATGCGACAGCACGGCCAGTTTGGCCTGGTCTGTTTTCAGCAGGCTGGCGACGCGGCCCATGTCGCGCGCGCGACTGACCATGGCGCGCGACAGCGGCAGTTGCTGCCTCAGGTGCGCGACCCAGTCATCGCCCGCCGCGTCGCCATCGAGATCGCTGCGCGCTGTCAGCAGTTGCAGGTAGCGGCGCCGAAAAATATCCCACTGGCGATAGGGTGTGTGGGCCAGGGCGGCCGACAGCGGCCAGGCGGCGAGCGCGGCCAGTGCTGCGGTCCGGGCCAGCAGGGTTCTTCTGTTCATGGATGACCTGAAAAAAGAAGAGCGAGGAACCAGCCTCGCTCTTCATTGCCGACGCAGCGGCGGTGTTTACTTCTTGAAGATCTCGAGTGGGCAGATGGTGGTCACCGCATAGTTCGGCACATCGACCACGTTGCTGATGCGCAGGTCGCAGGCGACGCTGGTCACCACATAGGCCTGCTCCTTGGTCAGCCCCTTCTGCGTCTGCAGCCAGTCGAGCATCGCAAGCAGCGAGTTGCGGGCCGCCAGCGTCACATCATTCGACAGCTGGGTCAGCGGCTTGATTTTTTCGCTGTCGAGGTAGCTCCATTGCGGAGGCACTTCGCCCGCTTCCTTGAACGGATAGCCGACCACGGCGTGGAACTGGTCCGGCTCCAGCTTCTTCAGTTGCGAGCCGCCCTCGAACATCGGCTGCTTGACCACCGACGCCATGCCCTTGCGGATGGCAGTCTTGACGGTCACGACTGCACCCATCTCGATCGCGGTGCCGGCCACTTCGCCGTCGCCCTGCGCGTAGTGGACATCGCCGATGAAGAAGCCGCAGCCATCGACGAAGCAGGGCAGCAGCAGGGTGGTGCCTTCCACCATCTGCTTGACGTCCATGTTGCCGCCGTTCTCGCGCGGCGGGATGGTGCGCAGGCACTCACCCTTGTTGCTTCCATTCGGGCCGCAAACCTCCGGCGGACGCGCGCCGGTCGGCTCCGGCGGCAGCGCGACGCCACCTGCCTTGGCCAGTTGCGCCTCGCGCTCCAGCCACTTCTTGACTTCCGCCTCGCCCGGCAGCACGCCGACCGAACCCATGAAACCGTTCATCGGGATGCGCACGCCCGGCAACTGGTCGGACACCGCTTCCATGCGGTTCAGCTTCCAGTTCGCGACGAAGGGCTCGGTAAATTTGTCGGCCAGGAAGCCGAAGCCCGGGACGATGGTGGTGTAGCCGTATTCATCCGGCTGGATGTCGATCAGCGTGACAGCCAGCACATCGCCGCGCTTTGCACCTTCGATGTACACCGGGCCGGTCATCGGGTGGACCAGGTTCAGGTCGATCGCGGTGACATCCTTCGGCTTCGAATTGACGTTCAGGTTCGAGTCCAGCGCATCACGCGTATGCACCTTGATCAGCTCGCCCGGCTTGGCGCGCGCGACCGGCTTGATATTCGGGTGGTAGCGGTTGAAGCAATTCGGGTCATTCTCGCAGTGAGCGCCCTTTTTCTTGATTTCGACCACGGTCTGGGTCTTCACGTCCGTCGTGTCGGCAACGGCGGCGGGCAACAGCGCTGCAGCAAGCAGGCCAGCCAGTAGTGCAGGTATGAAACGCATAATCAACTCCGATGAATTGTTGTTAATGAGTTATTAACTTCAACTACCAAGAACTTGTGACGCGAATACGTACAGCCTGAGTTCGCCCGATAAAGTCGCGTGGAGTACGGATACCGGAAAACTGGACAAAGTGTAATGAAAATCCGAAAGTTTTGCTTCTGATCAATTTTTTATACGCTTTGGGTCTTTCAAATTTCCAAAGGGGACGACTTTTTGGGTTTGGTATCCTCGACAACTTTCCTAAATAAAACGCTGGTGGTGACATGATCTATCGCTTGTTGCACCGCTCTGCCTTGCCCGCCCGTTCCCTGGTGCCGGGCTGTCTCGCAGGCCTGCTGGCCGCCGGGTTCGTGCATGCGAATGATGTGCGCACTTTGCCGGAGGTCGAGGTCCGTGCTTCACGATATGGCCTGCTCGGGATCGCCGATGCAGCCAGCGAAGGGGTGGCCGGTCCGGCGCAGATCGGCAATCGGGTGGTAGCCAGGACCGGCGAGGTGCTGGAAGTCATGCCGGGCCTAATCGTCAGCCAGCACAGCGGGGACGGCAAGGCCAACCAGTATTTCCTGCGCGGCTTCAACCTTGACCACGGGCTCGACATCAAGCTGACGCTGGATGGCATGCCGATCAACCAGCGCAGCCATGCCCATGGGCAGGGCTGGGCCGACCTCAACCCCCTGATACCGGAACTGATCTCGTCGATCCACTATCGCAAGGGCCCGTATTACGCAGCCGACGGCGACTTCGCGAATGCCGGCTCGGCCGCGATCTACACCGCCGAGGCGCTCGAGCGCGGCATCGCCAGCCTCGGGCTCGGCCAGTTCGGCCAGGCACGGGCGCTGCTGGCCAATTCGCCGGCCTTCGGCAAAGGCAAGCTGCTGTATGCGCTCGAGCTGTCGCATTACGATGGCCCCTGGAACAATCCGGACAACTACAACAAGCTGAACGGCCTGCTGCGCTACACCGAGGGCACGCATGCGAACGGCTTTTCGCTGACGGCGATGGCCTATCGCGGTCGCTGGAATGCGACCGACCAGATTCCGCTGAATGAATACCGCGCCGGCCTGATCTCCCGCTGGGGCACGCTGGATCCGAGCTCCGGTGCGCAGGCCCAGCGCTACAGCCTGTCAGGCGAGTGGCGCCAGAGCGATGCCGGTGTCTCGACGCTCGCGCAAGCCTATGTGATCCACAACTATCTCGACCTGTACTCGAATTTCGAATACTCGCCCGACAGCCAGTTCAACCAGCGCGACAGCCGGGTCACCAGCGGCCTGAACCTGTCGCGCACCTGGAACCTGTCCGGCCTGGGCAAGGAAGCGGCCAACACGCTGGGCGTGCAACTGCAGAGCGACAATATTTTCAATCAGTTGGGCAGCACCCGGGCGCGGGCGCCGATTGGCTGCCAGCTGTCGAACTGCCGCAGTGACCAGGTCCTGCAGTCCAGCATCGGCATCTATGGCGAGAACCATGTGCACTGGAGCGACTGGTTCCGTACCGTGGCGGGTGTACGCGGCGACTGGTTCCGCTTTCGCAATCGCGGCCAGTCCGATCCCGCGAACACCGACACCGTGTCCGACTTCATCGCCAGTCCCAAGCTCAGCCTGGTATTCGGCCCCTGGCGCAAGACCGAGTATTACTACAGTGTCGGCAATGGCTACCATTCGAACGACGCGCGCGGGGTGACGATCAACCCGGTCGGCAACCTGCGGTCGACGGGACTGGTGCGTACCCTTGGCCAGGAGGTCGGCGTGCGGACCGAGGTCATCGAAGGCGTGCAGACCACGCTGGCCCTGTTCCAGCTCGACAGCGCTTCGGAGATCGTCTACATCGGCGACGAGGGCCGTACCGAAGATTCCGGGCGGCGCAGCCGGCGCGTAGGCATTGAATTCAACAACTACATCAAGGCCAATCGCTGGCTGACGCTGGATGCCGATTTCGCCTATGCGCACGCCCGTTTTCGCGACGCGGGCGGCGACGGACGCTACATACCGGGAGCAGTCGAGGGCGTCGTTTCAGTGGCGGCGATCATCGATGATGGCGGCGCGTTCAGCGGCGCGCTGCAACTGCGGCATTTCGGACCGCGGCCGCTGACCGAGGACAATTCGGTCCGCTCGCAGGGCACGACGACCCTCAACGGCCGCCTGCGCTACCGGATCGACCAGCGCTCGACCCTTGAACTGCTGGGCTTCAACCTGCTCGATCGCCAGCAGTCCGCCATCGATTACTACAACGATTCCTACACGTTCCCCGGCGTTGGCAGCGGCCTCGCGGGCCGGGTATTCCATCCGATCGAGCCGCGCAATTTCCGGCTGGTGTACACCATGCGCTATTGAGCGGTGGTGTGCCTCAGGCGGGCTTGATTGACCTGCGGTGCGTTTGCAGTCAACATGGGCTTACTTTGATTGTGTAAGCTCAAATTTACTTCTCTATGCCGCCGATGGGTGCCGACCACTGGCGCCCGCCGGCGCCGCCGCTACGTTCCAGCCTTGCTGTCGGGCTGAAGATTTTCCTCGAGCGCTCGCCCGATTTGCTGCAAACCCTGCCGCGTTCCTGCTACAACGATGACGTAGTCACCGTGCCGATTGGCCGGCGGCCGGTTTTCATCGTGAATGAGCCGGAACTCGTTCGCCGGATTTTTGGCGAGGACCGTGCCAATTATCCGAAGAGCGACCTGATGGTGTCCGGCCTGAGTCCGCTGCTCGGTGACGGCGTACTGATCTCCGACGGCGATACATGGGAGCACGACCGGCGGATGCTGGAGCCGGCCTTCATGCACATGCGGCTCGAGCAGGTGTTCGCCCACATGCAGCAAGCGGTGAGGGCTTTCGTCCAGCGGCTGGCTGCGGTCCCTGCAGGAACGGTGCTCGACCTCGAGGCCGAGCTGAGCCGTGTCACGGCCGATATCATGTTCCGCACTATCTTCTCCAAACCGATCGATGCCGCTGAGGCGGCGCAGGTCTTCCAGTCGTTTGCCAGCTTCCAGCAGCACGTGCCGCAGTTCGACCTGCGCATCGTGCTGGGCAGTCACCCCAGCCG
>JAIXTG010000419.1 GCA_027484285.1 Oxalobacteraceae bacterium | reverse complement strand
CTGACCGCCCTGCTGCTGTCATCTGCCATCGCCCCCTGGGCTGCCGCCGGCGCTCCGCCGCGGGTTGATCCGAATGCACCGCCGCCCGAATACTGGGAGCCGGAACCCGAAACCACCGCTGACCAGGGCGCTAAAAAAGCCAAAAAGGACAAGGCGGTGAAGAAGGAAAAGAAAACCGAAACCAAGCAGTAATCCCCGCCTGAATCACCGCGGCGGCCGGCGTTGCCGGCTGCCCGCTCCCCTGCCTGTTTGCCCGCCTGCCCTGCCGGTACCCGACGGCCAGTGTCCGCATGAACGCTGCTTGCCGGCACCGCTTCCTGTTACCTGCGCCCGGGTTGATCTATTTTTTAATAGTTTATTGAATCATATTTTGTCTTGCGATATAGTCTCCATCACAGGACCTGCCCGATGAAAACCTACAGCGACTTTGACGTACCGACGATGCGCGCCGCCGCCGATGACGCTAGCCGCCTGATGCGCGTGCTGTCGAATCCCGACCGCCTGCTGCTGCTGTGCCAGCTTGCGCAGGGCGAGCGCCGGGTCGGCGAGCTGGAGGAGCTGCTCGATATCCGGCAGCCGACGCTGTCGCAGCAACTGGGCGTGCTGCGTGAAGAGGCGCTGGTCGAAACCCGGCGCGACGGCAAGCAGATCTACTACCGGATCGCCAGCGAAGAAGCGCTGGCGATCATGCAATTGCTTTACCGGCTGTATTGCGAACACCCGCAGGGAGCAGGCAAATGAGCATCGACTGGATGAATTTCACGCCCGGACAATCGCTGATCGGCGGCGTGCTGATCGGCGTCGCATCCGCCCTGTTCATCCTCGCCAATGGCCGCATTGCCGGCATCAGCGGCATCCTCGGCGGCCTGCTGCGACCCGAGCGCGGCGACGTCCTGTGGCGGCTGGCCTTCCTGCTCGGCCTGCTCGCTGCGCCGGCAGCGGTCTATGCATTCATTCCGTATGTCGCGCCCACGATCGATGCCGACACCGCGACGCTGGTGATCGCCGGCCTGCTGGTCGGCATTGGCACCCGCTACGGCAGCGGCTGCACCAGCGGCCACGGCGTGTGCGGGCTGTCGCGGCTGTCGCCGCGTTCGCTGGTTGCCACCCTCGCCTTCATGGGCAGCGGCATGGCGATGGTATTTGTCGTCCGTCACCTGCTGGCTACGGGAGGCTGAGCATGAACAAGCCGATGGATATCCTGTCGTCATTCATGGTTGGCCTGATTTTCGGAATCGGCCTGATCCTCGCTGGCATGACCGACCCTTCGAAGGTGATCGGCTTCCTCGATGTCGCGGGCCTCTGGGATCCGTCACTCGCTTTCGTCATGGGCGGCGCCATACTGGTCGGCGTGGTGGCCTTCCGCTTTGCAAACTGGCGCAGCCGGGCCTTCTTTGGCGGCGCGATGCAGCTACCGGCTGACAGTGACATCCACTCGCGGCTGGTCATCGGCAGCCTGCTGTTCGGCGCCGGATGGGGGATGGCCGGCTTCTGCCCGGGGCCGGCACTGACGGCGCTGGGCACCGGGCATCCCAAGGCCCTGATTTTTGTTGTCGCGATGGTGGCCGGCATGGCGCTGTTCGAGCTGGCCGAATTTTTCCGGCGTGCGCCGCGGCGTGCGCCATCCTCCCGTTGAAGTCCCTCAGGAGATCATCATGAAAGCCAACGTAGGTTCCGCTGACCGTGCACTGCGCATCATCGTCGGCATCATCCTGATCCTGCTCGCAGCGACCGAGGTGGTGGGTCCGTGGGGCTGGATCGGCATCGTGCCGGTGCTGACCGGCGTGTTCCGTTTCTGCCCGGCCTACAGCCTGCTCGGAATTCGCACCTGCAAGCTGGACTCGACGCAGCCGGGCAGCCAGTAAGCATGGGCAAGGGATTCTCCAATCCGCGCGAAACCTGGGATGCGCGCTTCTCGACCGACGGCTACATCTTCGGCACCGACCCCAATGCGTGGCTGGCCCGCCATGCCGGCCTGCTCCTGCCCGGCATGCGGGCGCTGGCAGTGGCCGATGGCGAGGGACGCAACAGCGTGTGGATGGCCAGGCGCGGGCTGGCCGTCGATGCGTTCGACATTTCGCCGGTGGGCGTCGACAAGGCGCGCAAACTGGCCGCGGAGGCCGCCGCAGACGTGAATTACAGCGTCGCCAGCATTGACGAATTTGCGTGGAAAACCGGCGTTTATGATGCGGTGGTTGCGATCTTCATCCAGTTCGCCGATCCCGAATCGCGCGCGACCCTGTTCAGGCAAATGAAGTCGGCCCTGAAGCCGGACGGCCTGTTGCTGCTGCAGGGCTACACGCCGAAGCAGCTTGAATACAAAACCGGCGGGCCGCCGAACCTGGACCACCTGTACACCGAGGAACTGCTGCGGGAAGCATTCGGCGACATGGAGATTGTCGAGCTGACGATGTATGAAGATGTGCTGGCCGAAGGGTCCCAGCACAGCGGGCAGTCGGCGCTGGCGGGGCTGGTGGCACGCAGGCCGTTCGGCTGTAATTTTGGATGAAGGTGGCGTTGACGCTCGAGGCGTGAACGCGCCTCACCTGAAACGGTCAGTGCACGACGAAAGACGCCGAATCCCGGCATTCGCTGGGATGACGCTTCAAAAGCCGGTGTTTTGAATGAGTCGTCCCGGCGCAAGCCGGGACTCATGGGCCTTCGGTGACTTCAGCCCCTGTTCAGTGCATGCAGGCCCGTATCTATCAGACCTGCTTGCCGTGCATCCCCAGCCGACCCAGCAGCGCCCGGTCCTCTTCCACTTCCGGATTCCCGGTCACCAGCAGCTTGTCGCCGTAGAAAATCGAGTTCGCGCCGGCGAGGTAGCAGAGCGCCTGCACGCCCTCGCCGAGCTGGCGGCGGCCTGCGGAGAGGCGCACGCGGGCCTTCGG
>JAIXTG010000180.1 GCA_027484285.1 Oxalobacteraceae bacterium | reverse complement strand
TCGGGCCCGGGGCGGCCGCGCCTATGCGTTCAGCCAGCGCCGAGGTGGACAGGTAGTGTACGACGGGGATCGCGACCACGCGCGCACCCAGCGCGATCGCGGCCCGCCCTTCGGGAATGGATGTGATGCGGTAATCGCCGCCCTTCACATAAACATCGGGCCGCAGGTACTCGACCAGTCCCCTCGCATCGGCATCGGAAAACCAGGTGACGAGGCTGGTCGAGGCGAGTGCCGCCAGCACGGCGACCCGGTCTTCGCAGCGGTTGAATGGACGCCCCGGCCCCTTGCCGAGCCGACGCACCGAATCATCATCATTGACCGCCACCAGCAGCGACGCCCCCATCTCGCGCGCGCGGGCGAGGTAATCGACATGCCCGCGATGCAGCAGGTCGAACACGCCGTTGGTGAGCACCAGCGGACGGCGCAGCGTCGCGGTACGCCGCAACAACTCGGACGGGGGGCAACGCTTGATTTCGTAGAGCGGCATGGCGGACTCCGCGGCGCCAGAAAAACGGATCGGGGTTCGAGGCAGCCGGCAGGCTCCGCCCAGGAGATCGCCGGAGCAGCACCAGTGCGGCGGCTGCCCGGCGAAAGCCGGGAACCAGTCTGTTTAATTTTTCCTGCGAGGGCAACCGCGACAGGCGTGGAATCGCCGGTCTTTCACCGGCGTCAAACCGGCAGGCCTGCGCTGGTTCAGCCGGCGGCCGGCACCAGCTTTGCAGCAGCTTCCTTGCGATAGCGGTTCAGCTCCTGCACGGTCGAGAAGCTGCGCTCGAACAGCAGCGACAGGTTGTGCAGGATGCGGTCGACGACTTTCTTTTCCCACGCATCGTCGAACCGGATCTGGCTGTCGAGCCATGCCTCGAGCCAGTCGGGATCGGGCAGGCGGCTCTGGACGGTGTCGTTCGGGAACAGCGCCTGGTTGACATGCAGGTTGGTCGGATGCAGCGGCTTTTCGGTGCGGCGTGCCGATGCCATCAGCACGCCGATCTTTGCGAAGGCAGCGCGCGCGGTGTCGCCGAATTCGGTCAGCGCCTTCTTCATGTAGCGCAGGTAGGCGCCGCCGTGACGGGCCTCATCCTGGCTGATGGTACGGTAGATGTGCTTGATCACCGGCTCGGTATGCCAGTCGGCAGCGCAGCGATACCAGTGGTTGAGCCTGACTTCACCGCAGAAATGCAGCATCAGCGTTTCCAGCGGCGGCGCAGGATCGAATTCGAAGCGCACGTTGTGCAGCTCTTCTTCGGTCGGTACCAGCTCGGGACGGAAACGGCGCAGGTATTCCATCAGGACCAGCGAATGCTTCTGTTCCTCGAAGAACCAGACCGACATGAATGCCGAGAAATCGCTGTCATTGCGATTGTCCCGCAAGAACATTTCGGTGGCCGGCAGTGCCGCCCACTCGGTGATCGCATTCATCTTGATCGTTTGCGCTTGTTCGTCCGTCAGCTTGGCTGCGTCGAACTGGTCCCACGGAATGTCGGTTTCCATGTTCCAGCGCACTTGCTCCAGAGAGCGAAAGAGTTCGGGATACAGCATCATTGATCCAGGCAGAAAAGTATTGCAGTGCCGCGATTCTAACAATAAAGAATGACAGTTCGATGGCCGAACTGAACCGTCTGACCCGGCATGCCCCAGAAAGTTGCCATCACAGCATGTCCAGCCCCGCCAGCATCTCCGCCGCCCGCGCCCGGATCGCCGTGCGTTCCGCTTCCGACATCCGCTGTAGGTTTTTCGTCATCAGCGCGGTACGCGGGTTGGCGGACAGCGATTGCTGGTGGCGGTCGATGAAATTCCAGTACAGCGTCGTGAACGGACAGGCGTCATCGCCGGTGCGCGCGGCCGGGTCGTACCGGCAGCCCTGGCAATAATTGCTCTGGCGCTGGATGTAGGCACCGCTGGCGACATACGGCTTGCTGGTGAAGCGCGGGCCGCAGGCGTGCAGCGCCATGCCGGCGGTGTTCGGCAGCTCCACCCATTCAATGGCATCCACATACACCGCGAGATACCAGTCGCAGACTTCGGGCGGCGACAGTTCGGCCAGCAGCGCGAAATTGCCAGTCACCATCAGGCGCTGGATATGGTGCGCATAGCCGAGGGCCAGCGTCTGCTTGAGGCTGTCGCGCATGCAGGCCATTCGCGTGTCGCCGGTCCAGAACCAGGCCGGCAGCGCCCGCACATGGGCATAGTGGTTCGCCTCCTTCATCGCCGGCATGTCCAGCCAGTAGACGCCGCGCACGAACTCGCGCCAGCCAATCACCTGGCGAATGAAACCTTCGGCGCTTTCCAGCGGCACACGGCCGCGCCGCCAGGCCTGTTCGGCGGCAGCCACGACCTCGCGCGGGTCGAGCAAATGCAGGTTGAGGGCTGCCGACAGCAGGGAATGCCAGCCGGTCGGCGTGTCGGTCCACATCGCGTCCTGGTACTTGCCGAACTGCGGCAGCCGCTGCTCGATGAAGACCTCGAGCGCCTGCAGCGCCTGCTCGCGGGTAACCGGCCACGCAAATTGCGCCAGCTCGCCAGGATGGTCCGGGAAATGGCGCTCGACCAGTGCAAAGACTTCGCGGGTCACGGCATCCGGCGCAAAACCGGCCGGCGCCGGAATCGCCCCGGGACCGGAGCGCTTCGGATACGGGCTGCGGTTGTCGACATCGAAATTCCACTGCCCGCCGACCGGCTGGTCGCCGTCCATCAGCACGCCACTCTGGCGCCGCATCTCGCGGTAGAAGAATTCCATCCGCAACTCTTTCCTGCCGCGCGCCCAGCGCGCGAAATCGGCACGACTGCAGATGAAGTGGGTGTCGTCCAGCCATCGCAGCGGCACCCCGGCCTGCGCGCAGGCCTGCTCCACCTGCTGCTGCATCCGCCACTCGCCCGGCTCCACGACCCGGAGCGCCTGCGGGCGGTGGCGCTGCAACGCCTGCTGCAGGCGTGCACCGAAATCCGCGGGCCCCTCACTGTCCAGCTGCTCGTAATCGAGCGGCCAGCCGCGCTCGGCAACGCCATTGGCGAAATGCCTCATGGCGGACAGAAACAGGGCGGTACGCGCCTTGTGCGACCAGACAGCCGTTGATTCCCCGGGGGCCTCGATCATCAAGATCGTGTCCTGCAAAGGGTCGAAGCCGACCAGCGCCGGACTGGTGAAGCTCAGCTGGTCGCCAAGCACGAGGATCAGATAGCGCATGTATTGTTTTTCAATGGATATAGAATAAGTTGGCACTCACACAATGCTGCAGAGGAATTTTCTTCTGCCGTCCCGGACGCAGAGTCACAAAATCCCCTCAAATGCGCTAGAATGACTTTACAGTTTAAATTAAAACCTATTAGTATTCCTGCCATGAAGACGATCGCGATGAAGGCTTCCGGGAAACAGCTGACAGGTCGGCAGTTCGTGATGGCTGCCGTGCTCTTGCTGGCGGCTGCGCTGGTGATGCTGGCGCGCCCTGCCGCTGCCGCTGAATGCCCGGCCCTGCTGAAGCACCAGTTCCCGCGCCTGCAGGATGAAGCGCAGCAGAACCTGTGCCAGTACAGCGGCAAGGTAGCGGTGGTGGTCAATACCGCGAGCTATTGCGGCTTTACCTCTCAGTACGAAGGACTGGAAAAGCTCTACGCAAAGTACAAGGACAAGGGTCTGGTCGTGCTCGGTTTCCCGTCGAATGATTTCTCGCAGGAACCCGAGAACAACAAGAAGATTGCGGATTTCTGTTTCAACACGTACGGCGTGAAATTCCCGATGTTCGCCAAGAGCTCAGTGGCAGGCCGCGATGCCAATCCGCTGTTCTCGGCGCTGATGAAAGCGGGCGCCAAGGAACC
>JAIXTG010000068.1 GCA_027484285.1 Oxalobacteraceae bacterium | reverse complement strand
TGCTCGGGAGGCGTGTTCAGCGCGGCAATGCAGAGCGGCCGCCACATCAGCGCGCTAAGCCGCTCGGTCTGGTCGAAACGCTCGAGCAGTGTCGCCACCGTGCAGTCGATGTCGAGGCGCCAGTCCATCCAGCGTGCGGCTGATGCGAAGCGTGCGAGCGAGAGCTTGTCGGCAAGTGCCAAACCTTTCGCCCGCAGCACGCCGGCCATCAGGTGCAGCGGAGCCGGCAGGCGTGGCGCGACCAGGTCCATGCCATCATCGCCGCGGGCATAGCGCATCTGCAGCGGAAGCCGCAGCAGCAAGTTCGACGGCTGCAGCCCGACCGTGCGCATCAATCGAAGGGAATCGCGATAGGCACCCAGCAGGATGTGCTGGCCATTGTCGAGCGTGTGTCCGTGGTAGTCGATGCGGCGTGCCCGCCCGCCTGCCACCCGGGTCGCTTCGAACAGCGTGACTTTCGCGCCGCGCCGCGCCAGTTCGACCGAGGCCGCACAGCCGGCCCAGCCGGCGCCAATGACGGCGACAGTCGACGACGTCATCGCGCGTCCGCCCTCATCAGCCGCGCACCCAGGTCTTCCATGCGAGCCACAGCTTGCGCAGCGGCGTCAGCGAGATCCGGTGCTGCAGCACATGAAAGCCGTCACGCTCGATCTCCAGCAACAGCGCACGGTAGATGGCGGCCATGATCAGGCCGGCGCGCTGGGCGCGGCGGTCGTCTGCCGGCAGCAGCGCAAAAGCCTCGTCGTAGCAGCGTTGCGCACGATCCAGCTGAAAGCGCATCAGCGCCTCGAAACGTTCGCTGTGCTTCGCATTCAGGAGGTCCGAGGCCGGGACGCCGAATTCCTGCAGTTCCGAGATGGGCAGATAGACCCGTCCGCGCCGCGCATCCTCGCCGACGTCGCGGATGATGTTCGTCAGCTGGAAGGCCAGTCCGAGTTTTTCTGCATATTTCAGCGTGCGCTCGTCGCGATAGCCGAAGATGCCGGCCGACATGATGCCGACTACGCTGGCCACATGCCAGCAATAGCGTTCGAGTGCGACGAAGTCGAGGTAGCGGGTCTGCGTCAAATCCATCTGCATGCCGTCGATGACAGCAAGCAGGTGCTCGCCGCGAATGGCGAAGGGCTGCAGGTGGGGCTGCAGCGCGCGCGTGACCGGATGGGTGGGCGCGCCTGCCAGCAGTTGCGCAATTTCCTTGCGCCACCAGTCGAGCATGGTCAGTGCAACCTGCGGATCGCTGGTTTCGTCGACCACATCGTCGACCTCCCGGCAGAACGCATACAGCGCAGTGATTGCGAGCCGCCGCGGCTGCGGAAGGAACAGGAAGCTGTAGTAGAAACTGGAACCGCTCTGCGCCGCTTTCTGCTGGCAGTACTGGTCTGGACTCATGGTGGCAGGACTTAAGGTAGGGGACGAGGCGGCCAGTCTCGGCTGCGGCGCCCCGAATGCTAAACGACAAATCGCAACGAACGCCAGCCCAGCAGGCACCAGTCTGCAAATTTCAGGGTCGGGCGGTGGCGGAATACATCGCCGTCGACCGCATCGATTTTTTCCAGGATGCGCAGCCCGCCGAGCACGATCAATCGGAGTTCCCAGCCAAGGCGTCCGGGTATTGCGCGCGCCAGCGGCGCACCGGACAGCATCAGCTGGCGCGCCCGGTCGACCTGGAAGCGCATCAGTGCCTGCCAGCGCAGGTCGGCATGGCCGTCTGCGATCTGCTGTTCGCTGACGCCAAAGCGCTCGAGATCTTCCTGCGGCAGGTAGACGCGGGCTTTTTGCCAGTCGATCGCCACGTCCTGCAGGAAGTTAATCACCTGCAGGGCGCTGCAGACCGCGTCGCTCTGGACCAGCGCGCTGGCGTGCGTCTCGCCGAACAGCGCGAGCATGATGCGTCCGACCGGATTGGCCGACCGTGCGCAATAGTCCATCAGTTCTTCCCAGCTCTGGTAGCGCGTGCGAACCACGTCCTGCCGAAATGCGGACAGCAGGTCGCGCAGTGCCTGTGTGGGCAGCTGGCGCTCATGCAGCGTCTGTGCGAGCGAGCGAAACAGCGCCGTTTCCGGCGCTTCGCCGCGGTCGATCCGGTCCAGTTCGGCCTCGTAGTCCTGCAGTGCCCGCAGGCGCTCGGCCGGGATGGCGTCGCCTTCGTCGGCAATATCGTCGGCGCTGCGTGCAAAGGCATAGATCACGCGCACCGGGGTCCGCAGGGCACGTGGCAGCAGGGGAGATCCGACGGGGAAATTTTCGTAGTGCGAATTCGGCATGCAGGATGGCCCGGGCACGGGATGGCAACAAGGAAACACGGGTTGGCTATAATTGCTAACCAACGGGTCAGTAATAATCCCGACGTCCAGAAAACCCGCGCGTGGCCGGCTTCCGGCTGGCCGAATAGTAAAGGAAAAACAGTGCGACTCTTTCCGACCGCCCAGCGCCTGCGCGCGCCGACCAGCGTTTTTTCACTGGTGCTGGTGACTGCCGTGCTGGCAGCCTGCTCCAAACCGCAGGAAAAGACCGAGGACATTCGTCCGGTTCGGGCCCTGCAACTGGCATCGGCCGGTAACGCGGCGGCGCTTGAACTGGCGGGCGAAGTCGTGCCGCGCTATGAATCGCGGATCGGCTTCCGCGTCGGCGGCAAGATCATCGAGCGCAAGGTCGAGATCGGCACGCGGGTGAAACGGGGGCAGCTGCTGATGCAACTGGATCCGACGGACCTGCAGCTGTCGCAGGCGCAGGCGAAGGCGCAGCTGGCGGCAGCCGACAGCAGCCTGGCGCTGGCGAAGGCCGAACTGGACCGCTATCGCGAGCTGCGCAGCCGGAATTTTGTCAGCCAGGCGGTACTGGATGCGAAGCAGGCCGCCTACCAGTCGGCGCTGTCGTCCCAGGAACAGGCCCAGGCCGGGTTGAAAGCGCAGGCCAACCAGCGCAGCTACAGCACCCTGGCTGCCGATGCGGACGGTGTCGTGACCGGGCTCGATGCCGAGGTCGGCCAGGTCGTGGCGGCTGGAACGCCGGTGGTACGCATTGCGCGCGATGGCGGCACCGAGGTACGCGTCAGCGTCCCGGAGGACAAGCTTGACGCACTGCGACGCGCGACCGACATCAGCGTGCGCACCTGGGCGAACCCGGGGCCGGCACTGGCCGGCAGGCTGCGCGAGCTCGCGCCGGCGGCTGATCCCGCCACTCGCACGTTCGCGGCGAAAATCTCGTTGCCGAATGCCGGCAGCGAGATCCGGCTTGGCATGACAGCCACGGTCAGTTTCGAGCTGCCCGTGCCCGATGGAATCCGCCTGCCGCTCAGTGCCTTGTTCGAGGAAAAAGGCAAGACATCGGTCTGGGTGATCCGGGACGGCGCGGTGACCCTCACGCCGGTGCAGCTGGCCGGTGCGTCTGGTAACGAGATCATGGTCGCCTCAGGCCTCAACCCCGGGCAGACCGTGGTGACAGCTGGTGTGAACCTGCTGCGCGAAGGACAGAAGGTCACCGTGCTCGGCCAGCCGCAAGCCGCGGCCGCCAGCGCCGGGAATGCCAAATGAAGGGGCGCGTCAATCTGTCGCGGTGGGCACTCGAGCACATCCCGCTGATCCGTTACCTGATGGTGGTGCTGCTGCTGGGCGGCATCATGAGTTACGCGAACCTCGGCCAGGATGAAGATCCGCCGTTCACATTCCGTGCGATGGTGGTGCGCGCCTACTGGCCCGGCGCAAGCTCGGTGCAGGTGGCTGAACAGGTCACCGACAAGCTCGAGAAAAAGCTGCAGGAGACCCCCTACATCGACAAAATTCGCAGCTACTCGAAGCCGGGCGAGACGCTGATCATCCTCGAGCTGCGTGAATCGACGCCGCCGAAAGAAGTGCAGGGCGTCTGGTACCAGGTGCGGAAGAAGGTTGGCGATGTGCGCAACACCTTGCCGCCGGGCGTGCAGGGCCCGTTTTTCAATGACGAGTTCGGCGACACCTTTGGTTCCATCTTCGCGCTGTCCGGCGACGGCTTCACGATGGCGGAGGTTAAAGACTATGCCGATTTCGTCCGGCAGCAGCTGCTCGGCGTGCCGTCGGTATCGAAAGTCGAGCTGTACGGCGTGCAGGACGAAAAGATCTACATCGAATTCTCATCGCAGAAATTCGCCCAGCTGGGGGTGCCGTTCGACACGATCGTCCAGCAGATCAATGCCCAGAATGCGGTCGAGGCCAGCGGGGTGCTGGTCACGCCCACCGACAACCTGCAGGTGCGGGTGTCCGGCCAGACGCGCAGCGTCAGGGAACTGGAGGATATGCCGCTGCGAGTCAACGGCAACAGCTTCCGCCTGGGCGATTTTGCGACGGTGAGCCGCGCCTACATTGATCCGCCGCGCGACAAGATGCGCTACAACGGCAAGGAAGTGATCGGGCTCGGGGTTTCGATGGAAAAGGGCGGCGACATCATCCGGCTTGGCCGGGCTCTCGACCAGAAAGCGGCGGCGATCCAGTCCAAGCTGCCGGTCGGTATCACGCTCGAGCGCGTCGCAGACCAGCCGCGCGCAGTCAGCCAGTCGGTGAATGAATTCCTCCGGGTGCTGGCCGAGGCGGTGCTGATCGTCCTGGCGATCAGCCTGCTGTCGCTGGGCCTGCATTCGCGCCCCTTCCGGATCGACGTGCGCCCCGGACTGGTGGTGGCGCTGACTATCCCGCTGGTGCTGGCTGCGACCTTCCTCGCGATGCGCATTTTCGGGATTGACCTCCACAAGATCTCGCTGGGCGCCCTGATTATCGCCCTTGGCTTGCTGGTGGATGATGCGATCATCGCCGTCGAAATGATGGTGCGGAAGATGGAGGAGGGGCTATCGCGTTTCGACGCAGCGACCTTCGCCTACACATCGACCGCCATGCCGATGCTGACGGGTACCCTGATCACGGCTGCCGGCTTCCTTCCGATCGGGTTCGCGAAATCGGTCGCTGGCGAGTATACGTTCTCGATGTTTTCGGTGAACGTGATTGCGCTGCTGATATCGTGGTTCGTCGCCGTGCTGTTCACGCCCTACCTCGGTTATGTGCTGCTGAAAGTGAAGCCGTCCGCCTCGGCCGACGGGCATCACGAGCTGTTCGACACGCCGTTCTATGCGCGACTCAAGCGCGTGGTGGACTGGTGTGTCGAATGGCGCAAGACCACGATCGCGCTCACGCTGGCCGGCTTTGCGCTCGGCGTATTCGGTTTTCGCTTCATCGAGCTGCAGTTCTTCCCGGATTCCAGCCGCCCCGAACTGCTGGTCGAGATGTGGCTGCCGGAGGGCTCGTCCTATCAGGCGACCGAAGCGCAGGTAAAGAAATTCGAGGACTTCGTCCGCAAGCAGCCAGGCGTCGAAAGCGTTACCAGCTATGTGGGCACCGGCAGCCCGCGTTTCTACCTGCCGCTCGACCAGATCTTCCCGCAATCGAATGTGGCGCAACTGGTGCTGCTGCCGGTTGACCGGGAGGCGCGGAATGCGCTGAGGCTGAAGATCATTGACGCATTCAGGAATGATTTCCCAGAAGTGCGCGGACGAGTAAAGCTGCTGCCGAACGGACCCCCGGTGCCTTACCCGGTCCAATTCAAAGTGACCGGGCCCGAGGTTGCCGTGGTGCGGCGCGTGGCCGACGAGGTCAAGGAGATCATGCGCCGCAATCCGAATGCGATCGGGGTCAACGATAACTGGAATGAGTCGGTGAAAGTCCTGCGCATCGAGCTCGACCAGGACAAGCTGCGTGCGCTGGGCGTCAACTCGCAAATGGTCATGCGGGCTGCCAACACCATCCTCAGCGGCACGACGGTCGGACAGTTCCGCGATAGCGAGAAATTGATCGACATCGTGATCCGCCAGCCTGTGGCCGAGCGCTCGACCATCACCGCGCTCAACAATGCCAGCATCCCGACCGCTGGCGGTCGCGCAGTACCTTTGTCCCAGCTGGCCACGCCGCGTTTCGTTTGGGAGCCGGGCGTGGTCTGGCGCGAAGGCCGGAACTGGTCCGTCACCGTGCAATCGGATGTGGCGGACGGCATTCAGGGGCCGACGGTGTCGGCACAGATCGACCCGGAGCTTAACCAGTTGCGCACGCAACTGCCGCCTGGTTACGAAATCAGGCTAGCAGGCGCGATTGCCGACAGTGGCAAGGCACAGGACGCAATTGCGGCCAACGTGCCGCTGGTGATTTTCATCGTGTTCACCCTGCTGATGCTGCAGCTGCACAGCTTCTCGCGCTCGCTGCTGGTGTTCCTGACCGGGCCGCTTGGTGTCGCCGGCGCCGCGGCTGCACTGCTGATCCTGCAGCGGCCGTTCGGCTTCGTCGCCCAGCTCGGCGTGATCGCGCTGTTTGGCATGATCATTCGGAATTCGGTGATCCTCGTCGACCAGATCGAGCAGGACATCGCTGCCGGCATCCCGGTGTGGGACGCGATCGTCGGATCCACCGTACGCCGGTTCCGGCCGATCGTGCTGACCGCAGCGACGGCGGTACTGGCAATGATCCCGCTGTCCCGCTCGGTGTTCTGGGGACCGATGGCAGTCGCGATCATGGGCGGGCTGATTGTGGCGACCTTGCTCACCATGCTGTTCCTGCCAGCGCTGTACGCTGCCTGGTTCCGCGTGCGCCGGCCTGCCTAGCGACCCGGGCGGCCGGGCCGGGCGGGTGTCGTACGCACCCGGCTCGGCGCTCCAGAAGCTTTTTTTGGGGCGTCTTGCCCTTTTTTACAGTAGAATTCGCGCCTGAAGTCAAACAGCCACCACCATGGCAACGCAGGGCGACCGCTTTGACGCCGGGTCGCCCTTTGCTTTTGTTGAAACGGGTGCCGCCGATGTCGCGGCATCGTTGTCGCGAGGATGGCGAAATTGGTAGACGCACCAGGTTTAGGTCCTGACGCCAGCAATGGTGTGGGGGTTCGAGTCCCCCTCCTCGCACCAGCCGACTTGATTAACATTTTTGGACGATTCACATGGCTACTGCAGTCGAAACACTGGAAAAACTTGAGCGCCGCATCACGCTGACGGTGCCGCTGGCCGACGTCAATGAGGAAGTCGAAAAGCGCCTGAAGATCCGTGCGCGTACGGCGAAGGCGCCGGGTTTCCGTCCGGGCAAGGTGCCGCTGAAGATGGTCGCCGCCCAGTACGGCGCAATGGTCGAGAGCGAAGTGCTCAACGACAAGGTGGGCCGCGCTTTCGGCGAGGCGACTGCAGCCAACAACCTGCGCGTGGCAGGCTTTCCGCGCATCGAGCCCAAGGCCGATGAGAAAGTCGACGGCGCACTGGTTTTCGAAGCGACTTTCGAGGTCTATCCTGAAGTGAAGATCGGCGATCTCGCCTCGGTCGACGTCGAGAAGACCAAGGCCGAGATTACCGACGCGGAAATCGACAAGACCATCGAGATCCTGCGCAAGCAGCGCGTGCACTACCACACCAAGGGTGAGGCTGGCGCGCATGGCGATGGCGGCCCGGACACGTCGGCCCAGGACGGCGACCGTATCACGCTGGACTTCGTCGGCCGGATCGACGGCGTCGAATTCGCCGGCGGCAAGGCGGACAACTTCCCGTTCGTGCTCGGCGAAGGCCAGATGCTGAAAGAATTCGAAGATGCGGCACGCGGCCTGAAGGCAGGCGAAACCAAGACCTTCGCAATGTCCTTCCCGGAGGACTACCACGGCAAGGACGTGGCCGGCAAAACGGCCGAGTTCACCATCACGGTGAAAAACGTCGAGTGGGCACACATGCCGGCGGTCGACGCGGATTTTGCCAAGAGCCTCGGCGTGGCTGACGGCGACCTGCAGAAAATGCGCGAAGACATTCGCGCCAACCTCGAACGCGAAGTCGGCAGCCGGGTCAAAGCACGTACCAAGGCGAGCGTGATGGATGCGTTGATCAAGGTGTCGGAGCTGGACGTGCCGAAAGCGCTGCTGGAGCAAGACGCCGAGCGCCTCGCGGAGATGACACGCCAGGACATGCGTCAGCGTGGCATCAACGTGAAGGACATGCCTTTCCCGACCGACCTGTTTACCGCACAAGCAGATCGTCGCGTTCGCCTTGGCCTGATTCTGTCGGAGATGGTGAAGGCCAACGCCCTTCAAGCGACCGCCGACCAGGTCAAGACCTACGTCGATGATTTCGCAAAGGCGTACGAAGATCCGCAGCAAGTCGTGAAGTACTACTTCAGTGACCGCAACCGCCTCGCGGAAGTCGAGGCGCTGGTGCTCGAAGAAAACGTGGTGAACTTCGTGCTGTCGAAAGCCAAAGTGGCCGAGAAAATGGTGTCCTTCGATGAACTGATGGGCAACCAGGCCTGATCATCTGGCGCAAATCTGCGCTTCGGCGCTCCAAAGTCCGGCCGCAAGTTTGGTTACACTACCGGCTTGCGGCCGTATTTTTTCCGGCAGCCTCCATTGAACACACGAACGGGACAGACAATGACTGACATCTTCCGCAAATCCGCCCTCGAAACCGACATGCTTGGCATGGTGCCGATGGTGATCGAGCAGAGCGGTCGCGGCGAACGTGCGTATGACATTTACTCGCGCCTGCTGAAAGAGCGGGTGATCTTCCTTGTGGGGCCGGTCAACGATCACACAGCGAACCTGGTAGTTGCCCAACTGTTGTTCCTGGAAAGCGAAAATCCGGACAAGGACATCTCCCTGTACATCAACTCGCCGGGCGGCTCGGTATCGGCTGGTCTGGCGATCTTCGACACGATGCAATTTATCAAGCCGGATGTATCCACCCTGTGCACCGGCCTTGCCGCGTCGATGGGTGCATTCCTGCTGGCGGCCGGCGCGAAAGGCAAGCGCTTTTCCCTGCCCAACTCGCGCATCATGATTCACCAGCCGCTGGGCGGCGCCCAGGGTCAGGCGACTGATATCGAGATCCAGGCGCGCGAAATCCTGTATCTCCGCGAGCGGCTGAACATGATTCTGGCGGAAAAGACAGGCCAGAGCATCGAGCAGATTGCAAAAGACACCGACCGTGACAATTTCATGTCGGCCGAGCAGGCTGTTGAATACGGAATGATCGACAAGGTTCTGACACACCGCAGCTAACCGACTTTTCTTGACCCCTGTCAATTCCTTGTTGGCGGATCTATTGCATTTTTGCAATCAGATCGCCGGCAAGCCGGTTGCGGGCCCGCGTGACGGATTTTCGAATCGCAGGTAAGATCGGCTCCAATTCACCTATATAACGAGTCCATGTCCGACAAGAAATCCTCCAGCGGCGAGAAGTTGCTTTATTGCTCGTTTTGCGGCAAGAGCCAGCATGAGGTGAAGAAACTAATTGCAGGCCCGTCGGTGTTCATTTGCGATGAGTGCATCGATCTGTGCAATGACATCATTCGCGATGAGGCCTCCACCGTTGAAACGGTCAGCCCGAAGTCGGATCTGCCGACGCCGCAAGAAATTTTCGACCTTCTCGGTCAGTACGTGATCGGTCAGGATCCGGCCAAGCGCACGCTGTCGGTAGCGGTCTACAACCACTACAAGCGTTTGCGCCATCTGGGCAAGAAAGATGACGTCGAGCTCGCCAAGAGCAACATTTTGCTGATCGGACCGACCGGGTCGGGCAAGACACTGCTGGCGCAGACACTCGCGCGCATGCTGAACGTGCCCTTCGTGATTGCCGATGCCACCACGCTGACCGAGGCGGGTTATGTCGGCGAGGATGTCGAGAACATCATTCAGAAGCTCCTCCAGAACTGCAATTACGAAGTCGAAAAGGCGCAAAAAGGCATCGTCTACATCGACGAGATCGACAAGATCTCCCGCAAGTCGGACAACCCTTCAATCACGCGGGATGTGTCCGGCGAGGGTGTTCAGCAGGCGCTGCTCAAGCTCATCGAGGGCACGATGGCGTCGGTGCCTCCGCAAGGCGGCCGCAAGCATCCGAACCAGGATTTCGTCCAGATCGACACGACCAATATCCTGTTCATTTGCGGTGGTGCGTTCGACGGCCTGGCCAAGATCATTTCCGACCGCTCCGAAAAGGGCGGAATCGGTTTCTCGGCCAGCGTTAAGAGCAAGAGCGGCGGGGCGGACAGCCAGAAAATGCAGGATGTCGAGCCGGAAGACCTGATCAAATTCGGCCTCATCCCCGAACTGGTGGGCCGCCTGCCGGTAGTCGCCACACTGGCCGAACTGACCGAGGAAGCCCTGATCCAGATTCTGGTCGAGCCGAAGAATGCACTGATCAAGCAGTATGCAAAGCTGCTCGAGATGGAAGGGGCCGAACTCGAAGTGCGGCCTGGCGCTCTGCACGCCATTGCGCGCAAGGCGCTTGCTCGCAAGACCGGGGCACGGGGCCTTCGGTCCATCGTTGAGCATTCTCTGCTGGATGTGATGTTCGACTTGCCCAACCAGCAGAATGTCGCAAAAGTGGTGATTGATGAAAACACCATCACCAACGGCGCCAAGCCTTTGCTGATCTACCACGAACAGCCAAAGGTCTCTGGAGCCAAGTAGCTTTCAGGCACCTCCGGGTGCCTTTTTGTTTTGTGCGATTTCTGCCGGAAATCCTGCAAAACGCACAAAAAAAAGCTGAAAAAGAGGTTTTCCAGCAGTTTTTTGAACAAACGCAGTACAATCGAATCCACTGTACAGCGCACAGGCTTCCATTGAAAAGCCACCGGGACACCTCTCTCGAGTGGCTTTTTTCGTTCTTTTCTCCTTAAAGCTGTATCAAAGTGCCCACACCCGACGGCCTAGCGCCGGAATTGGCCGGTGGCGGTGCGCTAGTTCGGCTGAACGGGAGCGCGTGCAGGATGTAAATTTGTTGGATGCGGGACTTGTGTTCCGGTCTTTCATGCCAACATGCATCAAAGGTTTCTTCAAAAGGCTCGCCATGACGATGACATCACAGTTTTCCGAACCCACCCAGTTGCCGCTGCTCCCGTTGCGCGACGTCGTAGTCTTTCCGCACATGGTGATTCCCTTGTTCGTCGGCCGTCCGCGGTCGATCAAGGCGCTCGAGGCAGCGATGGAGCAAGGCAAGAGCATCATGCTGGCCGCACAGAAGGCGGCGGCAAAAGATGAGCCGTCACCCGATGACATTTACGAGATCGGCTGCATCGCCAACATCCTGCAGATGCTCAAGCTGCCAGACGGCACCGTGAAGGTGCTGGTCGAGGGGGCGCAGCGTGCACGGATTCACCAGATCGGCGAGACGGAGTCTCATTTCGTGGCTGACCTGTCGCCCGTGGAGTCCGAGCCGGGTGACGAGGCAGAAGTCGAGGCGATGCGCCGGGCAATCGTGCAGCAGTTCGACCAGTACGTGAAGCTGAACAAAAAAATCCCGCCCGAGATCCTGACGTCGCTGGCGGGCATCGATGATGCCGGGCGACTTGCCGATACGATTGCTGCCCATCTTCCGCTGAAACTCGAGCAGAAGCAGGTCATTCTCGAAATTTTCAATGTCGCCAAGCGCCATGAGCATCTGCTCGGGCAACTGGAAGCAGAACTCGACATCCTGCAGGTCGAGAAACGCATCCGCGGCCGCGTGAAGCGGCAGATGGAGAAGTCGCAGCGCGAGTACTACCTGAATGAGCAGGTCAAGGCCATCCAGAAGGAGCTCGGCGAGGGCGAGGAGGGCGCCGACCTTGAGGAGCTCGAAAAGAAGATTGTCGCCGCCAAAATGCCGAAGGAAGCGCGCGAGAAGGCTCAGAGCGAGCTCAAGAAGCTCAAGCTGATGTCGCCGATGTCGGCGGAGGCGACCGTTGTGCGCAACTACATCGATGTCCTGATCGGTCTGCCCTGGAAGAAGAAATCAAAGGTCAACAACGACCTTTCGCATGCCGAGAAAGTGCTCGAGGATGACCACTACGGCCTCGACAAGATCAAGGAGCGCATCCTCGAGTATCTCGCAGTGCAGCAGCGCGTCGACAAGGTAAAGGCGCCGATCCTGTGCTTCGTCGGGCCGCCGGGCGTGGGCAAGACCTCGCTCGGTCAGTCGATTGCCCGAGCCACCAACCGGAAGTTCGTTCGCATGGCGCTGGGCGGGGTACGCGACGAAGCGGAGATCCGCGGACATCGCCGTACCTACATCGGCTCCATGCCAGGCAAGATCCTGCAGAGCCTGTCGAAGGTCGGAGTGCGCAACCCGCTGTTCCTGCTCGACGAGATCGACAAGCTTGGGCAGGACTTCCGTGGCGATCCGGCGTCTGCCTTGCTGGAAGTGCTGGATCCGGAGCAGAACCACACCTTCGGGGACCACTACGTCGAGGTGGACTTTGATTTGTCGGACGTGATGTTTGTCGCGACATCGAACAGCTACAACATCCCGCCCGCGCTGCTCGACCGCATGGAAGTGATCCGGTTGTCGGGCTATACCGAGGATGAGAAAACCAGTATTGCGCAACGCTATCTGCTGCCGAAGCAGACGAAAAACAATGGCCTGAAAGAGGCGGAGATCAATGTCGCCGAATCGGCAATCCGGGACATCATTCGCTACTACACCCGTGAGGCCGGCGTGCGTTCCCTTGACCGCGAGATCTCCAAGATCTGCCGCAAGGTCGTGAAAATGCTGCTGCTGAAGGGCGGAGAGAAAAAGGTGGCCGTCACTGCCCGCAACCTCGACAAATTCCTCGGGGTGCGCCGCTATGATTTTGGCGCTGCGGGCAAGGAGAACCAGATTGGTCAGGTGGTTGGATTGGCCTGGACTGAAGTGGGTGGCGATCTGCTGACTATCGAAGCGATGACGATGCCAGGCAAGGGCAATACCATCCGGACCGGTACGCTGGGCGATGTGATGAAAGAGTCGATCGAAGCGGCACGTACGGTGGTTCGCAGCCGGGCTCGGATATTGGGCATAAAAAACGACGTGTTCGAAAAGAGCGACATCCACATCCACGTGCCGGAGGGTGCTACGCCAAAAGACGGCCCGTCAGCCGGTATCGCGATGACCACGGCGCTGGTGTCAGTGTTCACGGGAATTCCGGTGCGTGCCGATGTGGCGATGACGGGTGAAATTACGCTTCGGGGCGAAGTATTGCCCATCGGCGGCCTGAAAGAAAAATTGCTGGCTGCGATGCGCGGTGGCATCAAGACGGCCTTGATTCCCGAGCAGAACGTCAAGGACCTTGCCGATATCCCTGCTAACGTGAAGAGCGCGCTCGAAATCATTCCGGTCCGCTGGATCGACAAGGTGCTTGACATCGCTCTTGAGCGTAAGCCGGTCCCCTTGGCGGACGAGGAAACAGCTTCGGAAGCGGCTGCAGCATCGGCGGAAACCAAGCCGGAGCCCGCGCTGGTCAAGCACTGAGGCGATTCAACCCAGCCCTGTAAAGCGCCCTGCGGGGCGCTTTTTTAATGCTAGATTTCCGGGGTCTCCGCGCCGCAGCTGCTGGGCCGCGTGCGGGCAGGCCAGTTGGCGGTCGTGAACGATGCCGATTGGCAAATTTCTTGACACTATGTGCGGCTCGCGCGTCTAATACGCGCTCGCTGCAGGAAGGCGCCGATTTTTTACCG
>JAIXTG010000296.1 GCA_027484285.1 Oxalobacteraceae bacterium | reverse complement strand
CTCGATCACCGTCAAGCTGATCAACCCGATCGCGATGGAAGAAGGCCTGCGCTTCGCTATCCGCGAAGGCGGTCGTACCGTCGGCGCCGGCGTCGTGGCCAAGATCATCGACTAAATGCTCTACCCGCCGTGACCGCGAGCCAAACATCGCGGTCACGGCGTTTCACTTCAGTTTCAGGTTTTATCCGCAGGGGCGTAGCTCAATTGGCAGAGTGACGGTCTCCAAAACCGTAGGTTGGGGGTTCGAGGCCCTCCGCCCCTGCCACCGAATTCTGGTGTCTGACACCGAAAGCAAAAGCAAATGTCTAATCAACCCGTGCAGACCGTAACGACTTCGGCCGACAAGGCCAAGCTCGTGCTGGCTGGTTGCGCGATCGTCGCGGGCGTGGTCGGCTTCTATCTGTTGGCCGGCCAGTCGGCACTGGTGCGCGCTGCAGCGCTGCTCGGCGGTCTGCTGTGCGCGATTGCTTTTGCCTGGACCTCGCAGCTGGGGCGTGACTTCACCGGCTTTGCGCGGGAGTCCGTGCGTGAAACGAAAAAAGTGGTCTGGCCTTCGCGCAAGGAAGCGATGCAGATCACCGGTGTAGTGTTCGGCTTCGTGGTCCTGATGGCAATCTTTTTGTGGGGTACGGACAAGATCCTCGAGATCGTGCTGTATGACCTGATCCTCGGCTGGAGATAAAGATGACGGACAACATGCAGGACAGCGCAGCGCCGGCCTCGACCGGCGCTGGTGCCAAGAAGCAGTGGTATGTCGTGCACGCCTACTCCGGCATGGAGAAGAGCGTGCAGCGTGCATTGGCGGAGCGCATCGCGCGCGCCGGCATGGACGACAAGTTCGGCCAGATTCTGGTGCCGACCGAAGAAGTGGTCGAAATGAAAAACGGCCACAAGTCAGTGACCGAGCGTCGCTTCTTCCCCGGCTATGTGCTGGTCGAGATGGAGATGACCGACGATACTTGGCACCTGGTGAAAAACACCAGCAAGGTGACCGGTTTCATTGGCGGCAAGTCGAACAAGCCGACCCCGATTCCCCCGCACGAAGTCGACAAGATCCTGCACCAGATGCAGGAAGGTGTGGAAAAGCCGCGTCCCAAGGTGCTGTACGAAGTGGGCGAGCTGGTCCGCATCAAGGACGGCCCGTTCACCGACTTCAACGGCAACGTCGAGGAAGTCAATTACGAAAAATCCCGCGTGCGCGTGTCCGTCACCATTTTTGGGCGCGCAACGCCGGTCGAGCTCGAATTCGGCCAGGTCGAGAAGGCCTGAGCCAGACGAATCAAGCGCCTGCCGTGGCGCGGCGTCCGCAAGGCGCCACACGGCAAACCGAGGAGCCGCAGTAGTCCACGACGAACCGGCGCTATCACTCATCAACAGGAGCCCTCATGGCAAAGAAAATCATTGGCTTTATCAAGCTGCAAGTGCCAGCTGGTAAGGCAAACCCCTCCCCGCCGATCGGTCCGGCACTCGGCCAGCGCGGCCTGAACATCATGGAATTCTGCAAGGCGTTCAACGCCCAGACCCAAGGCGTCGAGCCGGGCTTGCCGATTCCGGTGGTGATCACTGCATTTGCCGACAAGTCCTTCACCTTCGTGATGAAGACGCCGCCGGCAACGATCCTGATCAAGAAAGCCGCCGGCATCCAGAAGGGCTCGTCGAAGCCGCATACCGACAAGGTCGGCAAGATCACCCGCAAGCAGGCAGAAGAGATCGCAACCCAGAAACAACCGGACCTGACCGCCGCTGACCTCGATGCAGCAGTGCGTACGATTGCAGGTTCCGCTCGTTCGATGGGCATCACGGTGGAGGGTCTGTAATGGCTAAGCTGTCCAAGCGCGCACAAGCAATCAAGGCAAAAGTCGACCGCACGAAGCCGTACGCGTTCGACAACGCGATCGCCCTCGTCAAGGAACTGGCGACTGCGAAATTCAACGAATCGATCGATGTGTCCGTGCAACTCGGCGTCGACGCGAAGAAGTCCGACCAGGTCGTCCGCGGCTCGGTGGTTCTGCCCGCCGGCACCGGCAAGACGGTCCGTGTCGCCGTGTTTGCGTCCGGTGACAAGGCCGAAGCTGCCAAGGCAGCAGGTGCAGATATCGTTGGCATGGAAGACCTCGCCGACCGCATCAAGGCAGGCGACATGCCGTTTGACATCGTGATCGCATCGCCGGACACCATGCGTATCGTTGGTACGCTGGGTCAGGTTCTCGGCCCGCGCGGCCTGATGCCGAACCCGAAAGTCGGCACCGTGACCCCGGACGTCGCAACCGCGGTGAAGAACGCCAAGGCAGGTCAGGTGCAGTACCGTACCGACAAGGCCGGCATCATCCACGCAACGATTGGCCGCAAGTCGTTCAGCGACGCCGATCTGAAGACCAACCTGCTGGCACTGCTGGAAGCGCTGAACAAGGCGAAGCCGGCAACCAGCAAGGGCATCTACCTGCGCAAGGTCGCGATCTCGTCGACCATGGGCGCCGGTGTGCGCGTCGACCAGGCCTCGCTGACGGCCTGAGCATGAAATCAAGTCCCTGTGCCTGATGGCGCAGGGCGGATCTTTGGGCTGGTGCACAGGCTGCATGCAGGTGCTCCAGGCAATCAAAGACCGTTGGGCCGGACGCTGCAGCTGCACGCAGCCGATGGGTAAAAAGCGAAGGAGCGATCCGGAACTTCCCAACGCAGATGGCGAGCCCGAACAAGTTATGCAGTCTCCATGATGAACACCCTCGCGGTGTACAACATGAACTCCTGACTTCGGACGCCGTGTTCGAAACGATGTAAGGCAGGCGGCCATCTGGCCGAGCAGTCGCCGATCATCATTTTTGGAGGTTGAACGTGAGTCTCAATCTGAATGACAAGAAGGCCGTCGTAGCCGAAGTCTCCGCCGAAGTCGCCCGTGCGCAGACCATCGTGCTGGCCGAGTACCGTGGCATTGAGGTTGGAGCCTTGACGAAACTTCGTGCCGAGGCCCGCAAGCAGAAGGTTTACCTTCGCGTGTTGAAGAACACGCTCGCTCGCCGGGCTGTTGAAGGCACTGCGTTTGCGCCTCTCGCTACCGACATGACCGGCCCGCTGATCTATGCGATCTCGGAAGATGCCGTTGCTGCAGCAAAAGTCGTCAATGACTTCGCCCGCACCAATGACAAGCTGGTCGTCAAGGCAGGCAATTTCGCAGGCAAGCCGCTGGACAAGGCTGGTGTAGTCGCGCTGGCAAGCATCCCGAGCAAGGAAGTCCTGATCGCCCAGTTGCTGGGTGTGATGCAGGCTCCGGTCTCCGGTTTTGCTCGCGCACTCGCCGCCCTGGCAGCGAAGAAGGAAGCCGAAGCAGCGTAATTCGCCTCGTTGCGAATACCTGGCGGCACCGTCAAGCCCGATACCCGATACATCCCCAATATTAGGAGTTTTTAAATGGCAATCACCAAAGACGACATCCTGGAAGCCGTCGGTCAAATGACCGTGATGGACCTGAATGACCTGGTCAAGGCTTTTGAAGAGAAATTTGGCGTTTCCGCAGCGGCGATGGCCGTGGCTGGCCCGGCAGGCGGCGCAGCAGGCGGCGCTGCCGCTGCTGAAGAGCAGACCGAGTTCACCGTTGTGCTGGCTGAAGTCGGCGCGAACAAGGTCGGCGTCATCAAGGCCGTTCGCGAAATCACCGGCCTGGGCCTGAAGGAAGCCAAGGACCTGGTCGACGGCGCACCGAAGCCCGTGAAGGAAGGCGTTGCCAAGGCCGACGCAGAAGCTGCAAAGAAGAAGCTGGAAGAAGCTGGCGCGAAAGCCGAGCTCAAGTAATTCGAGTTCGGCGCGCTTGCCGCGTTCGAGTCAAAGTGCAGGGTTCAGCCGTAAGGCGGGACCCTGCTTTTGGCTCTTTTGGCGTTGCATAAATGTCAACGTCAGTCGCTTTCGGAGGCAATTGATCCGGAAGTTTGCCGTGAGGTTCGAACCGCTTGCAACATTTGCAGCCGGCGGCGGTCGTAGCCTCGTATCAGAAGGGCAAAGACTTGAGGATTCTCAGAGGAAGACATTGATCTTCGTCGAGTCCTGAATTCTCTATCCTTCCTGTCACTCACGGAGTGTTCATGCACTACTCATTTACTGAGAAGAAGCGCATCCGCAAATCGTTCGCAAAGCGCGCCAACGTCCACGAAGTTCCTTACCTGCTTGCGACCCAGCTGGATTCGTACACGGCTTTCCTGCAGGCAGAGCTTCCGCCCAGCGCGCGCAAGAGCGAAGGCCTGCAATCGGCATTCAACTCCATTTTCCCGATCGTGTCGCACAACGGTTTTGCGCGCCTCGAGTTCCTGTCTTATGTGCTGGGCGACCCGCCGTTTGACGTCAAGGAATGCCAGCAGCGCGGCCTGACTTTTGCATCGCCGCTACGGGCAAAAGTGCGTCTGGTGATCCTCGACAAGGAATCCCCGACCAAGCCGGTCGTGAAGGAAATGAAGGAGCAGGAAGTCTACATGGGCGAACTGCCGCTCATGACAGTCAATGGCTCCTTCGTCATCAACGGTACCGAGCGCGTGATCGTGTCCCAGTTGCACCGCTCGCCCGGCGTGTTTTTCGAGCATGACCGCGGCAAGACCCATTCCTCGGGCAAGCTGCTGTTCTCCGCTCGTATCATTCCTTACCGCGGCTCCTGGCTGGACTTCGAATTCGACCCGAAGGACATCCTGTACTTCCGCGTCGACCGCCGCCGCAAGATGCCGGTCACGATCCTGCTGAAGGCCATCGGCATGACCGCCGAGCAGATTCTCGCCAACTTCTTCGTGTTCGACAATTTCACCCTGCGGTCGGAAGGTGCAGAGATGGAATTCGTCGCCGAGCGCCTGCGCGGTGAAGTTGCGCGTTTCGATATTGCCGACAAGGCCGGCAAAGTGCTGGTCCCGAAGGACAAGCGGATCAATGCGAAGCATGTGCGTGACATCGAAAGCGCCGGCATAGCCCAGATCTCGGTCCCCGAGGATTACCTGCTGGGCCGCGTGCTCGCGACCAACATCGTCGACCCGGAAACCGGCGAGGTGGTGGCCAATGCGAATGACGAGCTGACCGACGAACTGCTGGCTCGCCTGCGCGATGCAGACGTGTCGACCATCCAGACGCTGTACACCAACGACCTCGACCAGGGCGCGTACATTTCAAGCACACTGCGGACTGACGACACTGCCGACCAGATGGCTGCACGGATCGCCATCTACCGGATGATGCGCCCGGGCGAACCGCCGACCGAAGATTCGGTCGAGGCGCTGTTCAATGGCCTGTTCTACAGCGAAGAGCGTTACGACCTGTCGGCTGTTGGCCGCATGAAGTTCAACCGCCGCGTCGGTCGCGATGAGCTGACCGGCACGATGACCCTGTCGAACGACGACATCCTCGCCGTCATCAAGATCCTCGTCGAACTGCGCAATGGCCGTGGCGAGGTGGACGACATCGACCACCTCGGCAACCGCCGCGTACGCTGCGTCGGCGAACTGGCCGAGAACCAGTTCCGTGCCGGCCTGGTGCGCGTCGAGCGTGCAGTCAAGGAGCGCCTTGGCCAGGCCGAAGCCGACAACCTGATGCCGCACGACCTGATCAACTCGAAGCCGATCTCGGCAGCCATCCGCGAGTTTTTCGGATCGTCGCAGCTGTCGCAGTTCATGGACCAGACCAACCCGCTGTCCGAGATCACGCACAAGCGTCGTGTCTCCGCACTGGGCCCGGGCGGCCTGACCCGCGAGCGCGCCGGCTTCGAGGTGCGCGACGTGCATCCGACGCACTACGGCCGCGTCTGCCCGATCGAAACGCCGGAAGGCCCGAACATCGGCCTGATCAACTCGCTCGCGATGTATGCTCGCCTGAACGAATACGGCTTCCTTGAGACGCCGTACCGCAAGGTCATCGACGGCAAGGTCACTGACCAGATCGACTACCTGTCGGCTATCGAAGAAGGTCGCTACATCATTGCCCAGGCGAATGCCACCATTGATGCACAGGGCGCTCTGTCCGACGAACTGGTGTCGGCGCGTGAGGCTGGCGAAACCATCCTCGTGTCGCCGGAGCGCGTTCAGTACATGGACGTGGCACCGGGCCAGATCGTCTCGGTCGCTGCCTCGCTGATTCCGTTCCTCGAGCACGATGATGCGAACCGTGCATTGATGGGCGCAAACATGCAGCGTCAGGCGGTGCCTTGCTTGCGTCCGGAAAAAGCATTTGTCGGTACCGGCGTCGAGCGCACGGTGGCGGTCGACTCGGGTACCACCGTGCAGGCACTGCGCGGCGGTGTGGTCGATTACGTCGATGCCGGCCGTATCGTGATTCGCGTGAACGATGACGAAGCGCAGGCTGGCGAAGTCGGCGTCGACATCTACAACCTGATCAAGTACACCCGTTCCAACCAGAACACCAACATCAACCAGCGTCCGATCGTGGAGGTCGGCGACCGTGTTGCCCGCCATGATGTGATCGCCGACGGCGCGTCGACCGATCTCGGCGAACTGGCACTCGGCCAGAACATGCTGGTCGCGTTCATGCCGTGGAACGGCTACAACTTCGAGGATTCGATCCTGATCTCGGAAAAGGT
>JAIXTG010000105.1 GCA_027484285.1 Oxalobacteraceae bacterium | reverse complement strand
TCGTCGCGCTGCCGCTGCTGATTCCCTGGAACGTGGTCGGCACCATCTGGCAGATCTTCGGCCGCGGCGACATCGGGCTGATGGGCAAGCTGATCAATGATGCCGGCATTTCCTACAACTACACCGGCGACTCGACCGACGCGTGGCTGACCGTGCTGCTGATGGATGTCTGGCACTGGACGCCGCTGGTCGTGCTGCTGTGCTATGCCGGCCTGCGCGCGATTCCCGATGCCTACTACCAGGCGGCCAAGATTGACGGTGCGTCGCGCTTCGCGGTATTCCGCTTCATCCAGCTGCCGAAGCTGCGCAATGTACTGATGATCGCGGTGCTGCTGCGTTTCATGGACAGCTTCATGATCTACACCGAACCTTTCGTGCTGACCGGCGGCGGTCCGGGCAATGCGACCACCTTCCTGTCGCAATACCTGACGCAGAAAGCCGTCGGCCAGTTCGACCTCGGCCCGGCGGCCGCGTTTTCGCTGATCTATTTCCTGATCATCCTGCTGTTCTCGTTCGTGCTCTATAACTGGATGCAGCGGATCGGAACCGGAGACAAATCATGATGCGCCCGGGCCTTTCCCGTTTTTTCCTGATTGCATTCCTGATCGCGTCGCTGCTGCCGATCTACTGGATGCTGAACATGTCGCTGAAGACGAACGAAGAGATCACCGGGGTCATGACGCTGTGGCCGACCAATCTCACGTTCGACAACTACAAGACCATCTTCACCGATGAGTCCTGGTACAGCGGCTACATCAACTCGATGATCTATGTCGCGCTGAACATGGTGATGGCAGTGCTGCTCGCGCTGCCGGCCGCCTATGCGTTCTCGCGCTATTCCTTCCTCGGGGACAAGCACCTGTTCTTCTGGCTGCTGACCAACCGGATGACACCGCCGGCGGTGTTCCTGCTGCCCTTCTTCCAGCTGTATTCAACCTTCGGCCTGATGGATACGCATATCGCAGTGGCGCTTGCGCACCTGCTGTTCAACGTGCCGCTGGCCGTCTGGATTCTCGAGGGCTTCATGTCCGGCATACCGAAAGAAATCGACGAAACCGCTTATATCGATGGCTACAGCTTCCCGAAATTCTTCGTGAAGATTTTCCTGCCACTGATTAAATCCGGCATCGGCGTGACGGCATTCTTCTGCTTCATGTTCAGCTGGGTGGAATTGCTGCTGGCGCGCACGCTGACCTCGGTCGAGGCCAAGCCGATTGCGGCGACGATGACGCGCACGGTGTCGGCCGCCGGCATGGACTGGGGCGTGCTCGCAGCGGCCGGTGTACTGACCATCGTGCCGGGCGCGCTGGTGATCTGGTTTGTCCGGCACTACATCGCGAAGGGCTTCGCGATGGGTCGCGTCTGATTCGGAGGTTCTGCAATGGGCAATGCTTTTTCATGGATGGCATGGACGCCGCCAGTCGCAATTTTTTTTATTGGCGTCGTTCTAATGTTGGCCGGCATGACAATTTGGGAGATGCGCTCGCCCACGGTTGAGCGCCGGGGCTTTTTGCCGATCCCGACCACCCGCGGCGACCGCCTGTTCATCGGCCTGCTGACGGCGGCGTACATCAACCTGGCCTGGGCCGGGCTGACTGACGCTACCCAGTGGATTGCGGCCGCACTCGGCTTTGTAGCATTGTTGATTACGATGCGTTGGGGTTGACCCCTCGATTCATCCTGGTCCCGGGTTTCTTCCCACCGGGGCTGGCATAGCTGTCCGGGAAGGTGCGAAGAGGAGACAAGTCGTGAAATTCAAATTAAGCGCTATTGCGGTCGCCGCAATGCTGGCCTCAGGCGCGTCCTGGGCCGACATGAAGGCTGCGGAAAAATGGGTCAACAACGAGTTCCAGCCTTCGACGCTGTCGAAGAAGCAGCAGCTCGATGAAATGAAGTGGTTCATCGACGCCGCCGAAAAGCTCAAGGCGAAAGGCGTGAAGGAAATCAACGTGGTGTCCGAGACCATCGACACCCACGTGTATGAATCGAAGACGATGGCCAAGGCCTTCGAAGAAATTACTGGCATCAAGGTCAAGCATGACCTGATCCAGGAAGGCGACGTGGTCGAGAAGCTGCAGACCTCGATGCAGTCGGGCAAGAGCATTTATGACGGCTGGATCTCCGACTCCGACCTGATCGGCACCCACTTCCGCTACGGTGCGGTCGAGCCGCTGTCGGATTTCATGTCCGGCTTCGGCAAGGAATTCACCAACCCGAACCTTGACCTCAAGGATTTCATCGGCGTCAGCTTTGTCACCGGCCCGGACGGCAAGCTCTATCAGCTGCCCGACCAGCAGTTTGCGAACCTGTACTGGTTCCGCGCCGACTGGTTCGCGCGCAAGGACCTGCAGGACAAGTTCAAGGCCAAATACGGCTACGACCTCGGCGTGCCGCAGAACTGGTCCGCCTATGAAGACATCGCGAACTTCTTCACCAACGACGTGAAGGAAATCGACGGCAAGCGCGTGTACGGCCACATGGACTACGGCAAGAAGGACCCGTCGCTTGGCTGGCGCTTCACTGACGCGTGGCTGTCGATGGCGGGCACCGCCGACAAGGGCATCCCGAACGGCATGCCGATCGACGAATGGGGCATCCGTGTCGCAGACGACAAGTGCACCCCGGTCGGCGCATCGGTCGCACGCGGCGGCGCAACCAACTCGCCGGCCGCCGTCTATGCACTGACCAAGTACATCGACTGGATGAAGCTGTACTCGCCGAAAGAGGCGATGGGCATGACCTTCTCCGAAGCCGGACCGGTGCCGGGCCAGGGCCAGATCGCACAGCAGATCTTCTGGTACACCGCATTCACCGCATCGATGGGCAAGGCGCCTGCCGTGAACAACCAGGACGGCTCGCCGAAGTGGCGCATGGCTCCCGGCCCGCACGGCCCGTACTGGAAGGAAGGCATGCAGAACGGCTACCAGGACGTCGGTTCCTGGACCTTCATGAAGTCGACCCCGAACGAGCGCAAGGCGGCTGCATGGCTGTATGCACAGTTCATCAATGCGAAGACCACCTCGCTGAAGAAGTCGATCGTCGGCGTGACCTTCGTGCGTGACTCGGACATCCGTCACGAGTACTTCACGAAGAACGCGAACAAGTACGGCGGCCTGATCGAGTTCTACCGCAGCCCGGCGCGCGTTGCATGGACTCCGACCGGTACCAACGTGCCCGACTATCCGAAGCTTGCGCAGCTGTGGTGGAAGAACGTCGCTACCGCAGTCACCGGCGAGAAGACGCCGCAACAGGCGATGGACACGCTCGCGGACGAGATGGACAACGTGATGGGCCGCCTGCAGCGTGCCGGCATGAAGAACTGCGCACCGAAGCTGAACGACAAGAGCGATCCGGGCAAGTGGCTGTCCGACAGCAAGGCGCCGTGGAAGAAGCTGGCCAACGAAAAGCCGAAGGGCGAGACGATCGCCTATGAAAAGCTGCTCCAGGCCTGGAAGGAAGGCCGCGTAAAATAAGCGGCACGATGGCCTGCGCGCGTCAGCGGCGCGCGCAGGCCGGCTTCCCGCGAGGGATCTGAGATGCGCGGCCCGTCCGCGCATTTTTTGTCACCGTGTTTTCCGTCAGTCGCCCGCGCATCGCTGGCTGGCGCCTGACGAAAGTCACCCCGGAGGACGACATGGCAGAACAATTCATCCTGGCGATCGACCAGGGAACGACCAGCTCGCGCGCCATCCTGTTCAACCGCAGCGGCCGCATCCACGGCATCGCGCAGAAGGAATTCACGCAATTCTTCCCGAATCCCGGCTGGGTCGAGCATGACCCGAACGAGATCTGGCAGTCGCAGCTGGAAGTCACCCAGCAGGTGATGCGGGAACACGGATTGAAGGCGGCCGACATTGCGGCCATCGGCATCACCAACCAGCGCGAAACCACCGTGCTGTGGGACCGCGCCACCGGCGAACCGGTAGCGAATGCAATCGTCTGGCAGGACCGGCGTACCGCCGCCCTGTGCGATGCGCTGCGTGCGGAAGGCAAGTCCGAGCTGTTCCGCAGGAAGACCGGGCTGGTGATCGACGGCTATTTTTCGGGCACCAAACTGCGCTGGCTGCTCGACCATGTGCCGGGCGCACGCGCACGCGCAGAAAAAGGCGAGCTCGCGTTCGGCACCGTCGATTCGTGGCTGATGTTCAAGCTGGCTGGCGTGCACCTGACCGACACCAGCAATGCATCGCGCACGATGCTGTTCAACATCCACACGCTGGACTGGGACGACGACATCCTCGAGCTGCTGCGGATACCGCGGGCGATCCTGCCGACGGTCGTGCCAAGCAGCGGCGTGGCCGCGCATACCGACGAGGCATTCTTTGGCGGCTCGATACCGATCGCGGGCATCGCCGGCGACCAGCAGGCGGCCACTTACGGCCAGGCCTGCTACCAGCCGGGCATGGTGAAAAGCACCTACGGCACCGGCTGCTTCATCCTGATGAACACCGGCACCGCGATGGAGTCGCACAACCAGCTGCTGACGACAGTCGGCTGGACCACGGGGCATGCGCAGCCGCACCAGACCGATTACATGTTCGAAGGTGGCGTGTTCATGGGCGGTGCAACCGTACAGTGGCTGCGCGACGGCCTGAAGCTGATCCGCGACTCGTCCGAAGTCGAGGCGCTGGCAGCCTCCGTGCCGGACAGCGACGGCGTGACCTTCGTCCCGGCGTTCTCGGGTCTTGGCGCACCGCACTGGGATGCCTATGCGCGCGGCACCCTGCTCGGGCTGACCCGCGGCACGCAGGGGGGTCATATTGCACGCGCGGCGCTGGAAGGCATTGCGTTCCAGACCGCCGACGTGCTCACCGCCATGCAGAAGGATGCGGCCACGCCGTTGCGCGAACTGCGCGTCGATGGCGGCGCTGCCCGCAACGACCTGCTGATGCAGTTCCAGTCCGATATCCTCGGGGTGCCGGTCGTCCGCCCCGAAGTCACTGAGACCACGGCGCTGGGCGCCGGCTACCTGGCGGGGCTGGGTGTCGGCTTCTGGAAGGATCAGGATGAAATTGCCGCGCAGTGGCGGATGGAACGTCGTTTTGAGCCGCACATGACGCCGGCTGAGCGGCATGCACGGCTCGACGTGTGGCAGCAGGCGATCGCCCGCGCCGCACGCTGGGCACAGGAGGCCTGAGCGTCAGTTTTTCTCCGCCGGCTTGGCCGGCGGGTTGGCGGCTCGTGCAATTCGCAGCTGGTAGACCTCCTGGTTCAGCGTCTTGCAGAGCTCGATCGTGGTTTTCGACTCGACCAGCAGGTTCGAGTTTTCGGCGATGGCTTCCAGCGCCGGCAGGCGCCATCCCGCCTCTTTCGGCGCAGAGAGGTAGAGCTTCATCGACACGAGCGCGCGGAATTTTTCAGGCACTTCGACGGTGTAGCCTGCCACCTCGATGATCCGCTCGGTGCGCTTTTGTACCGGGTCGACACGGACCCGTACCATCAGTTCGTCGATCGCGGTCTTCGCCATGGTGTAGCAATTCATCGGCACGGCGGCATTCATTAAATGCACCACCAGCCGGCATTGGGCCGCGAACGGAAACCCGTCCGCCGCTGCGAGGAGTTTATTCGCGAACAGTTCGGCGCTCGCATTCAGCAGGTAGGGGTCGCTTGCGCGCGGGTGAAGTGCAAACGTGCGGATCAATTCAGCTGCGAACCGTTGCACATCACTGCCGCCCGAGGTCCGGGCCAGTTGCGCGGCCATTTTCTGGAAGCTCGCGTGCCTGTGCTCGGGCGTCGTGCCCGGCACCAGCTGCAGCGCCGCCCCAAGGGCCTGGAGAAGGCGACCCTCGTCCTGGCTGGCCGCGGCATTGTCGAGTTCATCATCCAGCAAGTCGGCAATGGTCCGGCTGAGGTCGACGTTCTTCCAGCTATCCCCTTCGGCACTGCGGAATGCCTGCGCGGTGCTTTCGGGGGCGGCTGTCATCGCTATGCTGATCTGCACCACCTTTTTCAGAAGCTGGTCGATCTCTGCCGCGATGTCATCAGACGCTGTGTAACCCGCCTCGTATACGGGCGGGGCTGGCCTGTTCTGCAATTGCGGCGGTGCGATGATGACCGGTGCCGAGATGCTGCGGCCGAAGGCGGCCACCGGCTGCTGGCCCTGGTTAACGTGTGGCGCGGTGGGCTGAGCGGCAGGCTGGGCCGGGAAGCTCGTCGAGTAGGCCGGGAAGATGATGTGCGACCGGCTATTGGGATTATTTGCGTTCATGGTCATTGCGCAGGAGTGGGTGGAGCCCCTGAGGGGCGATTCCTGAGCTGCTGTTCCGCCTTGGCACGGCTGTCGCTGACTTTGGTCAAACGGGCATCGATATTCGACCGTGATCGCTCAAAGTCCTGTAAACCAGTGCGGGGCCGGAAAAACAGAAAGGCAGCCGAAGCTGCCTTTCTGTTTGCTGCATTGGTACTGCCTGCCGGATCAGCGCTGCTTGTTGCGCAGCTTGGCGATCGCTGCCAGCTGGGCAACGGCCACAGCGAGTTCAGCCTGTGCATGCGCATAGTCGATGTCCGACTCGCGATTGCTCATTGCCTCTTCTGCTGCCTTCTTGGCGGCGCCAGCTTTCGCCTCGTCCAGATCCTTGCCGCGGATGGCGGTATCGGCGAGCACCGTGACCGCATTCGGCTGCACCTCGAGGATGCCGCCGGCGACGAAGATGAACTCTTCGTCGGCCTTGCCCGCGAGCTTGATGCGAACCGCGCCCGGACGGATGCGCGTGATCAGCGGCGTGTGCTTGGGATAGATGCCCAGCTCGCCCGCTTCACCCGGCAACGCGACGAACTCGGCCTCGCCCGCGAAGATCTGCTCTTCGGCGGAGACCACGTCAACGTGAATAGTGTGTGCCATAGGAAGCCCTTGTCGGTATCGAGAAGCGTGCCCCGCAGACTGGCTGCGGGGCGCGGAACATTACTGCAGTTTCTTCGCCTTCTCGACAGCTTCCTCGATCGTGCCGACCATGTAGAACGCCTGCTCCGGCAGGTGATCCAGTTCGCCGGAAGCGATCATCTTGAAGCCCTTGATGGTGTCCTTCAGCGACACGTACTTGCCCGGTGCGCCGGTGAACACTTCAGCGACGTGGAAAGGCTGCGACAGGAAACGCTGCATCTTGCGAGCGCGTGCCACGGTCAGCTTGTCTTCCGGTGCCAGTTCGTCCATGCCCAGAATCGCGATGATGTCGCGCAGTTCCTTGTAGCGCTGCAGCGTGCCCTGAACGGCGCGTGCGGTCTCGTAGTGCTCTGCGCCGACCACGTTCGGGTCCAGCTGACGCGAGGTCGAGTCGAGCGGGTCGACGGCCGGGTAGATACCCAGCGCAGCGATGTCACGCGACAGAACGACGGTCGAGTCGAGGTGGGCGAAGGTGGTTGCCGGCGACGGGTCGGTCAGGTCATCCGCAGGGACGTAGACGGCCTGGATCGAAGTGATCGAGCCGGTCTTGGTCGAGGTGATGCGCTCCTGCAGGCGGCCCATTTCTTCGGCCAGCGTCGGCTGGTAACCCACCGCGGAAGGCATACGGCCCAGCAGTGCGGACACTTCGGTACCGGCCAGCGTGTAGCGATAGATGTTATCGACGAAGAACAGGACGTCACGGCCTTCATCACGGAACGACTCGGCGATCGTCAGGCCGGTCAGCGCAACGCGCAGACGGTTGCCCGGCGGCTCGTTCATCTGGCCGTAGACCATGGCGACCTTCGATTTGGTGAAGTCTTCGGTGTTGACGACGCCGGCTTCCATCATCTCGTGATAGAAGTCGTTGCCCTCACGGGTACGCTCACCCACGCCGGCGAACACGGACAGACCCGAGTGTGCCTTCGCGATGTTGTTGATCAGTTCCATCATGTTGACGGTCTTGCCGACGCCGGCGCCGCCGAACAGGCCAACCTTGCCGCCTTTGGCGAACGGGCAGACCAGGTCAATCACCTTGATGCCGGTTTCCAGCAGTTCCTGCGACGGCGACAGCTCGTCATAGGCGGGCGGCTTGCGGTGGATCGATGCAGTCTGCGCGGTGCTGACCGGGCCCTGCTCGTCGATGGCATTGCCGAGCACGTCCATGATGCGGCCGAGGGTCGCCTGGCCGACCGGTACGGTGATCGGGGCGCCGGTGTTCTGGATCACCATGCCGCGACGCAGGCCGTCGGAGGAACCGAGCGCAATCGTGCGCACGATGCCATCGCCCAGCTGCTGCTGCACTTCCAGCGTCAGCTCGGAGCCTGCCATTTTCAGCGCATCGTAGACCTTGGGCATCGCGTTGCGCGGGAATTCCACGTCAACCACAGCACCGATACACTGAACGATTTTGCCTTCAGCCATTTTCGTTCCTTCAATAAAGTTAGATTCGTTAATTTCGCGTGTTCAAGCAGGCGTCAGACTGCAGCAGCGCCGGCGACGATCTCGGACAGTTCCTTCGTGATCGCTGCCTGGCGGGTCTTGTTGTAGACCAGCTTCAGTTCACCAATCAGGTTGCCGGCGTTGTCGGTGGCGGCCTTCATCGCGACCATGCGGGCCGATTGCTCGGACGCCATGTTCTCGGTCACTGCCTGATAGACCTGCGCTTCGACATAGCGCACCAGCAAGTCGTCGATGACGGTCTGTGCATCCGGCTCGTACAGGTAGTCCCAGCTGTGCGCGTGCGTCGGCTTCATCTTCTCCGAAGTCAGCGGCAGCAACTGGGCGATCACGGGCTCCTGCTTCATCGTGTTCAGGAAGCGGGTGAAGCACAGATGCACTTCATCGACCTGCCCCTCGGTGTACGCATCGAGCAGCACCTTGACCGGTCCGATCAGCTTCTCGAGGTGCGGCGTATCGCCCAGCTGAACTGCGTGAGCGACGACTTTCGCGCCGATCCGGTTCATGAAACCGAAACCCTTGTTGCCGATCGCGACTGCGACGACCTTCTTGCCGGCCGCCTCGATCTCGCGCATCTTGTTGGTCACCTGGCGCAGCACGTTGGTGTTCAGGCCGCCGCACAGACCCTTGTCGGTCGTGACGACGATCAGGCCAACAGTCTTGCTGCCCTCCTGCTTGACCAGGAACGGGTGCGAGTACTCCGGATTCGCCTCGGCAAGATTGGCAGCGACGTTACGAACCTTCTCACCGTAGGGACGGGCGGCCCGCATCCGCTCCTGCGCCTTGCGCATTTTGGATGCGGCGACCATTTCCATCGCCTTGGTGATCTTCTTCGTATTTTCTACGCTCTTGATCTTGCCGCGTATCTCTTTACCAGCAGCCATTGTTGCTCCTTTAAGCTACGGTTGAGATCAGAAGCTCTTCTTGAAGCTTTCGATCGCGGCAGCCAGTGCGGCTTCGCCGTCCTTGTCCAGCTGCTTGCTGTCCTCGATCTTCTTCAGCAGGTCGGCGTGGCTGGTCTTCAGGAAGTTGTGCAGGCCGGATTCGAATGCCAGCACTTTCTTCACTTCGACGTCATCCAGGTAGCCCTTGTTGACCGCGAACAGTGTCGCAGCCATCAGGGACACCGACAGCGGCGAGTACTGCGCCTGCTTCAGCAGTTCGGTCACGCGTGCGCCGCGGTCGAGCTGCTTGCGGGTCGCTTCGTCGAGGTCCGATGCAAACTGCGCAAACGCAGCCAGTTCGCGGTACTGCGCGAGGTCGGTACGGATACCGCCGGACAGGCCCTTGATGACCTTGGTCTGCGCTGCACCACCAACGCGCGACACCGAAATACCGGCGTTGATCGCGGGACGGATACCTGCGTTGAACAGCGAGGTCTCGAGGAAGATCTGGCCGTCGGTGATCGAGATCACGTTGGTAGGAACGAATGCCGAAACGTCACCTGCCTGCGTCTCGATGATCGGCAGTGCAGTCAGCGAGCCGGTCTGGCCCTTGACGGCGCCGTTGGTGAACTTCTCGACGTAGTCGGGGTTCACGCGAGCTGCACGCTCGAGCAGACGCGAGTGGAGATAGAACACGTCGCCAGGGAACGCTTCACGGCCCGGCGGGCGGCGCAGCAGCAGCGACACCTGGCGGTAAGCAACAGCCTGCTTCGACAGGTCGTCATAAATGATCAGCGCATCTTCGCCGCGGTCGCGGAAATATTCGCCCATCGCGCAGCCGGAGTACGCGGAAACGTACTGCATGGCGGCCGACTCGGAAGCGGTAGCCGACACGACGATGGTGTATTCCATCGCGCCGTGCTGCTCGAGTGCGCGCACCACGTTCTTCACCGACGAGGCCTTCTGGCCGATCGCGACGTAGATACAGGTAACGCCCTGGCCCTTCTGGTTGATGATGGTGTCGAGTGCGACGGCGGTCTTGCCGGTCTGGCGGTCACCAATGATCAGTTCGCGCTGACCACGGCCGATCGGCACCATGGAGTCGATCGACTTCAGGCCGGTCTGCAACGGCTGCGAGACCGACTGGCGGGCAATAACGCCGGGGGCGATCTTTTCGATCGGCGCGCTCAGCTTGGCATTGATCGGGCCCTTGCCGTCGATCGGCTGACCCAGTGCGTTCACGACGCGGCCGCGCAGTTCCGGGCCGATCGGCACTTCCAGGATGCGGCCGGTGCACTTGACCGTGTCGCCTTCGGAAATGTGCTCGTACTCGCCGAGGATAACGGCGCCGACGGAGTCGCGCTCGAGGTTCAGCGCGAGGCCGAAGGTGTTGCCCGGGAACTCGAGCATTTCGCCCTGCATCGCGTCGGACAGGCCGTGGATGCGGCAGATGCCGTCAGTCACGGAGATCACGGTGCCCTGGTTGCGAATCTCGGCGCTGGCGCCGATGCCCTGGATCCGGCTCTTGATCAGCTCGCTGATTTCAGACGGGTTGAGTTGCATGTTTGCTCCTGATTGGTTGGGTCGCGTCGGCTTTGCCCGGCTGCCCGCAATATCTGTAGTTGTTCAGCGGTCCTTACGACGCCAGCGCGGTCTGCATCTGCTGCAGCTTGGCGCGCACCGAGGTGTCGAGCACTTCGTCGCCGACCACCACACGCACGCCGCCGATCAGTGATGCATCGACGGTCACGCTCGGATTCAGCTTGCGTCCGAATTTCTTCTCGAGCGCTGCGATGAGTTCGCCGACTTGCGCGTCCTGCATCGGGAAGGCGCTGATGATTTCTGCATCGGCGCTGCCCTGCTGCGCATTCTTCAGCAGCCGGAACTGTTCAGCGATCTCGGGCAGCAGCACGAGGCGGCCGTTCTCGACCAGCGCGTTGACGAAGTTCTTCGCCTCCGGGCTTGTTGAAGACTTCAGGACCGCCAGGAAGGTTTCCGCGATCTGCGAGTCGGAAACGCGCGGGTTGGACGCGAGCTCCTGCACTTCGGGCACGGCGGCGACTGCGGCCATTTCGTCGACGAGGTCGGACCAGGCTTGCAGGTTGCCGCCCTGCGCGACGCGGAACAGCGCCTCGGCGTATGGACGTGCGATGGTAGCGAGTTCAGCCATGGTTACAGTTCAGCCTTGAGTTGGTTCAACAGGTCCGCGTGCGCGGCGGCGTTGATTTCCTTCTTCAGGATCTGCTCTGCGCCCTTGACTGCGAGGGTAGCAACTTCGGCGCGCAGCGCGTCGCGTGCCTTGCCTGCCTGGGCTTCAGCGTCCGCACGTGCAGCAGCGACGATGCGGGCTGCTTCTTCGGATGCCTGCTTCTTGGCGTCTTCGACGATAGCCTGCGCGCGCTTTTCGGCGTCGCCGATGCGCTTTGCGCTTTCGTCACGGGCACCGGCGAGCTCAGCCTGCACGCGCTTCTCGGCAGCGGCCATCTCGGCCTTGCCGCGGTCGGCGGCTGCGAGGCCTTCCGAGATCTTTTTCGCACGATCGTCGAGCGCCTTCATCAGCGGCGGCCACACGAATTTCATCGTGAACAGCGCAAGGATGAAGAAGACGACGAACTGTGCAAACAGTGTTGCGTTCAGGTTCACGGTTATTTCCTTCTCAAATTGACAGACGCCGGGGTCGAACCCCGGCACGATGAGAATTCAGGAATTAGCCGGCGAACGGGTTTGCGAAGGCAAACATCATCGCGATACCAACACCGATCAGGAACGCAGCGTCGATCAGGCCGGCCAGCAGGAACATCTTGGTCTGCAGGCTGTTCATCAGTTCCGGCTGGCGAGCCGAGGCTTCGATGAACTTGCCACCCATGATGCCGATGCCGATACATGCGCCGATAGCACCCAGACCGATGATCAGACCGCAAGCCAGTGCAACGAGAGCGACGTTAGTCATGAAAACTCCTTAGATAGTGAAAGTCAAAGAATCAAAAAACAAACCGGATACTGCAAAACTGCTTTCAGGCTGTCCTGCCGTGTCGCTGAGAGGGCGCTCCGCCGGATGCCGCACTTCTCGCACGGCGGTGGCGTTACGCGGTCAGCGACGCGTCAGGGCGGCCTGCTTAGTGGCCCTCATGCGCCTGACCGATGTACACCAGCGTCAGCATCATGAAGATGAATGCCTGCAACAACACGATCAGGATGTGGAAGATGGCCCAGATCGAACCCGCAACCACATGCATGCCGAAGCCCCACCAGGTGGCGGTCGAGCCGAGCAGTGCAATCAGGAGGAACACCAGTTCGCCGGCATACATGTTGCCGAACAGTCGCATGCCGAGCGACACAGTCTTGGCGACGAACTCGATGATGTTCAGGCCGAGGTTGGCGATCCAGAGGGCGGGATGCGAGCCAAACGGTGCACAGAACAATTCGTGGATGAAGCCGCCGATGCCCTTGATCTTCACGTTGTAGTACAGCATCAGCGCGAACACGCCGAGTGCCATGCCCAAGGTGCCGTTCAGGTCGGCGGTCGGCACGACGCGGAAATGCGGCTCGGCGCCGAACAGGCGGAAGATGCCGGCGAACAGGTCGACCGGCAGGAAGTCGAGCGAGTTCATCAGCAGGACCCAGACGAACACGGTCAGGGCCAGTGGTGCGATGAAGGTGCGCTTGCCATGCACGATGTTCTTCGACTGGTCTTCGACCATCTCGACGACCATTTCGACCAGCGCCTGGAACCGGCCCGGCACGCCTGCGGTGGCCTTTTGCGCAGCGCGATACATGAAGAACAGGCCGACCACGCCCATCAGCACCGACCAGAAGACGGTGTCGAGGTTGATCACCGAAAAATCGATGATGCTGTGCTGGTGGGAGGTCTGGAGGTGTCCGAGGTGGTGGACGATGTACTCAGAGGCGGTCGGTGCGTGGTTGACGCCCTCTGCTGCCGTGTCTGCTGCCATGTCAGTGCCTAACTAGTAAGATGATGTAACTTTTCAGCGCGACGATGAACGCGGCAATCAATGCCAGCCAGTTCAGGTCCCGATACCACCAGACGACCAGGGCGAGAAGCCCGACCGTCATCGCAATCTTGGTGAACTCCCCGAAGAAAAAAGTCATCGGGTTCAGCGTTCCCGGCCTGAGCGCGCCCATATAGAGGCGCAATGCAAACAGGCCGTTCGGCACTACACAGCACAAGCCTCCGAGCAGCGCCGAGAGTCCGGCATCCGTTCCGCCAATCAGTGCGGCGATCAGTGCAGTCAGCAACGTGGTTGCCAGCTGGGCCAGGATCAGACGCAGCATGGCAGGGGTTCGTGCAAACCGGTGGACTCGGACAAGCGTTGCAGAAGACTTTCCCGCAACGACAAGGCGTGGATTGTGTTCCGTGAGGCCGCGTGATTATAAGAGGCCGTAATAACCAGAGTCAAATGTTTGCCCTCGAGAAAAGGGGTTATTTTCGTTCTCAAACTGCCAACTTCTTTCTCTGATCACGCAGCATCGGCACGCAAACGTGCAATCACGCCATCAAGCTGGTCGAGATTGTCGAAAGCGATCACCAGTTCGCCCTTGTTCCGGGTGCCGACGCGGATGCTGACCGTGGTCGCCAGTGCATCGGACAACTCTTCTTCCAGGCGCATGATGTCGCGGGACTTTTCGCGCGTGTTCGCCGGCCTGGTCCCGTCCTGGCCGGCGGCATGGCGCACCACTAGCTTTTCGGCCTCCCTGACCGACAGCCGCTTGCCCACGATTTCATTGGCCAGCGTGATCTGGCTGGCCGCGTCGACCGAAAGCAGCGCGCGCGCGTGGCCCATGTCGAGATCGCCGGCCATCAGCATGGACTGCACCGGCTTTGCAAGATTCAGCAGGCGCAGCAGGTTCGATACCGCGCTGCGCGAGCGGCCGACCGAGGTGGCGGCCTGCTCGTGTGTGAAAGAAAATTCGTCGATCAGCCGCTGTATGCCCTGCGCCTCTTCCAGCGGGTTCAGGTCTTCGCGCTGCATGTTCTCGATCAGCGCCATCGCGGCCGCGCCCTGATCGTCGACCTCGCGCACCAGGACCGGCACGTCGGTCAGTCCGGCCAGCTGCGCCGCACGGAAGCGCCGTTCGCCGGCGATGATTTCATGCGTGACGCCCTGCTTGCCGTCGGCGATCGGACGCACCAGGATCGCCTGCAGCAGGCCCTGGATACGAATCGAATCCGCCAGTTCGTTGAGTGCGCCCTCGTCCATGCGCGTGCGTGGCTGGTATTTGCCTGCCTGCAAAGATGTGACCGGCATGGTGGCTGTCGCATTGGCGACCGCAGTCGCTTCCGGCGTCAGGTCGGGCGAACCGCCGAGTAGCGCCTCGAGACCGCGGCCGAGGCCTTTGGGTTTTTTCGTGACCATGGAATTGAATGATTAAGTTTGCCGAATATGCGTTGCGCGCTCAGAGCGCGGCGATGCGCTCTACCAGTTCCTTGCCGAAGGCAATGTAGGCTTGTGCCCCCTTCGACGACGGATCGAAGATCACGCCGGGGATGCCGTACGACGGCGCTTCGGCCAGCCGCACATTGCGCGGGATGATGGACTTGAACACCTTGTCGCCGAAATGTTTTTCCAGCTGAGAAGAGACCTGCTGCGAGAGCATCATGCGCGGGTCGAACATCACGCGCAGCAGGCCGATCACCTTCAGTTCCGGATTCATCTTTGCGTGCACGATCTTGATGGTGTTGACCAGGTCGGACAGCCCTTCGAGCGCGTAGTACTCGCACTGCATCGGAATGATCACGCCATGCGCCGCGCACAGGCCGTTCAGCGTCAGCATCGACAGCGCCGGCGGGCAATCGATCAGCACGAAATCGTATTCGTTCTCGACCGTGGCCAGCGCCTGCTTGAGCCGGTGCTCGCGCTGCTCGAGCTCGACCATTTCCACTTCGGCGCCGGCCAGCTCGCGGTTGGACGGCAGGACGTCGAAGCGCCCGGTCTCCGATGTCTGGCGCGCCGTGCCGATCTCGCCCAGCCCGAGCAGCACCTGGTATACCGAGCTCTCCAGTGAAGCTTTGTCGATGCCGGCGCCCATGGTCGCATTGCCCTGCGGGTCGAGGTCGATCAGCAGCACGCGCTGGTCCAGCTTCGCGAGTCCGGCGGCGAGATTGACCGCGGTGGTGGTCTTGCCAACGCCCCCCTTCTGGTTGGCAATGCAGAAGATCTTGGCCATGTTCGGTGTTGTCGTTTAGTTGTTATTGATGCGAGCGACGTGCACCAGATGTCGCTCGGCGTTCAGCCCGGGTACCTGCAACGGCTGCACCTGCAGCAGCTGCCATCCGTCGGGCAGGCCCTCGATTCCCGTTTGCTGCGCCTGGCCTTTCAGCGCGATCATGCGTCCGCCCGGTGCCAGCAAATGACCGGACCAATTGACGAAATCCGACAGCTCGGCAAAGGCCCGGGAAGTGATCAGGTCGAACTTGTACTCTGGCTGCCACTGCTCTACCCGGCCGGTATGCACGCCGGCATTCGCGAGGCCGAGTTCGGCTTTCACCTGCGTCAGGAAGGCCGTTTTCTTGTGCACGGTGTCGATCATCTCAACCCGCAGCGCAGGCGCCGCATGCTGCGCCCATATGGCAATCACCATCCCCGGCAGGCCGCCGCCCGAGCCCACGTCCAGCACCCGGCTGGCCTGTGCAAAAGCCGGCAGGGCGGCCATGCAGTCGAGCAGGTGCTGGGTCAGCATCTGCTCCGGGTCGCGCACGGCGGTCAGGTTGTAGACCGAATTCCATTTGCCCAGCAAGGCGAGATAGTCGAGCAATTGCTCGAGCGGCCCGTCCGGCAGGTCCAGTGCCAGCTGGTCGGCACCCGCGCGCAGCCGGGCGCGCAATCCGTCGCGGGCTGTCGTCATTCCGTCGCCGATCCTTCAGGCGACGCGGCGAAATTCTTGAAGCCGCCCTTTTTCAGGTGCACCAGCAGCAGCGAGATCGCGGCCGGTGTCACGCCTGCGATGCGCGATGCCTGACCCAGGGTTTCGGGCCGGTGCTTGTTCAGTTTCTGCCGCACTTCGATCGACAGCGCCGGAACGGCCATGTAGTCCAGATCTGCCGGCAGCTTCAGGCTTTCATAGTGCTCGTGGCGTTCGACTTCTTTGGCCTGACGGTCGATATAGCCTGCGTACTTGATCTGTATCTCGACTTGCTCGGCGATGGCCGGGTCGAGGCCCGGTGCATCGAAGCGACGTCCATCGACTGCTTGCAGCGTCATCAGGCTTTGATAGCTAACGTTGGGGCGACGAAGCAGATCAGTGAGCGCATACTCACGTTCGATCGGCTTGCCCAGCACGCGCTCGGCCTCGGCTTGGGCAATCAGTCGCGGATTCACCCACGTGGATTTCAGCCGCTCGAGTTCGAGCGCGATGGCCTCGCGGCGACGCTGGAACGCGTCCCACTGGACATCCGTCACGCAGCCCAGCTGCCGCCCGATTTCGGTAAGTCGCAAGTCGGCATTGTCTTCGCGCAGGCTGAGCCGGTATTCGGCCCGGCTGGTAAACATGCGATAGGGTTCCTGCACGCCTTGCGTCACCAGGTCATCCACCAGCACCCCGAGATAGGCTTCGTCGCGGCGCGGCGTCCACGGCTCGCGACCCTGGGTCTGGAGCGCGGCATTCAGTCCGGCCAGCAGGCCTTGGGCAGCGGCTTCTTCATAGCCGGTCGTGCCGTTGATCTGACCGGCGAAAAACAGGCCGCGGATCGCCTTGGTCTCAAGCGAAGCTTTCAGTCCGCGCGGGTCGAAATAGTCGTATTCGATGGCATAACCGGGGCGCAATATGTGCGCCTGCTCGAGGCCCCGCATCGAACGCACGAGAGCCAGCTGCGCGTCGAAAGGCAGGCTGGTCGAAATACCGTTCGGATAAAACTCGTTGGTGGTCAGGCCCTCCGGCTCGAGGAAGATCTGATGGGCTTCCTTGTCCGCAAACCGGTGGATTTTGTCTTCGATCGACGGGCAATAGCGCGGGCCGACGCCTTCAATGACGCCAGTGAACATCGGGCTGCGGTCGAGCGCTGCGCGGATGATGTCGTGGGTCTGGCT
>JAIXTG010000319.1 GCA_027484285.1 Oxalobacteraceae bacterium | reverse complement strand
TTCCGCGTATGCAGGCCGGACAGCTGTTCCGCTTCGTCAGCCGGAAAACCCAGCCGTGCCAGCCGGGCCTTGCGCCCGGTCGCCATGTCCTGTTTCAGGCGCTGCACCCGTTCGAATCCGCGCTTGACCGAAGCTGCATCGGTATCGCCGGCTGCAAGCAAGATCAGGGCATCGAACACTTCCTCGTTCAGGCCGGAACTGGATGACAGGGCGTCATACCGCTGCTCGATCGCCGCCCGCAGCGAGGACTGGTAGCCGGGGTCCTGCGCCAGCCGGTATTCGAGGTGCGCCATGCCGAAAGCGACATGCCGTGCCTCGTCGCGCGCGACCAGTCGTGCGATCTGGCGGGTCAGCGGATCGGGGCCATGCTCATGCAGGAAGTTCAGCAGGTTCACGAAGCTGCCTTCGCCCAGCACCGACAGCAGGAAGGCGCTGGTGGAGAAATCCGAGGCCTCGAACAGCGTTTTCAGCGACGCCTGTCCTCCGGCACCCGACAGCGCCGGGTTCTGCCGTTTCAGCGTGGCGCGGCGAGTGAATACTTCCACATGCCGTGCCTCGTCTGCGCACTGGATGGCCAGCAGCTGCATCACCTCGCGGAAGTGCGGATGCACCTGCCCGAGGTGGCGGGCCGGCACCAGCAACGCTGCATTTTCATTCTCGATCAGGTAGGTCATGACCTGCACGACGGCATTCTCGACGTCGTCCGGCAGGTCGATCGGCTGGTTCCAGTCGATCGCGGTCTCCGGATCCCATTGCCCGGCCAGTGCCTGCCGGTACAGGTCCGCTGCCGTCTCGGCCCAGATCTCGGATTTTTCGCTGAAGCGGAAGTCGAAGCCGGGGCTGCCGGCCTCGACGGTCGCGCCGCGCGCCGCCAGCCCCCAGCCGGGTTCGGCGTGGGCGGCGACTCCTTGCGGCGAAGCGCGGTCGGCATCGCCGCTCTTGACCGCGCCGGCCCAGCGGCCCTGCTGGTACGGGCCGCGCACAATGTCCGCGTGATCGCTGACGAAGGACACCGCATGTCCGTTCGCGCGGCACCAGGCCAGCAAATGCATGTCGCGGTCCGGAGAGCTGCCGGTTACGCGCAGCGTCTCGCCGACGTCGACGCTGTCGAGTGCCCGCTTGATCAGGAGATGCGCCCCCTGATCAAGCCCGAGCGCATCAATAGCGATAGTCTTCTGCGGTGATGTTGCCTGCATGGTCGTAGAACCTTTCATCATCGACTGCGCGCTCGAGCGCGGCGTAGCCCGAAGTACGGCCGGTCCGCCACTGGCGCAAACCTTCCAGCTCCAGCAGCGGCCGCACTGCCGGGTCGTCCCAGCGCATGGAGAGCACGAGCTCGGTAAAGCGGGCGATCAGGTCGGCCGGCGCGCCCGGGCTGACCGTGAAATTGCAGTGGTCGAAAGGCGCGCTGCGGGCCAGCACCTTCGTCTGGCCGGACGGCAGCGTGCCATCCGACGAGAACGCAAGGTGGTTACCGTCGATCATCCATGCGGCGTCAATTTTTCCCTGTACCAGCGCCTTTGCAGCATCCAGTTCGCCGCCGACATGGTCGCCATGCTTGCCGCCTAGGACGTCGAAGCGCCGGGCGGTGTAATCACGCCCGGAGACCAGGTCCGCCTGCCGCAGGTGGTCGAGCGGGATCAGGGTGGCCTGCGGCGAGTCGGTCGCGCCAAAGCCGATTGTCTTGCCGCGCAGCGCGTCGAGCGTGTCGATGCCGCTGCCGTTCCTCACCACCAGAACCGAAGTCAGGTCGCAGTCGGTATCGCGCATCGCGATCGCAGATACCGAGAGTCCTTTCGCCTTTGCGATGCGTTCGGCGCGTACCCAGGCGAGCGGCGAATTCCAGGCGAGGTGCAGCGTGCCATTGAACTGGTCTTCGACCTGCCGTTCATAGTTGGAATAGAGGACAAAATCGAATTCCAGTCCCTGCTCGCGGAACCAGGTTTTGAAGCCTTCCCAGATCGTGACGACCTTCGGTGCATAGGCGACTGCGCCCATCACCAGCGTGTTGTTTGCCATCGTGGCTCCTCAGAACAGGGGCAGGCCGCAGATGGCCTTGCCGATGAAGTCGTACAGTACGTCGGTGGTCGGGGCCATCACGTGCGAAGCGCGCGCATCGCGGAACAGGCGTTCGACACCTACCTCCTTGCGGAAAGCCGCACCGCCGCACACGCGCATGGCGACATCGGTCACTTCCAGCGCAGTTTCGGCCGCAGCGGCCTTGACTTCGAGCACGCGCAGCATGGTGTCCGGGCGGCCGGCGCCGATCGCCGCAATCGTGTCCTGCAGCAGCGCATTGGCCATGTCGGCCTTGATCCGCGCTTTGGCAAGATAGGCCCGGATGGTCGGCAAGTCGGCCAGCGAGCTGTCGAGATGCTGGTGGCGCGTGCCGCTGACGTGGGCAATGGCGCGCGCCAGGCTGCCTTCCATCGTGCCGACCGAGCAGGAGGCATTCAGAACCGAGAACCACGGCAGGACCACGCCCATCATGATGTCGAAGCCCTTGCCGTCCTCGCCGACCTGGCTGGAGGCAGGGATGCGGACGTCGGTTCCGGTTACCGGCGACGAGGCGTTGCCGCGCATGCCCATGCCGTTGAATGGTGCGGCCAGCTTCAAGCCCTCGGCTTTTGCCGGTACCAGCCACAGGCTGCTGGCCCCTTCGCTGGCCAGCGGACGGCTCGACCAGACATATGAGTCGGCTTCGAACGCCGAGGTGATCCAGCTCTTGCGCGCATTCAGCACTACATGGTCGTCTTGCCGGGTGGCGGTGCTGACCGGTGCCCAGAAATGGCTGCGGGATTCGAGTTCGGAAAAGGCCAGTGTCGTCAGGTGGCGGCCGGCAGCGATCTCGCTGCGTACCTCGCGGTTGCCGAACTGCTCGAGCACCGCCGTCGCGCAATAGTGCATGCAGACGATCATTGCGGTCGACGGGCAGTGGCGGGCAAGCGATGCCACCACGTGGCTGGCTTCGGCCAGCCCGCAGCCCATGCCGCCGACCTCCTTGCTGCTGATCAGTCCGAGCAGTCCTGCCTTTGCGAGGGCATCGACGACCGGGCGCGGGAAGCGGGCGTCGCGATCGGTCTCGGGGGCGAGCGCTTCCAGCTGTTCTGAGATGATCTTGTCGAGCGAATCCTGGTAGGACACTTGGTTTTCCTTTCAATGGGAGGGATGCGGCGTGCCGGACGGAACCGCGAGGCACAACCTGTAAGAGCGACAGGTTAATTGCATAAAAGTATAGCCGAGCTGGCTACACCCGGCGCGGCGCACGGCCGCCCGCACCGGATCAGTGAGTGCAGTACCCGTGCAGCACGTCTGCCGCGACCAGCGTGAAAGGCTTTTTCTCGCCCTTGTCCTGCACGCGCACTTCGAAATACTGGGTCTGCACGCGAGCACCGGCGCGCGGTGACACCGACAGCACCTTGTACGACTGGGTAGCAGAGCCGGGATCAAGTACGGAAATTTTTGTACCCGCATTGCTGACGAAACGCCCCATCATCAGGCCCCTGTCGCGCTGGACGATGAATTCGGCACCGGCGACAGTCTCGTAGTAGTTCTTGCCTCCGCCGAGCGCCTCCAGCCGGCCGTCGGAAGTCACCTCCGACGCACCGACGATGGTGCAATTCAGTTGTCCGGATGTTTGAGCGAAAACAGGGCTGCCCGCGAGCAGGGCGGCAAGGGTCAGGAGGATGCGCATGGCTTGTTTTGACAGAAATTGACTGACGTCGAGAGCGACGTCGCAGGGCCTTCCCGGCCGGCGCTCAGGCCCGGCACGGGCTTCAGGGGCCGGCGAGTATCCGCCGCAGCCACGCACCGATGTCGTCGATCTCTTCCTCGCAGACCGAATGCGGCATCAGGTACTCATGCCATTCGATGTCGTAGCCGAGTTTTTCCAGTACGTCGCGCGAAGCTTCGGCGCGGTCGATGGTGACGACGCCGTCGCCACGACCATGGGCCATGAAAATCGGTACCTGCAGGCTGGCCTCGCTGCGCTCCGCGGCGACCGTGCCGGCCAGCGGCAGGTAGCCGGACAGGCAGATCAGGCCGGCCAGCGGCTGCGGGTGGCGCAGGCCAGTCTGCAGCGTCATGGCGCAGCCCTGCGAGAAGCCGGCCAGCACGATGCGCTGCGGCGGAATGCCGCGCTCGATCTCGCGTGCAATCAGGTCCTCGATCCGGCGCTGCGACGCGCGCAGCCCGGTTTCGTCCTCGCGCCGCACCAGATCCATCCCGAGGATGTCGTACCACGCGCGCATCACGTAGCCATTGTTGATCGTGACCGGCATCGTTTCCGCATGCGGGAAAACGAAGCGGATGCCGGGGCAGCCGGCGAGGTCGAGCTCGCGCACGATGGGCACGAAGTCGTTGCCGTCGGCGCCCAGTCCGTGCATCCAGATGACGGCAGCGGTCGGTTCGTCGGACGTGGCAACTTCGAGGGTCTGCAGCAGCGGGTTCTGGCTCATCGGGTCAGGACTGAAGGTGATTATTTGGCGCGGATCGCCGATTTCGGGCGGAAAGCCTTGCAGACCGCTTCATGGGTCTCGATATACGGGCCACCGATCAGGTCGATGCAGTAAGGGACCGCAGCGAAGATGCCCGGCATGACCGGCTTGCCGGCATCGTCCTTCAGGCCCTCGAGGGTTTCGCGGATGGATTTCGGCTGGCCGGGAAGATTCATGACCAGCGCCGCATGGTCGGCGGTCTCGCGGATTACTGCTACCTGGCGCGACAGGATGGCGGTCGGCACGAATTTCAGGCTGATCTGCCGCATCTGTTCGCCGAAGCCCGGCATTTCCTTCGTGGCTACCGCCAGCGTGGCCTCGGGGGTGACATCGCGCCGCGCGGGGCCGGTGCCGCCGGTGGTCAGCACCAGGTCGCAACCGACGTCGTCCACCAGCTCGACCAGGGTTTTCTCGATCAGGGCGCGCTCGTCCGGAATCAGCCGGGTTTCCATCTGCCACGGGCTGGCCAGCGCCTGGCTGAACCAGTCGCGCAGTGCAGGCACACCCTGGTCTTCATAGACGCCGCTGGATGCGCGGTCGGAAATCGAGACCAGGCCGATGATCAGTTCGTCAGGATGCGTCCTCGTCTTCTTCATCGTCTTTTTCTTCTTCGTTGTCAGCGCCGCGAGCCGGCGCCTGCAGGGACTTGAGGATCTGGAAAATCTCGCGATACGCCTTCGGCGGCTTGTTTTCCGCCTGCTCCTTGCGCGCGTTGCGGATCAGCGTGCGCAGCTGCTGGATGTCCAGTGACGGGTGGCGCTCGAGCAGCGCGGTGAGCGCGCTGTCGTCCGCCAGCAGCTTGTCGCGCTGGCGCTCGATCGCATGCAGCGCAGCCGTCTCGGCGCGCGATGCGCCGCGCCAGCTGTCGACCGTCTTCTGGATCGTCGCCGCTTCGTCTTCCGTCAGCGAGCGCATTTTCTTGCCGACATACTGCAGCTGGCGTCGCCGCCCTTCATGGCTGGTGATCTGCTGGCAGGCGAGGATGGCCTCCAGCACGTCCTCCGGCATCGGGACTTTTTTGACGCGGTCACGCGGGGCTTCGACCAGGACCTGGCCCAGTTTCTGCAGCGCGGTCATCTCGCGCTTGAGTTGGGACTTGGACGGTCGGTCGTACTGCTGCTCGAATTCGCTGGAATTGAATCCGACCGCGCCGCGGTTGGAGTTGGGCATGATGGACAGCCAATGTGAAACTTGAACGACTGCTATGATACCCGCTTTGACCCAGCCTCGATAAAGTGCCCATGGACAAGGACGTCTTCACCTACAGCCAGGACCAACTGAAGCAGATTGCTGCCGACGTGCTGAGCTTCGCGAAAGCAAAGGGCGCGGCCGACGCCGTGGTGGAAATCAGCGAGGGGCACGGCCTGTCGGTAAGCGTGCGCAAGGGCCAGATCGAAACCATCGAGCAGAACAAGGACAAGGGCATCGGCGTCACTGTGTTCCTCGGCGAAGGCCGGGCGATCCGGCGCGGCAATGCCAGCACATCCGACTTCTCCATGCAGTCGCTGCGCGACACGGTAGATGCGGCTTACGACATCGCCCGCTTCACTGCAGAAGATGACTGCGCCGGGCTGCCGGACGAGTCCATGCTGGAACGCGCGCCGGGCGAGCTAGACCTGTTCCATCCCTGGCTGCTGTCGGCCGAGGACGCCGTCGAAATTGCCCGTCGCTGCGAAGCCGCCGCATTCGCGGTTGACCGGCGCATCACCAACAGCGAGGGAGCCAGCACTTACGCGCAACAGTCGCAGTTCGTGATGGCGAACACGCTGGGCTTCAGTGCCGGCTATCCCTATTCGCGCCATTCGATCTCGGTGTCGCCGATCGCCGGCAGGGGCAACCACATGCAGCGCGACGACTGGTACTCGTCGGATCGCAATCCCGCCAAACTGGCGCAGCCCGAAGCGGTGGGACGCTATGCGGCCGAACGGGCGCTGTCGCGCCTGAATGCACGCAAGCTCGACACCCGCAAGTGCCCGGTGCTGTTCGAGGCGCCGCTGGCTGCAGGCCTGCTGGGCGCGTTCGTACAGGCCGTATCGGGCGGCGCGCTGTATCGGAAGTCCACCTTCCTGACCAACTCGCTCGGCAGCGCCGTGTTCGGCAGCGACATCCAGATCATCGAAGATCCCTCGATCCCGGGCGCCGTGGGTTCGGCGCCGTTTGACGAGGAAGGCGTGCGCGTGCAGCGGCGCGAGGTGGTTCGGGATGGCGTCGTGCAGGGCTACTTCCTGTCCTCGTATTCGGCGCGCAAGCTGGGCATGCAGACCACGGGCAATGCCGGCGGCTCGCACAACCTCCAGTTGCTGTCGACCCGCACCGAGGCCGGCGATGACTTTGCCGCCATGCTGAAGAAGCTTGATACCGGCCTGCTGGTCACCGAGCTGATGGGGCATGGCGTCAATTACGTGACGGGCGATTATTCGCGCGGTGCTTCGGGCTACTGGGTCGAGCGCGGCATCATCCAGTATCCGGTCGAAGAAATCACGATTGCCGGCAACCTGAAGGACATGTTCCGGAACATCGCCGCCATTGGCAGTGATGTGCTGGTGCGCGGCACGAAATCGACCGGCTCCATCCTTATCGGCAGCATGACTGTCGCTGGTGCTTGATCATCGACTTAGCTATCTGGTGAGCGCACGTCGTTGCGTTCTACCAAACTGATGATTCGCAACGCTCCCCGTTGATGTTTCTCTAGCCCGCTTTTAGCGGGCTAGCTTCGTTTCTTCCTCAATTTCTTGAGGATGCCTCCCCTTGAACACGATTCGTCGCTTGCTCGCGACAAATTTTCGTCGTCCATTTTTTCGCCGTATTGCCGAGAAATTTTTCTTGTTGGTGCAGCAATCTTGCACGTCATGCGCGCTTACAACATTCGGAATTTACTCAGGAATTTGCTATTGCTGCTCTCTAAAATGCCCTCCTAGAATTGCCAACAATTTAACAAATGTGCCAGTTCGCAATCTGCCCGGTCGGCGGACCGGCACCTAACCAAGACCAGGCATAGGGGACATTTCATGAAACGGCGTTCTTTCCTCCAAACAGCTGCAGCAGGCGTTGCTGCCGGAGTTGTCGCGGCGCCTGCCGTGGCACAGGGCAATCCGGCGATCAACTGGCGAATGGCATCAAGCTTCCCGAAATCGCTCGATACCATCTACGGCGCAGCAGAAATCATGAGCAAGCGCGTGTCACAACTCACCGACGGGCGTTTCAACATTCGCGTCTTTCCGGGCGGTGAGCTTGTACCGGCGCTGCAGGTCATGGATGCGGTCCAGGCCGGCACCATCGAGATGGGCCATTCCGCGTCGTACTACTACTTCGGCAAGGATGCGACCTTTGCGTTTGATACCGCAGTGCCGTTCGGGATGACGGCACGCCAGCAGACTGCCTGGATGGATCAGGGCGGCGGTCGCCAGCTGATGCGCGAGTTCTTTGACGACTACGGCATCGTCAACTTCATGGGCGGGAACACCGGCACGCAAATGGGCGGCTGGTTCCGCAGGCAGGTACACAAGCCGGAAGACCTGAACGGACTCAAGATGCGCGTCGGCGGCTTTGCCGGCCGGGTCATGCAGCGTTTAGGTGTGGTGCCGCAGCAGATTGCCGGCGGCGACATCTACCCGGCACTGGAGAAGGGCACCATCGATGCAGCCGAGTGGATCGGTCCGTATGACGACGAGAAGCTGGGCTTCAACAAGGTGGCACCTTTCTACTATTCGCCCGGCTGGTGGGAGCCTGGCGCGCAGCTCTCCTTCTATGTGAACAAGAAAGAGTGGGACAAGCTGCCGAAGGAATACCAGCACGCACTCGAAGTCGCGACTTACGAGGCACACATCGCAATGCAGGCAATGTACGATGCCCGCAATCCGGCTGCACTGGCCCGCCTGATCAAGAGCGGTGTAAAGCTGCAGACCTTCTCGAAATCCATCATGGATGCCTGTTACAAGGCAGCGCAGGCCGTGATCGAGGAGGAAGCGACGAAGAACCCGAAGTTCAGGAAAGTGCTCGAGCCGTGGCGCCGTTTCTTGCTCGACCAGAACAACTGGTACTCGGTGGCAGAATCGCCGGTTCAGGCTTACCTGATCGGACGCCGCAAGTCCTGAGCAACGGATCCTCGCAATGCAAAAGCCCGCAGCAATGCGGGCTTTTTTTTGCCTGTGGCGCGTTTGGGAACCGCCAGCAGGGACGCTAATCGCCGCGTCATGATGCCGCCACCGGCATCATAAGATGCAGGTGGCGGCTGCCTGATTACGGCTTGCCCGGCACCGCTGCGGGAGCGGTGCCGCCGGCGGTACTGCCATCGTCCATCATGAAATCTGCATCAGGCATCTCGAGACCCATGCCGGATGAATCCATGTCGATGTTCAGCTCAAGCTGTTCCTTCATGTCCGTCTTGCTGCCGACCGATATCATGCTGGGGAAAGCAATGATCAGCGCCACCATCAGCAACTGGATGCCTACGAAGGGCACCGATCCCCAGTAAATTTCAGATGTCTTCACTTCCTTCGGGGCGACTGACCGCAGGTAGAACAGTGCAAAGCCGAATGGCGGATGCATGAACGAGGTCTGCATGTTTACCGACAGCAGCACGCCGAACCAGATCAGGTCGATTCCCATCTTGTCGGCCACCGGTCCGACCAGGGGGACCAGGATGAAGGCCAGTTCGAAAAAGTCGAGGAAGAAGGCAAGCCCGAAGAACAGCAGGTTCACCGCGATCAGGAAGCCCACCTCGCCGCCCGGCAGCGATGTCAGCAGGTGCTCGACCCAGAGGTCGCCGTTGATGGCACGGAAGGTCAGCGAGAACACGCTGGAACCGATCAGGATGAACAGCACGAAGCAGGACAGCCGCGTGGTCGAGTTCATCGCCTGCGTCAGCAGGTCTTTCGACAGCCGGCGATTTGCCAGTGCCAGGACCATGGCGCCCACGGCACCCATGCCGCCGCCCTCGGTCGGTGTCGCGATGCCGACGAAGATCGTGCCCAGCACGAGGAAAATCAGCGCCAGCGGCGGCACCAGCACCAGAACGACCCGCTCGGCCATGATCGACAGCAGGCCCAGCTTCAGCTTGCGGTTCGCGAGCGCCGCAAAGTACGACACCAGCACGCCGACTACCCCGCTGTAAACCAGCATGACGTCCGCAGTCGTGTCCGGCTTGCCGGAAAAATAGAAGACCTTGAACAGCCACCCGGCAGCAACGCCGGCGCCAATGACTGCTCCCAGCGAGAGCAGGCCGCTGGACCCATCCGGCTGGCGCAGGTTGCGTGCTTCGACGGGCAGCGCAGGCAGTGCTGCCGGCTTCACCATGGAGATTATCAGCACGTAGCCGGCATACAGCGCCGTCAGTGTCAGTCCCGGGAGCAGCGCCGCCTGGTACATGTCACCCACCGAGCGTCCCAGCTGGTCGGCCATCACGATCAGCACCAGCGATGGCGGGATGATCTGCGCCAGCGTGCCGGACGCGGCAATCACGCCGGTTGCGAGCTTCCGGTCATAGCCATAGCGCAGCATCACCGGCAGCGAGATCAGCCCCATCGAGATCACCGACGCGGCCACCACACCCGTGGTGGCCGCCAGCAGCGCGCCGACGAAGATCACCGCATACGCAATTCCGCCGCGCAGCGGGCCGAACAGCTGGCCGATGGTGTCGAGCAGGTCTTCTGCCATGCCGGATCGCTCGAGGATCAGCCCCATGAAGGTGAAGAACGGGATCGCCAGCAGCGTGTCGTTGGCCATGATGCCGAACAGGCGGTTCGGCAGCGCCTGCAAGAGCTCCGGCTTGAGCAGGCCGATTTCGATGCCCACCAGGCCGAACAGCAGGCCGTTGGCTGCAAGCGAGAAGGCGACCGGGAAGCCGGACAGCAGGAACAGCACCAGCGTGGCGAACATGATCGGTGCCATGTTCGCGATCAGGAATTCGATCATCTCAGGCCTCCGTTGCAGTCTTGGGGGCCGGGCCGGCCGCGGCCAATACTCCCGGCGCGTTGGCGGCAGCGATGGCCTGGATTTCGTCGGCAGGCGTCATCGACTGCTTCTCGAAGGTGCTGGCATCGACGAGGCCCTGCAGGAAGCCGATGCGCTTGACCAGCTCGGACAAGCCCTGCAGGGTCAGCATCAGGAAACCGATCGGTATCAGCACCTTGGCGGGCCAGACGATCAGGCCGCCGGCATTGCTCGACACCTCCTGGTTGCGAATCGATTCCAGTGCAAACGGCACTGAAAAATACAGGATCAGCACGGTGGCCGGCAGCATGAACAGGATGAAACCGAAAATGTCGATCCAGGCCTGGGTGCGCTTGGAGAAGCGGCCAACGATCACGTCGATCCGTACATGCTCGTTGCGCTTGAGCGTGTAGGAGGAGGCTAGCAGGAAGATCGCGCCGAACAGATACCACTGGATTTCCAGCCAGGCATTCGAGCTGGTATTCAGCAGGTAGCGGACTAGCGCGTTTCCGGAACAAATCAGTACCGCCACCAGCAGCGCCCAGCTGATGGCGAGCCCGATACGCTCATTGAGCGCATCAATGCGTTTGGAGAGAAAAAGCAGAAAGGACATGGTGAAGTTCCTCGAGAAAATTAGGCAGCCAACGGTCGCAGCGTCTGACGGGAATGCGGATGCATTGATCAGGTCTCCTTGATTTTTGTTGTTTACTGCCGGGGAGCACTGCCCCGTACCTCTCGCTGCCACGGCTTTGGGACGCAATCAGGGCAAGTGTGCGCAACAATCTATTCGCCCTTGGCTGGCATTCCGCCTGCTTCCTAGCTTCGGAAACTTCACTATCTGGGGATCGGCATTTTCGCCGCCACAGTTGACGTTTTATCACAACAGCATGGCCACAATGGCCGTTTACCGACGAAAAAAAACCTCCGGGCCGTTGGGCGGCGCGGAGGCTGGGTTCGGGGGCGGCGGTCAGGCGAGGCTGCCCCTCAGCCGGCGGATCGCGGCTCGCACTTGCTCCGGGGCTGTGCCGCCGACATGGGCGCGCGCCGCAACCGAACCCTCCAGGGTCAGGACCCCATGCACGTCCGCCTCGATCAGTGGCGAGAACTGGCGCAATGCATCGAGTGACAGGTCGGCCAGGTCGCAGCCTTTCTGCTCGCAGTCGCGGACGGCATGGGCGACGGCCTCGTGGGCGTCGCGGAAAGGCAGGCCTTTCTTTACCAGGTAGTCGGCGAGGTCGGTCGCCGTCGCATAGCCCTGCAGTGCAGCCGCGCGCATGGCTTCCGGGCGCACGGTAATGCCGCCGGCCATATCGGCAAAGATGCGAAGTGTGTCGACCAGTGTATCGACGGTGTCGAACAGGGGCTCTTTGTCTTCCTGATTGTCCTTGTTGTACGCCAGCGGCTGGCCCTTCATCAGCGTCAGCAGCGACATCAGGTGGCCATTCACGCGGCCGGTCTTGCCGCGCGCGAGTTCGGGAACGTCGGGGTTTTTCTTCTGCGGCATGATCGACGAGCCGGTGCAGAACCGGTCGGCGATGTCGATGAAGCCCACGCGCGGGCTCATCCAGATCACCAGTTCTTCCGACAGGCGCGAGATGTGGGTCATCACGAGTGCGGCCGCTGCGCAGAATTCGATTGCAAAGTCGCGGTCCGATACCGCATCCAGCGAGTTGTGGCAGACATCGTCGAAGCCCAGCGTGCGCGCGACGCGCTCGCGGTCGATCGGGAAGGTGGTCCCGGCCAGCGCAGCCGAACCCAGCGGCAGCCGGTTCACGCGTTTGCGGCAGTCGGCCATCCGCTCGGCGTCGCGGCCGAACATTTCGACATAGGCAAGCATGTGGTGGCCGAAGGTCACCGGCTGCGCGACCTGCATGTGCGTGAAGCCGGGCAAGATCGTATCCGCATGGCGCTCCGCCAGGTCGACCAGTGCCACCCGCAGCGCCTTCAGCAGGCCGACGATATCGTCGATCGCGCCGCGCATGTACAGGCGAATGTCGGTTGCGACCTGATCATTGCGCGAGCGGCCGGTGTGCAGCCGCTTGCCTGCATCGCCGACCAGCTCGGTCAGGCGCTTCTCGATATTCAGGTGGACGTCTTCCAGGTCGAGCAGCCATTCAAACCGGCCGGCATCGATCTCGGACAGGATCTGGGCCATGCCGCGCTGGATATCGGCATAGTCCTGCGCGCTGATGATCTGCTGGTGCGCGAGCATCTCGGCATGGGCAAGCGAGCCCTGGATATCGACCTGCGCGAGGCGCTTGTCGAAAAATACCGACGCGGTATAGCGCTTGACGAGGTCGGATACGGGTTCGGAGAAGCGGGCGGACCAGGCTTCGGACTTTTTGGAGAATTGGTCAGTCATTTGAGGCTAATCGGTTACTGGGTCGACACGGCCGCGTGCCACGAAAGTCGCTGAGCCCGGCCTGCGCCGGGATGGCGCATCGCCGAGTGACGCATTTCACAACGTCAACCCGGCGCAGGCAGCGGTCCGGCAGCTTTTGGAAAACGTCGGACACGTGCCGACGAGCAGGCCGCGATTATAGAGGAAGCCCCGCCATCACCCGGTATTCCGCAGCCCGGCGGCGATTCCGTTGATCGACAGGTGGATCCCGCGGTGGACCCGGTAGTCGGATTCGCGACCCTGCTCTTTCCAGCTGCGGTGGCGCTTGATCAGCTCCACCTGCAGGTGGTTCAGCGGGTCGAGATAGGCGAAGCGGTTCTTGATCGAGCGGGCCAGGGTCGGATTGCTGGCGAGGCGCTCTCGCGAGCCGGTAATCTGCGACAGGCAGTCCACCGCCAGCTCGTGCTCGGCCGAGATGCGCTTGAAGATGGCATTGCGCAGCTTGCGGTCGGCCACCAGGCCCGCATAGCGGGAAGCGACGGCAAGGTCGGTCTTTGACAGCACCATGTCCATGTTCGACAGCAGGGTGGAGAAGAAAGGCCACTCCTTGAACATGGCCCGCAGCAGCGACAGTTTCTTGGCGCGCGTGCCGCTGGCCTCGTCGCGCAGCCATGCATCGACGGCGCTGCCAAAGCCGTACCAGCCTGGCAGCAGCAGGCGGCACTGTCCCCATGAGAAGCCCCAGGGAATCGCGCGCAGGTCTTCGATCCGGCGCGTCGACTTGCGCGAGGCCGGCCGCGAGCCGATGTTCAGTTCGGCGATTTCCGCGATCGGGGTGGCGGCAAAGAAGTAGTCGGTGAATCCGGGTGTTTCGTAGACCAGGTTGCGGTACGCAAGGTAGGCATGGCCGGACAAGACCTCCATCGCGCGCTCGAATTCCGCCAGCCGCTTCGCGCGCTTGCCGTCGGCGATCGGCGGGGTCAGGCTGGCCTCCATCACGGCGGCCACCACCAGCTCGAGATTGCGTCGGCCGATCTCGGGGTTGGAAAACTTGGAGGCGATGATCTCGCCCTGTTCGGTGAGACGGAACTGGCCGTTCACCGTGCCGGCCGGCTGCGCGAGTATGGCCTCGTGGCTGGGGCCGCCGCCGCGGCCCACCGTGCCGCCGCGGCCATGGAACAGCCGCAGCTTGACCTGATGCTTCTCGAACACCTGCACCAGCGATACCTCGGCCTTGTACAGCTCCCAGTTCGAGGTCAGGAAGCCGCCGTCCTTGTTCGAATCGGAGTAGCCGAGCATGACCTCCTGCAGCGCACCCTGCTGGTTCACCAGCGCGCGCACCCGCGGCAGCGACAGCCAGCCGTCCATGATGCCGGGCGCATTGCGCAAGTCGGGAATGGTCTCGAACAGCGGGATAACCATCAGCTGCGCTTCCATCTGCTTGCCGTCGGCCGACATCCGCAGCAGCCCGGTCTCGCGCTGCAGTACCAGCACTTCCAGCAGGTCGGATACGGTCTCGGTATGCGAGATGATGTAGTTGCGGATCGCGCGGCCGCCGAAATCGGCCCGGATCAGCCGCGCCGCCTTCATCACTGCCAGCTCCGACACGGTCTCTTCCGAGTAATCGATGTAGGGCGAGCGCAGCAGCCGCGGCTGGTCCAGCTCCGCCAGCAGCAGCATCACTTTTTCCTGCTCGGTCATGCTGGCGTAATCGGCGCTCACGCCGGCCACGCGGAACAGCTCGGCCAGTACGCGCTCATGCACGTCCGAGCTCTGCCGCATGTCGAGCGTCGCGAGGTGGAAGCCGAAGATGCCGGCCGCGCGCCGCAGCGTGTTCAGGCGCGGACGCGTCAGTGCCAGGCCATGGTTGGCGCGCAGGGAGTCGACAATCACGTCGAGGTCGGCAATGAAATCGTCGGCCGACGCATAGGGCTCGGCCGAGCCGATCTCGTGGCGCAGGATATTCGTGATGCCGAGCCGGCGCGCGGTGGCTGCCAGCCGCGCGTAGACCAGGATCAGGGCGCGCCGGTAGGGCTCATCCGTGCGGTGCGGCGAGCTGTCGGGCGAGGCGTCGGCAAGCGCCTGCAGTGCCGGGCTGACCGACACCAGCAGGGTCGAGATCGACAGTTCGGCACCCAGCGCATGCACCTCGTCGAGGTAGAAATCGAAGATGGTGGTCGACTGGCGCGACATCGCCCGCGTCATCGTGTCGGCGTTCACGTTCGGGTTGCCGTCCCGGTCGCCGCCGATCCAGCTGCCCATCTGGACGAACGGCGGCAGCGACAGCTGGCGCATGCTCGGGAACTGGGTCAGCATGTCGTGCTCGATGTCCTCCATCAGTCCGGGAAGCTCGCGCAGGAAGGTAATCCGGTAGTAAGAGAGGGCATTCTCGATCTCGTCGTCCACTGCCAGTCGCTGGTAGCGCAGCATGCGCGTCTGCCAAAGCTTCGCGACCTCGGCATGCAGCAGCTGCGTATTGCGCTGGCGCTCGGCCGCCGTCATTGGCAGGTCGCGCAGCGCCAGCAGTCTCGCGATCTCGCGCCCGGCGTCCAGGATGCTCTTGCGCTGTACTTCGGTCGGGTGCGCGGTGAGCACCGGCGACACCAGCGCATCATTGAAGAAGTGCTGCACCGATTTGCCCTGCACGCCGGCCGCATCCAGCTTCGACAGGGTCGCGGCCATGCTGCCCGGCTGCGGTGCCGAGCCGGCCAGCAGGTGGGCCCGGCGCCGGCGATTGTGATGCTGGTCCTCGGCGATATTGGCCAGGTGGGAGAAATAGGAGAACGCACGCACCACCGAATTGGTCTGGTCGCGCGTCAGCTTCTTCAGCAGCCGGTCGAGATCGGCACCGGCCTGCGGGTCGGATTCGCGGCGAAAGCGCACGGCGGTCTGGCGCACTGTTTCCACGATTTCGAACACCGCGTCGCCTTCCTGCTGGCGGACGACATCGCCCAGCAGGCGGCCGAGCAGCCGGATGTCTTCTTTCAACGGGGCTTCTTTGTCGGTGGAATTCGCCGGACGGGCGGCGGACGTGCGGGCGGACTTGTCAGTAGTCTTGTTTTTGGCGGGCATGGTTGCGCTCAGGTAGGCGCGCGCGCCGGCTTTTGGCCGGTGTGCGCATGCTAGAATTCGCGCCAGTCAAATTACCCGACAGCGAAACCAGCAGGTCGACACGCGCTCGCGGCGGCCTCCAACCGAGAGACTGCCTTGAACGCTTCATTTACCGGGAAACTCGTCATTGCATCGCGCGAAAGCCGGCTTGCCATGTGGCAGGCGGAGACCGTCCGCGATCGCTTGCTTGAATTATATCCCCACAGCACTGTTGAAATTCTTGGCATGACAACCCGTGGCGACCAGATCCTGGACCGCACGCTGTCCAAGGTCGGCGGCAAGGGCCTGTTCGTGAAGGAGCTCGAGGTCGCCATGCAGGAAGGACGCGCCGACCTCGCCGTCCATTCGCTGAAAGACGTGCCGATGGAACTTCCCGAGGGTTTTGTGCTGGGCGCGGTGCTCGAGCGCGAAGATCCGCGTGATGCCTTCGTCTCTAACCAGTTCGACAATCTCGCAGCGCTGCCGGCCGGTGCCGTCGTCGGCACCAGCAGCCTGCGTCGTCAGGCGCTGATCGCCGCGCGTTTCCCGCACCTGGTCATCCAGCCGCTGCGCGGCAACCTCGACACCCGCCTTGGCAAGCTCGACCGCGGCGAATATGCCGCCATCATTCTTGCGGCCGCCGGCCTGAAGCGACTCGGCCTCGCGTCGCGCATCCGCTCGTTCATCGAGCCGGAGGACAGCCTGCCGGCGCCCGGCCAGGGGGCGATGGCAATCGAAGTGCCGGCCGGTCGTCCGGAATTGCTCGAGCTGCTGGCACCGCTGAACCATCGCGACACCGAGCATGCAGTACGCGCAGAGCGCCAGCTGTCGCGCACCTTTGGCGGCAGCTGCCAGGTACCGCTGGCCGCGTTTGCCAGCGTCGACGGCAATGCAATGCGCCTGCGTGCCATGGTGGCCACCCCGGACGGCAAGCGCATTGCGCGGGCCGAAATCCATGGTGCGGCCGACGCGCCGGAAGCGCTCGGCGTCCAGATCGCGCAGGTACTCGAGGCGCAGGACGCCAGCGCCATCCTGGCCGAATGCAAGGCCGAGCCCGTCTGACACGCTGATCTCCTGGCGTGGGCGTCCCGGTCGTCATCACCCGCCCGCAGGCGCAGGCCGTGCCGCTGGCAGCGCGGCTGTCTGCGCTGGGCATGACGGCCATCGTTTTCCCGCTGCTCGACATACAGCCCTTGCCCGACCCGGCGCCGCTGCAGGCGGTGCTGGCGCGCCTTGATGACTACGCACTGGTTGCATTCGTCAGCCCGAATGCCATCGATGCCGCGTTCGACCAGCTGAAACGACCGTGGCCGCCGCAGGTGATCGCGGCGGTGGTAGGCGAGGGCAGCCGGCTCGCCCTGGCCAGCCGCGGACTGACCGATGCCAATGCCCGCATCGTCAGCCCGACCGATCCGCACCGCACCGATTCCGAAACTTTGGTTGAAGCGCTTGACCTGGACGCCCTGCGCGGCAGGAAGGCGCTGATCATCCGTGCCGAGACCGGCCGTGAACTGCTGGCCGATCGGCTGCGGGCGGCTGGCATCGAGGTCGACCAGGTCGCTGCCTACCGGCGCGGCGCACCCCCGCTCGACGAATCGCGGCGAGCGCTGCTGCTGCAGCTGCTCCGTCAGGAGAATGACTGGGTGATCACCAGCTCCGAGGCCCTGCGCATCCTGCAAGAGAGCGTTCTGCAGACCGCGGGTGCGCCAGGTTGGCGCAGCATGTGTGCAAAGCGTCTGGTCGTGCCGCACCAGCGCATCGCCGACACTGCGGCCGCACTCGGATTTGCGTGCGTAACACTGACCAGTTCAGGCGACGAGGCACTGGTCGCCGCGCTACAATCGCGGCCATGAACGACAAGCCCGATCCTTCCGCCCGTCCCGAGCCCGGGACCGTACCTGAAGCCAGCGGCACTCCGGCCGATGCCGGCCCAGCCGATACCGGTGCCACTCCGCCGCCCGCCGATCCCGTAGCGCCGCCCGCTGCCGGCAGCGGGGCGCGTGCTGCGCGCTGGCCCAGGGCGCTCGAGGACCGCGAGGGACGGCTGAAGCTGGCAGTGGGCGTGCTTACCGCGCTGCTGGCGCTGCACTGGTGGAATGCGCGCACCGACATCTCCGACCTGCGCCGCGAAGTCGCGCAGCGCCTGCAGACTGGTGAGAGTCTGAACAGCCAGACCAAGCTGATCGCCGACCGCGTCGATGACGACCTTCGCCTCCTGCAGGGCAAGGTCTCGCTGCTCGAGGCGAAGCAGGTGGAATCCCAGAGCCAGCAGATCGCGCTCGAGCAGCTGTATCGCGACCTCGCGAAAAACCGCGACGACTGGGCGCTGGCCGAGATCGAGCAGGTGCTGTCGACCGCCAGCCAGCAGCTGCAGCTGGCCGGCAATGTGCGCGGCGCCCTGATCGCGCTGCAGAATGCCGACGCCCGCCTGTCGCGCGCCGACCGGCCGCAGTTCATCGCGATCCGCCGGGCGATTGCCCAGGACATGGAAAAGCTCAAGAGCCTGCCCAGCGTCGACCTCACCGGCGTCGCGGTCCGCATGGACACGCTGATCGCGCAGATCGACAC
>JAIXTG010000442.1 GCA_027484285.1 Oxalobacteraceae bacterium | reverse complement strand
GGTGGTTCGGGTGTGTGGGGCGAGGACATCATGCCGCCGCAACCGCAGGTATCCGACGCGGACGCGCGCACGCTGGCCGAGTACATCCTGGCACTGAAGTAAACCCGCCTCCCCGGACGGTGTCCGGGGGTGGCCGGATTGCAGGCAGTCGATCATTGCCCGGCGCATCAGCCGGGCAGCTTTCGACCAGCGAGTCGCCTGCAAGCGCCGGCTTTTCCTTTCCCCCTCCCCCACAGATCGTGTCCGCCCCAGCCTGCATCCGCGACAGTTCATGCCCGCGGTATCGAGCGGCTTGGCAGGTTGCTGTCCGAACCGGGCGCGCCTGAGCCCGGCCTGCGCGTTCAGGCAGCGGTTGCCGCCTCGGCCACGGGCGCCGGCGAGGCAGCCGGCACCAAGGTCTTGTAGACCTTCCATGTGGTGTGCCCGACCAGCGGTGCGGTAAGTGCCAGCAGCGGCAGGAAGAACACCAGCGACATGCCGATCAGGAAGGTGATCGCGAACGCCCACAGCAGCATTGCCCCGGGATTGTTCCACAGGGCGACCGCGCTGGCGCCGATGGCCTCCATGGTGTCGGCGCCCTCCCGGTCCAGCATCATCGGGATCGATACGACCGACACCGCAAACACCAGCGCCGCAAAAACAAAGCCCACTGCCCCCCAGACGATCAGGAAGATGACGTTGTTCATCGAGACGATGTTGCGGATCATGTCGGTCAGTTCCGGATAGGTGTGCGTCGCGAACAGGGCGAACAGCACCACCGAGATGCGGGCCCAGACGATCATGAAAAACGTCAGGAACGCCGCAAAGAAAGCGATCGACTTCCAGTTGCGCAGCCAGCAGGCGAGGCTGGCCCGCAGATCGGACTTGCCGGTGAGTTCGTGCTGCCGCGACAGGTCGTAGATGCCGCAGCAGATGAAGGGGCCCATCAGGAAGAATGCGGCAGTCAGGCCCATCGTCATCTGCCAGACCTGTTCATAGACCTCGGCAATCGCATAGCCCATCAGCACGAAAGCAATGCCGTAGGCCACGCCCTGGAAGCGGGTAGCTCGCATGTCGGCCGCGCCCTCGGCGAGCAGCCTGAAGATGGCGGCAGGCGCCAGTGGTCCGGTGGCGGTGGCGGTGGATGTGGATGTGGATGTGGATGCCATGTCTGTCTCCCGATCTGTTCATTGTCGGTGCGGAGGCAGCGCAGCCGACTTGCCTGCTGCCCTTGCCAACATCGGCCGGCGGCACTGCCCGGACGCCTGCAAAGTTACAGAAAAATGGCCTTAAAACAAAGGGGGTGGACTGACAACAAATGCGGGCGGTCCGGCCTGCCTGCGTAGCCGCAAGCGGGCGCGGCGGAAATGACGACCCGGCCGCGCGGGCCGGGTGGTTTGCCGGTCGGCGGCAGGAAGCGTGTCAGTGCGCCTGGTAACCCATCCGGAAGCCGCCCCAGTGCGTACCGTTCACATAGATCGGCACCGACAGGTCATGCATGATCTCGCCGGTATCGCGCTTGTAGGTCTGCAGCAGCAGCTTCTTGGTGTGCGCGCCGCAGCGGCTGCCGGTACGGTCGCTGAAGATGCGCTTGTTGCGGCTCTGTACCAGGTCAACCTCGTAGATGCCAGTCGGCGGCTTGGAGAATTTGTCATTGTGGGTCGGCACATAGCCGCCCTTGTCGGTGCAGATCGCAAAAATCAGCTGCGGGTTCGCGCGCAGCACCTGCTCCTGTATCGCCGGAAGTACCTGGTCGGTGAAGGTATCGAATTTCGAGCGGAATTTCTGCGGGTTGGTGCCGGGTACAGGTTCGTAATCGCGGCTCATCAGGTCATCGCGCCGCAGGCGGCCCTGCCCGATCGCCTGCTCGAAGGTGCGCTGCACCGCGTCCGCGGCCTCGCGCGCCACCCGGTACATCCGGCTGTGGGCGGAATCGACCTGCAGCTCGACCAGCTGGTCGAAGAAGCCTTCGCCGAGCTCGGTCAGGTCCATGATCTGCCCTTCCTGCTCCTCGATCTTGCGACCGAAGCTGGTCAGCTCCTCCTGGATGTTGTCCAGATAGCCGGAGATGCTGTAGACCTTGCGCGCCGACTCTTCCGATGCGCTGACAATCCCGCCCATCTGGCCGGACAGCACACTGGAAAAATCGAGGATGCCGTTCAGCCGCTGCCCGACCTGCTCGATCTGGCGCACGTTGGACTGCACGTCGACCAGCAATGCATTGATGCGCTCCACCGCCAGCTGGGTCTCGCTCATGATGCCGCCGACGCTGGTATCGATTTCCTTGGTGGCGTGGAAGGTGCGTTCGGCGAGATTGCGCACCTCCTGCGCGACGACCGCGAAGCCGCGCCCGTGCTCGCCGGCGCGCGCCGCCTCGATCGCCGCATTCAGCGACAGCAGGTTGACCTTGTCGGCAATCTCGCGGATCAGCTGGACGATGTGCTCGATCTTGCGCGAGCTTTCCTGCAGCCGCGTAATCGAAGTGCTGGCCTGCTGGGTGTGCTCGCCCATGGTGCGCATGGCGCCGATGGTCTGCAGCAGCTCGCGCTGGCCCAGCTGGGAATTGTCCTGTGCCTTTTGCGCCATGTCGCCGACCTGGCTTGCCTGCGCGCTGACGCGCTCTGAGTTCTGCGACAGCTGCTGGGCGGACGCAGCCGCCTGCGCACCGCTGGCCGCCAGCGTCGACATGGCCTTGCTGACGCTCCTCGCCTGCCACGCCAGTTCAGCCAGCGTGGTGGAATTGCGCTCGACTACCGTCGTCATTTCGCGCACCGCGCTCTCCACCCGCGCGCTGCCGGCCTGCAGGCTTTCCAGCAACTCGGCCAGGGCCGGATGGCTGCGATGCTCTGCCGGCATGGCCGCCACTGCGGCGGCGGGGTTCATGCCCTCCACATACAGGCGCCGCACGACGTCGCGCAGTGCCTGCAGGCGCGCGGCCTGGGCCTGCTGTGCCTGCTGCAGCAGTTCGGCCAGCGGCGCCAGGTCGGCCGGCAATCCGGATAGCGTGCGCGCCGGTGCCCGGGCCTCGCCCAGCTCCTGCAATGCGGCACGCAGCGCATCCAGCGCGCGCTCCCGCGACTGCTGTGCCTGCTGCAGCGGCTGCAGGCATTGGTCCACCTCCGCTACCCCGGTCTGTCCCAGCGCCGCAGGCCAGTGGCCGCTGCGCGCGAACGCCACCAGCCCTTCCCGGCTCTCGCGCAGCGCACGCCGCAAGGGTGCGACCACCCATGCCATCGCGAGCATCGCCAGCGCCCCCGACAGCGCGGCCCAGAGGGCAAAGGGGGCGGGAATCTGCAGCGGGGAACCGGACTCCTGCAAGGCGATTGCAAAGGCAAACAGCAGGACGGCGACGACGAAGGAAGCCAGCGCCATTCTCAGGCGCAGCGGGGCGGGGCCCGGCAAATTCAGGGAAGACACAATGTTTGACGCAGGGACTCGGTTGAAAGGGGCGGCTGATTGTGGCCGAGATGTTACCCAAATTCAACAGTTTCTGTCGCACTGCCGCAAGGCGGCGGGCAGCCGGGGCTGGCTGCGCGCCGCCTGCCTTGCCCGCTAGCTGCCCTGCCCCTGGCGGGAGGATCGCATCAGCGAAGCGAGCTGGGGCACGAAAGTCTCGGGCCCCGCCTGCTCGACTGCGGCAGCGAAGGTCTGGCCGACCGCCTGCGCGATCCGCTGCACCGCACCGGAATCGGTAGCCATCGCGGTGTAATAGTTGAGGTCCTTGAGCGCATTCCCCATCGCGAAGCGCAGCGCAGACGGGTCGCCCGACGTCAGGCAGGGGCGCAGGCGCTCGAGCGCCGCCCCGCCGCCGCCGCCCTTGGCGAGCACCTCGATGAATACCTCCGGCGCAATGCCATCCTCGAGCGCGCAGGCAGCCGC
>JAIXTG010000439.1 GCA_027484285.1 Oxalobacteraceae bacterium | reverse complement strand
GTCTGGCGCCGAAACTTGCTGGTCTGGCGCAAACTCGCTGTCGCCAGCGTACTCGGCAATATCGCCGAACCCATGATCACGCTGATCGCATTCGGCTATGGCCTCGGCAGCCTGCTGCAAACCATCGAGGGCATACCGTACATAGAATTCCTTGCCAGTGGCTCGATCTGCATGTCGGTCATGATGGCTGCCAGCTTCGAGGCTCTCTATTCGGCATTTTCGCGGATGCATGTGCAGAAGACCTGGGAATCTTTGCTGAACACGCCGCTTGAGCTGGACGACATCGTACTGGCCGAAATGCTGTGGGCCGCCAGCAAGGCGCTGATCTCGGGCCTCGCCATCCTGCTGGTACTGTTCGGGCTCGGCATTGGCCTGCACCCGACCACGCTGCTGGTGCCGCCCCTGCTGTTCCTTATCGGCGCAAGCTTCGCATCGATCGCGCTGATCGTGAACGCGATTGCAAGGGCGTACGATTTCTTCACGTATTACTTCACGCTGATACTGACGCCGATGATCTTCCTGTCGGGCGTCTACTATCCGGTGGCCCAGCTGCCCGGCTGGCTGCAAACCCTTGCCGGCTACCTGCCGCTGAGCGCTGCAGTGCAACTTGTGCGACCATTGTTGCTCGGTCGCTTGCCCGAGGATCCGCTGCCGAATCTGCTGATCCTGGTCGGTTACGGACTGCTCGCTTTCTACGCAGCGACGGTGCTGACGCGCAGGCGGCTGCTGACCTAGCAAGGAGAGCGCGATGGCGGACGAACAGGTGCTGCTGGTGATGTCGAACCTGCCCGACCGGGCGAGTGCACGCTCGCTTGCACGCGCGCTGGTCGATGCACGGCTCGCTGCCTGCGTGAACGTCCTCCCGGGCGTTGAGTCGGTATATCGCTGGCAGGGCGCGGTCGAGCAGGCGGAGGAAGTGACGCTGCTGGTCAAGACGACGCGTCGCCAGTATGCGCAATTACAGCAGGCCATCATCGCCGCCCATCCCTACGACTTGCCGGAGGTGATTGCGCTGCCAATCGCCGACGGTCATCCGGCCTACCTGCACTGGGTCGCTGCCGAAACCTCTCCTGGCCACCATGCATAAGCCCTTCGAGATCCTGCTCCGCGGCCTGCTGGCCTGCCTGCTTCTGGTGCTGCTCCCGGCGCGGGCGGCGACTGATTTCCTGCCGCCGGAGCAAGCCTTCCGTTTCAGCGCGCGCATGGTTGATCCTGTCACCGCCGAGCTGACTTACCGGATCGCTGACGGCTACTACATGTACCGTGACAAATTCGCCTTCAGCGCCGACGGTGCGACCCTCGGCGCGGCCGAAGTCCCGCGCGGCACTGTGAAATTCGACCCGAATTTCGAAAAGGATGTCGAGACCTTGCGCGGAGAACTGCGCATCCGCGTGCCGGTCGAGGCGGCTGCCATGTTCCGTTTGAAGTCCACCAGCCAGGGCTGCTCCGACCAGGGGCTCTGCTACCCGCCGATGGAATCTGTCGCCCAGCTCTCGCCCGCCACGCCGGCCGGCAGCGAGCCCGTGGCTTCCGCGCCGGACAGCGAGCTGGGTCGCATCGAAGCCTCGCTGGCCAGTGGCCGGCTGCTGGCCATCGTGCCCCTGTTCCTGCTGCTGGGCCTTGGCCTCGCATTCACGCCCTGCGTGCTGCCGATGGTGCCCATTCTTTCTTTCATCATCGCGGGCGAGGGGGCCCGAGCCAGCCGCAGCCGCGGCTTCGTGCTTGCGCTCGCCTATTCGCTGGGAATGGCGCTGGTTTACACCGCGCTCGGCATTGCGGCCGGGTTGGCCGGCGAGGGCTTGGCAGCGACCTTGCAGAGCCCGCTGATCCTCGGCGGTTTTGCGCTGCTGATGGCCGTCATGGCGCTGTCGATGTTCGATGTCTACCAATTACAGGTGCCGGCGCCGGTGCAGTTGTCGCTGACCCGCTTGTCCGAGCGTCAGCGCGGCGGCAAGCTGGCCGGTGTGTTCGCTATGGGCGCGATCTCGGCGCTGATCGTCGGGCCTTGCGTCGCGGCGCCACTGGCCGGGGCACTGGTCTACATCAGCCAGACGCGCGATGTCGTCATCGGTGGGAGCGCGCTATTTGCAATGGCGGTCGGCATGAGCGTGCCGTTGCTGCTGGTGGGCCTGTCGGCCGGCGCCCTCGTTCCGCGTGCCGGCGCCTGGATGCAGGCGGTGAAAATCTTCTTCGGCGTGCTGATGCTCGCGCTGGCGCTGTGGATGATCTCGTCGCTGATACCGGGCTGGCTGCTGATGCTTGGCTGGGGTGTGCTGGGCGCCGGCTACGGCGCGTTCCTGCTGCGGTCGCGTTCGCTGGGATGGCGCGCCAAGGTCATCGGCCTGCTGTTCGCTGCGCTGGGCGCGGTGCAGCTGGCCGGCGTGGCCACGGGCGGTCGAGATGCATGGGCGCCGCTGGCCCACCTGCGAGGCGCACCGTCAGAAAAGCCGGCATTCACGCGCGTGCGCAGCGTCGCCGAGCTGGATGCGGCCATTGCCGCCGCCGGCCGTCCGGTCATGCTGGATTTTTATGCGGACTGGTGCGTGTCCTGCATCGAGATGGAAAAATTCACCTTCACCGATCCGGTGGTGAAGGCGGAGATGGGCCGGATGCTGCTGCTGCAAGCCGACGTGACCGCCAACAATGCCGACGACAAGGCATTGCTGAAGCGTTTCGGCCTGTTTGGTCCGCCGGGCATTATTTTCTATGACGCCACCGGCACGGAATTGCGCAACCCGCGGGTGATCGGCTTCCAGCCGGCACAAAAATTCGCGGACGTGCTGCGGCAGGTTCGCTAGTCTGCGAGACCGCACCGGCGCGTTCCTTATCGCTTTGCGCTATTTGCATAGAGCGAGATTGTCTTTGGGCCGGGCATCCTGCGCCCCTATATTGTCGACCTGACCATAGACAGAAAAGGAGCTTTCATCATGGCATTGCATCTTGGCGATACTGCGCCCGATTTCGAACAGGACTCGTCCATTGGCAAGCTCCGCTTTCATGAGTGGGCCGGCGATTCCTGGGTTGTACTGTTCTCGCATCCGGCCGATTTCACGCCGGTCTGCACCACTGAACTGGGACTGACCGCGAAGCTCAAGCCCGAATTCGACAAGCGCAATGTGAAAGCGATTGCGCTGTCGGTCGACCCGGCCGACAAGCACACGGCATGGATCAAGGATATCGAGCAGACCCAGCAAACCGTGGTCGGCTTCCCGATCATTGCCGACGCCGACAAGAAGGTGTCGGCACTGTTCGACATGATTCATCCGAACCAGTCCGAGACCGCGACCGTGCGCTCGCTGTTCATCATCGACCCGAAAAAGAAGGTGCGGCTGATGATCACCTACCCGATGAGCACAGGCCGCAACTTCGACGAAGTGCTGCGCGTGATCGATGCACTGCAGCTGACCGATGGCTACACCGTCGCCACGCCGGGTAACTGGAAGGATGGCGACGACGTGATCATTCCACTGTCGGTGCAGGACGAGGAGGTGATCAAACAGAAGTATCCGAAGGGGTATACCGCGCCGCGGCCGTATCTGCGGATAACGCCTCAGCCAAACAAGTAGCAGCCGAAACGTCGTCCCTTGCTGACGTCGCAGCCCTCACGGTCAAATTTTATTGTCGAGTCCAGCCGAGTCCCCTGCACAGCTCGTGCGCGTTACCTGTTTTCGACGCGGCTCCCGAGTTGTCCATCTGGTCATTGATCGCGCTTTTTAGTGGGGTCTGGTGTTTGTGCCGTAGGGAGCTGCGATGTCGACGCCGCCGTGCTGCCCGTATCTGTCGCGCTCGCTTTTGGTTGGGGAATGGGCGGAAGGGGTTTTCCGGCGCCGGATTTTAGGGGACGCGGAGGTGGTACAGGGAGCGGTTTCTTTCCCTGGGGCTTGAGGGCCTGCGGCTGTGCCGGCTTGGCAGCGGACTCCAGATGACTGATCGCAGCCTCCGTCATCCGCATCATCTTTCCGCTTGCCATCGCATCAGCAAATGAGTGAGCGAAGAGGCTGGCAGAGATGGTGTCAGGCGCGTTCAGGTATTTCTCCTGCAGGTGCTTGATGGGGTTGTGCACGGCCTGATTGACGGATGGGGCAGATTTCGTTGACGGTGCGTGATGCGACTGAGCGACGAAAGTCGTGTCCGGGTTCATGGTTTGCGCATGGATCGCGTGGAGCATTGGCACCACTTTCGCCTCATTCAGTGCCTCCTTGCGTGCCATATTCATGACAGCGTGCACTTGCAGCGCCGAAAGCCCTCTCGCTTTTAGCAGTTTTTCCACCGCTTTTGCAGTTTTTTCGGCTGAGTCTATTTGATTGGCAGCTCGGCGCTGGACCAAGTCTTTGGCAGGGACTCTCATGAAAAGTGTCACCTTGGATGAAGATCCATCGACGTGGGGTATGCGGATCTTTTTGCTGGCCAGCACCTGATCACCGGTCGTAACGTTTAGACGCTCGTTAGCCTCGAGCTGGAAGGCAAATTTGGGTATGCCTGACGTCGTCGGTTTCATGTTGTCTCCCAGAAAGGCGGCATTTCTGCGGCGAACTTGCCGCAGAAACTTTGCGTGGCACGCCCATTGTTGGGAGTTCTGTGTCTTTACAGCACAGTTTGTTCGGTAATTGAGCTTTTTGATCGGTTGATGCTTCTGTAAAGGCGCCTACCTTTCCAGCAAGTATCCAGCCCTCGGAAGAGGTTCGCAGGTGTTACAGCCGCCGTGCAATCTCGCGGGCAAAGTAAGTCAGCACACCATCTGCTCCTGCCCGCTTGAACGCGAGCATGGATTCCATCATGGTCTTGTCATGATCGATCCAGCCATTTGCAGCAGCAGCCTTGATCATCGCGTACTCGCCGCTGACCTGGTAGGCAAACGTCGGCACCCGGAATTCGTCCTTTACGCGGCGAACGATATCCAGATACGGCATGCCGGGCTTCACCAT
>JAIXTG010000099.1 GCA_027484285.1 Oxalobacteraceae bacterium | reverse complement strand
CAGCCCCGCCACCGGCTCGGTGGTCGACTTCTGGAAGAAAAGGGGAACGATCTCCACCAGGCCGCCGATGCTGACCACCAGCAGGGTCAGCACGATCAGCAGCCAGGGCTTCCGTTCGATCGAATCATGCGTGAGTTTCATTCAATTCTCCTGGTATTACGCGTGAGCGCCGGTAGCTGCCGGGATGCGGGCATCCACCGGCTTGCCGTCAACGACCGTCTTGTAGGTGTTGTAGGCCATCATGATCATGCCGGCCAGGTACAGCACGCCGCCGACCATGCGGATCACGTAGTACGGGAAGGTAGCTTTCACGCTTTCGACGAAGGTGTAAGTCAGGGTGCCGTCCGGGTTCACTGCACGCCACATCAGCCCCTGCATCACGCCGGCGATCCACATCGATGCGATGTACAGCACGATGCCGATGGTGGCGGTCCAGAAGTGCCATTCGATCAGCTTCACGCTCCACATCGACTGCTTGCCCGACAGGCGCGGCAGCAGGTAGTAGATCGAACCCATCGAGATCAGGCCAACCCAGCCGAGCGCTCCCGAGTGCACGTGGCCGACGGTCCAGTCGGTGTAGTGCGAGAGCGCATTGACGGTCTTGATCGACATCATCGGTCCCTCGAAGGTCGACATGCCGTAGAACGACAGCGAGACGATCAGGAACTTCAGGATCGGATCATTGCGCAGCTTGTTCCAGGCGCCCGACAGGGTCATGATGCCGTTGATCATGCCGCCCCAGCTCGGCGCCAGCAGAATCAGCGAGAACACCATGCCGATCGACTGGGTCCAGTCAGGCAGCGCGGTGTAATGCAGGTGGTGCGGGCCCGCCCACATGTAGGTGAAAATCAGCGCCCAGAAATGGACGATCGACAGGCGATACGAGAACACCGGACGCTCGGCCTGCTTCGGGATGAAGTAGTACATCATGCCGAGGAAGCCGGCGGTCAGGAAGAAGCCGACCGCGTTATGGCCGTACCACCACTGGATCATGGCGTCCTGCACGCCGGTGTAGGCGGAGTAGGACTTGCCCAGCCCTGCCGGCATGGCTGCCGAATTCACGACGTGCAGCAGCGCGACGGTCAGGATGAACGCGCCGTAGAACCAGTTCGCGACATAGATGTGCGATACCTTGCGCTTGATGAGCGTGCCGAAGAAGACCACCGCATAGGACACCCACACGAGCGTGATCAGGATGTCGATCGGCCACTCGAGTTCGGCGTATTCCTTGCCCGAGGTGTAACCAAGCGGCAGCGAGAGCGCAGCGGCCACGATTACGGCCTGCCAGCCCCAGAAGGTGAAGGCAGCGAGCTTGTCGGAGAACAGCCGTACCTGGCAGGTACGCTGCACCACGTAATAGGACGTCGCAAACAGCGCGCTGCCACCAAACGCAAAAATCACTGCATTGGTATGCAGGGGCCGCAGTCGGCCGTAGGTCAGCCAGGCGGTATCAAAATTCAGCGCGGGAAATGCAAGCTGGGCGGCGATGACCACCCCCACCAGCATGCCCACCACGCCCCACACTACCGTCGCGATCGCAAACTGCTTGACCACGCGGTAGTTGTAGTTCAGTGCTGTGTCCACAGGAACTCCTCTCGGGTTACGACGATGTGCCCGGACGATACGTTTCGAGAGGTCAAATTTCCTTGACCTGAGTCAAAAATGTCCGGAAGCCGAACAGAGTGGCGTGGAGCTTATTTCTTGGTATCGGCACCAGACTGATCAGTCTCGGAATGCACATTGTCGTCATCCTGAAGGATGCGCATCGCCGGCCCTTCGAGGTCATCGAACTGGCCACTGTCCATCGCCTTGAAAAAAATCCACAACGCGACGAACACGAGGATCACCGAGAGCGGAATGAGCAGGTACAGGGATTCCATCGACAATCTTTCGTTAATTCCGCGTCAGTCGCTGCAGGCGCAGCGCATTGAGTACAACCAGTGCCGAGCTGGCCGACATGCCCACGCCGGCCATCCATGGCGTGATCATGCCAAATGCGGCGGCCGGTATCGCGACCAGGTTGTAGAGACTCGCCCACCACAGGTTCTGGCGGATCACCTGCATGCAGCGCGTGGCTGCCTGCGCTGCGTCGAGAAGCGATGCGATCGACCCGGACAACAGCACGGCATCTGCATGGGACTGCGCGAGCGCTGCGCCCGAGCCCATGGCAAACGATACATCGGCGGCCCGCAGTACCGCGGCATCATTGATGCCGTCACCGACCATGGCGACAACTGCTCCGTCGCGCTGCAGCGCCTGCACGAATTCCATCTTCTGGTGTGGCAGCATGCCTCCCTTTGCCTCGCCGATGCCAAGGCCGGCGGCTACCTGCCCGACGATTGCCGGCGCATCGCCGGACAACAGCACCACCTGCTTGCCCCGGGCCTTGCACCAGTCGATGACACGCCGGGCATCCGGCTTGACGGCATCCGCCAGTTCAAAGCGCGCCAGCCACTGGCCTTCGGTACCAAGGAAAACCTCGGTCACACCGTCGGCAGCGCCGGCCCGGGCGGATCCGCCGGCAATGCCCGCGACAAAACCGGCATTGCCTATCCGGTAAAGCTTGCCTTCGATCCGGCCTTCGACACCCTGGCCCTGCACGAATGCGAGGCCGTCAGCCGACATCGCGCCATGCGCACTGCCGCCAAGGGCGTGCGCGATCGGGTGCGCACTGCCCGCCTCGAGCGCGGCCGCCAGTGCACGCACCCGCGGCTCATCGCATTCGCCCAGCAGCGCGACACTCTGCAGCTCGGGACGACCTTCGGTCAGCGTGCCGGTCTTGTCAAACACCATATGGGTTGCGCGATGCAGTGTCTCCAGCACATGCGGCTGCATCACCAGCACGCCCAGCTTGAGCAGGTGGTCAGTCGCCGCCGCAAGGGCCGACGGCGTCGCCAGCGACAATGCGCACGGACAGGACACCACCAGCACTGCAATCGCAATCGGCCACGCACGCACCGGATCGTGCCAGGACCAGAAAACGAAGACCCCGAGTGCAAACAGCAGGAGCGCAGCAACAAACCACGCAGCGACACGATCGGCCCATTGTGCAATCTTCGGCTTGCCCTGCCCTGCCCGCTCGATCAGCCGGATCAGCGATGACAGCGTACTGTCCTTTGCGACCTTTTCAACACGCAAGGTGACCGGTGCGCTCACATTGACTGCACCGCCTGCTGCCAGTTCCCCCGCACGCAGTGCCTGCGGTGTGCTCTCGCCGGTCAGCAGCGACAGGTCGACCGTGGTCGCGCCGTCAAGCACCTGGCCATCCGCCGGAATCGCTTCGCCGGGCTTGACGAGGATGACATCACCGGCACGCAGCTGGACAGCGGCCACCAGCGCAGCCTCGGTACTGGCCGGGTAATCTTTCATCAGCCATGCGGAATCCGGCAATGCGTGCTGCATGGTCTCCAGCGAGCCCGCTGCGCGGCGCCGGGCGACCAGTTCGAGATAGCGGCTGCAGAGCAGCAGGAAGACAAACATGGTGACGGTATCGAAGTACACATCCCCCCGGTTGACGAAGGTCGCCCATGCACTGCCGATGAATGCGGCAGCGAGACCGATTGCCACTGGCACATCCATGCCGAGTACGCGCTGGCGCAGGTCGGCCCATGCACCGCGGAAGAAAGGCTCGGCAGAATAAAGGATGGCCGGCACCGTCAGCAGCAGGCTGGCCCAGCGCATCAGGAGCTCCATGTCGGGCTCGATCGGTTCCTCGCCAGCCAGGTAGACCGGTACGGCATACATCATCACCTGCATCATTGACAGGCCGGCCACGAACAGCCGCTTGAACAGCTTGCGCTCGTTCTTGCGCAGCAGTTCGCCGTGCTGGATCGGATCAAACGGGTAGGCCGCGTAACCGACCTCTCGCACAGCCTGCAGGATGTCGCTCGGCTTGCAGCGCGCAGCGTCCCATGTCACCTGCAGTTTTTCGGTGGCGACATTCAGATTGGCCGCCCTCAGTCCCGGCACCTGCGACAGGCGCTTCTCGATCAGCCAGACGCAGGCGGAACAGCGAATGCCCTCGATCGACAATGTGGCTTCGCCGTCGCCGTCGGCGCCCGTGAATCGCCCTGCCAGTTCCGGCGTGTCGTACAGCTTCAGTGCGTCAGGCACGGCGTCGGCCACGCCCTGGGGCAGCTGCTGCCGGTTGCGGTAGTAGTCGCTCAGGTGATTGTCGACGATGGCCTGCGCCACCGCCTCGCAGCCGGGACAGCACATGGCGCGATCGACCCCGTCGATCGCCACCTGCCAGCGGCTGCCGGCAGGCACCGGCAGGCCGCAATGGAAACAGCCCGCCTCGGTTGCCTGATTCATCACGGCACTCATCTTGCCCCCGCGGGCGTGATGCAGACGGCATCCAGCCAGCCGTAGGACAGGCCGGTACTGACCCGCACCAGCCCCAGCAGCCCGAAGGCAAGGACCAGCAGGCCGGCGGTACGCCGCACTGCCGGCCGCTGCAGCCACGGCCGCAGCGAACTGCCGGCGACGCCCATCGAGACCAGCAGCGGCAGCGTGCCCAGCCCGAAGGCCAGCATGACCAGCGCGCCCTGCCCGGCCGAGCCGCTCAGGAGCGCCGTCATCAGCACGCTGTAGACCATCCCGCACGGTACCCAGCCCCACAGGGCGCCGAGGGCAAGCGCCTGGACCGGATGCCGGACCGGCAGCAGCCGGCGCATCAGCGGCTGCACGCGGCGCCATGCCAGTTGGCCAATGGCCTCGACGCGGGCCAGCCCATGCCAGACGTTCATCAGGTTCAGGCCGAGCGCCACCAGCATCAGGTTGGCCAGCCAGTAGGCAGCGGTCTGCACGGAAGCCAGGTTGATCATTGCCGGCACGCTGCCGGCGAAGCCGGCAAACGCCCCGGCCAGCGCGTAGCTGCTCAGGCGGCCGGCGTTGAAGGCGACGATGCGTGATCCGCTGTCAGTAGCGGAAGCAAGCAGCCCGCCCGATGACGTGACAGGCTGCGGAAAGGGACGGCGGCTTGGGGCGGAGAGGGAGAATGCGCT
>JAIXTG010000280.1 GCA_027484285.1 Oxalobacteraceae bacterium | reverse complement strand
GTGGTCGTCATTGGCAGGGCGTCGATGAACTCGATCTCTTTCGGATATTCGTACGGGGCCAGCTGGCCGCGTACGTGCTGCTGTAGTTCCTCGGTCAGCCGGCGGTCCTCCAGTTCGCCACGCGGCGTTCCCGCTACCAGAACGACATAGGCTTTTACCAGGTTGCCGCGCTCGGCATCGGGCTTGGGGACGACTGCGGCATTCGCTACAGCCGGATGCCTGACGAGGCAGTTCTCTATCTCCGACGGGCCGATCCGGTAGCCCGCAGCCTTGAACATGTCATCGGCCCGGCCGCGGTACCAGAGATAGCCATCCTCGTCTGCCTGCGCGAGGTCGCCCGTCATGAGCCAGTCGCCCCGATACTTGGCGACGGTGTCCTCCGGACGGTTCCAGTAGCCGACAAAAATCACCGGATCGGGATGGCCATGAATGTCCGTGCGGTGCAGGGCGACTTCTCCTGTCTCGCCCGGTGCAACCGGCTGGCCATCGTCGCCGAGCAGCGCAACGCGGTGCCCCGGGTACGGACGCCCCATGCTCCCCGGGCGGGCCGGCCAGTAATGCGCGCAATTCCCCACCAGATAGTTGGCCTCGGTCTGGCCGAACATTTCGTTGACGGTGATGCCAAGCGCCGAGCGGGTCCAGTCGAACACCGCATCGCCGACCGCCTCGCCGGCACTCATGATCGCGCGCAGTGCCAGCTGGTAGTGGAGGCGCGGCTCGGGCACGGCCTTCATCATGATTTTCAGTGCGGTCGGAAACAGGAAGGTATTGGTGACGCGATACTTCTGCATGAGATGGAATGCGAGTTCCGCCGAGAAGCGGGCGCGGCTCGCAACAATCGGATGGCCGAAGTACAGGGTGGGCAGCAGCGCGTCCATCAGCCCGCCGGTCCACGCCCAGTCGGCGGGCGACCAGAAGACGTCCGCCGGCTGCGGAAACCAGTTCTGCGAGGCGACGAAGCCCGGTAGGTTTCCCAGCAGCGCGCTCTGCGGAATCAGCGCGCCTTTTGGCGCGCCGGTGGTGCCACTGGTGTAGATCAGGATCGCCGGATCGGCAGCGCGGGTCGTTACCGGCTCGAACTCATCCGCGGCGGTCGACAGTCCGGCATGCCATGCGATCAGGTCGTCCCGGTCGGCGCCAATGGCGATCAGGTGTTTCAGGTCGGGGCAGTCCGCTCGTACGGCGTCGACATTCGGAAGTGCCGCGCCGTCGACGATCAGAACGGACGCGCCGCTGTCCTGCAGGCGGTAAGACAGAGCTTCGGGGCCGAACAGTACCGACATCGGCATGGAGATCGCCCCCAGTTGCTGGCAGGCGATGTGGGCGACCGCGACTTCCGGTCGCTGCGGCAGCACGATTGCCACCCGTGTTCCACCAGCCACGCCCAGCGAGCGCAGCAGGTTCGATAGCCGGTTCGCATCGCACTGCAATTCTGCGTAGCTTACTGCGCGGTCTTTACCGTCCTCGTCATCGAACAGGATGGCAATGCGCTCCGGATCTGACGCCCAGCGACGGCAGCAGAGCTCGGCGATATTGAAGTCTTCCGGTACCTGCCAGCGGTAATCGCCGTAAAGGGTCGGATAGTGGTCTTGCTGCTGGCCGCGCTGTCGGGGAGCGAGTTTGCGTTTGCGGGTGGGGCTGTGGTTCAAGGTGTCTCCCTTATAATTTTTCGCGAGACGATGCTAACCCCCGAGCCGCCCGGATGGCAATTCCGAACCTGTCCCTCAACGATGCCGATTCCCCTGAAACCTTCCCGTTCCGAATTTTTGCAGCTGCGCGGACTGCGCACCCACGTCCGGCACTGGGGCGACGTGCGTGCGCCGCTGCTGTTCATGCTCCATGGCTGGATGGATGTTTCTGCGTCGTTCCAGTTCGTCGTCGATTGCCTGCGCCGTGACTGGCAGGTGATTGCGCCTGACTGGCGCGGCTTCGGCCTGACTGAACGCCCGGCAGCCGATTGCTACTGGTTTCCCGATTACCTCGCCGATCTGGAGGCGCTGCTCGACCACTACGCCGCCGACATTCCCGTCAACCTGATCGGCCACAGCATGGGCGGCAACATCGCGACCCTCTATGCCGGCATACGTCCGCAGCGAGTCGCGAAGCTGGTCAACCTCGAGGGCTTCGGCCTGGCGACGACAGTGCCGTCGCAGGCGCCGGAACGCTATGCGCAATGGCTGGACGAATTGCGCAATCCGCCGCTCATGCGGAGCTATCCGGACCGGGACGCGGTTGCTGCCCGTCTTCGCAAGACCAACCCGCGTTTGACGCAGGAACGTGCAGATTTCCTCGCCGGGCACTGGGCAGCACCGGATGAATCCGGTGCATGGGAAATTCTGGGCGACCCGGCTCACAAGATCACCAGTGCGCAGCTCTATCGCTCGGATGAGGTGTGCGCCTGCTGGGCACGCATCACTGCGCCGGTACTCTGGGTCGAGGCCGAAGAGACTGATGTCTGGCGCTGGATGGGGGGCAGGGAGGCGGCACGTACCGAGATCGATCGCCGCATGCAATGCATTCCGGACGTCCAGCCGGCCCGGGTCGGAGATGCCGGCCATATGCTGCATCATGACCAGCCTGCCGAGGTGGCGAGGCTGATCGAGGCTTTCCTTTCCTGAGAAGCGGACGGTTCGGCAGGGCCGCGCCTGCAGCGGTAAAATCAGGCGTCGTCCACCTGACCGTTCCCTGACATTTCATGCTTAATGCCGACCTGCACTGCCATTCCAACGTGTCGGACGGTGTATTGCCGCCCGCCGAGGTGGCGGCACGTGCCCAGGCGAATGGGGTTGAGCTCTGGGCGTTGACGGACCACGATGAAATCAGCGGCATACCGGCCGCGCGGCAGGTGGCTGCGGAACTCGGGTTGCGGTTCGTTGCCGGTGTCGAAATTTCGATCACCTGGGCTGGCAAGACGGTGCACGTCGTGGGACTGAATATCGATGAGACCCACCCCGTGTTGGTCGGCGGTCTTGAGTCGGTGCGCGGCGGTCGAATTCGCCGGGGGCGCGAGATCGCAGTCCAACTCGAGCAGGCGGGTATATCCGGTGCCTTCGACGGCGCACTGAAGTACGCAGGAAATCCGGACATGCTGGGGCGCACCCATTTCGCCCGTTTCCTTGTCGAGTCCGGCGTCCGCCCGAGCGTTTCCGAGGTTTTCAAGGATTTTCTGGTCGAGGGCAAGCCCGGCTACATGCCGCACCAATGGGCAACGCTGGAGCAGGCAGTCAGCTGGATTCGTGCGGCGGGAGGACGGGCCGTGATTGCACACCCCGGCCGCTACGGTTTCGACGCGATACGCATGGGGGCGCTGGTCGACAGCTTCCGCGAACTCGGCGGCGAGGGCATCGAAGTGGTCACCGGCAGCCATACGCCCGACCAGTACGATGCCTTCGCCCGAATTGCCCGTGACGCCGGCTTGCTTGCTTCCCGCGGCTCTGATTTCCACGGGCCAGCCGAGTCGCGCGTTGATCTCGGCACGCTGCCACCTTTGCCGGCGAGCGTGACGCCGGTCTGGCATGACTGGTAAATCGACTGAGGCTTTTTCTAAGCTGGGCGCTGTTAAACTTCGGTTTTTTCTAAGTTGATTTTCCAGCGGCTCGTCTCCAGATACGAGCCTGCTTAGAGATAATTGCCGCGTATCCAATTTGTTTCTCCGGGGACGACCAAATGAAAAGAATTGTGCTGTTTGTTTTGACCAATATCGCCGTGATCGCGGTGCTGTCCATCGTGCTGTCCGTGCTCGGCGTCGATCGCTTCCTGACTGCCCAGGGCCTGAATGTCGGCATGCTGCTGGTGTTCTCGCTGGTGGTCGGTTTTACAGGCGCCATCATTTCGCTGTTGATCAGCAAGCCCATGGCGAAGTGGTCGACCGGCGCGCGCGTCATTACCCATCCACAGAACTCGACTGAACAATGGCTGCTGGACACCGTTGCCCGGTTGTCGCAGCGTGCCGGAATCGGCATGCCCGAGGTCGCCGTCTATGACGGTGAGCCGAACGCCTTTGCCACGGGTGCCTTCAGGAATGAGGCGCTGGTCGCTGTTTCCACCGGCCTGCTGATGAACATGACCCGCGATGAGGTGGAGGCGGTGCTGGGTCACGAGGTTGCGCACGTCGCCAATGGCGACATGGTGACCATGACCTTGATTCAGGGCGTAACCAATACCTTCGTGGTTTTCCTGTCGCGGGTCGTCGGCTATCTCGTCGACCGCGCACTGTCGCGCAACGGCGAGTCCACCGGTGGCGCAGGTTACATGGTGACCGTGATCGTTTGCCAGATCGTGTTCGGCCTGCTCGCGTCGATGATTGTTGCCTGGTTTTCCCGCCAGCGCGAATTCCGTGCAGATGCCGGTGCGGCGCAATTGCTCGGGAGCCGTCAGCCGATGATCAATGCGCTGCATCGCCTGGGCAGCATGCATGAGGCCGCACTGCCGCAGAACGTAGCCACGCTGGGTATCAACCACTCTCGCGGTTTCTTTGAACTCTTTTCCAGTCATCCGCCGATCGAGCAGCGTATTGCTGCCCTGCAGCGTGCCTGACCACGATTCGTGTCCTGACAGCAGAAGCGACAGCCTTGGTGGCTGTCGCTTCATTTTTTCATGACGCAATTTTTTCAAATTCATCCTGACAACCCGCAACCGCGACTCATCCGGCAGGCAGCACAGATGATTGACGCGGGCGGCATCGTGGCGCTCCCCACCGATTCCAGTTATGCGCTGGTCTGCCACCTCGATGACAAAGGGGCAGTCGATCGCTTGCGCCGCATCCGGGGAATCGATGACCGGCACCACCTGACGCTGTTATGCCGGGATCTGTCCGAAATCGGAACCTATGCGCGCGTAGACAATCGCCAGTATCGCCTGCTGAAAGCGGTCACCCCCGGGCCCTACACCTTCATTCTCGAAGCTACGCGTGAAGTACCGCGCCGCCTGTCCCATCCATCACGCAAAACCATTGGCTTGCGCGTGCCCGGACACGCGATTGCACAAGCACTGCTGGCCGAACTGGGGCAGCCCCTGCTCGGTACCACCCTGATGCTTCCGGGATCCGACCTCCCGCTGAATGATGCGGATGAAATCCGGGTCGCGCTGCAAAAGCAGGTGGAACTGGTAGTCGACGGCGGGGGCTGCAGCCTGTTGCCAACCTCGGTAGTTGATCTGACGGGTGATGCTCCGCTGGTTCTGCGCGAGGGCTTGGGCGATGTCGCAATATTTGCCTGAAGGTCATTGCACATCGCTCTGATAAAATCGGGGCAATGAACGAGATCATCCAGACGATTGCGGTGTATGCACTGCCAGTCGTATTTGCCATCACCCTGCATGAGGCCGCGCATGCTTATGCCGCCCGTTACTTCGGTGACCTGACTGCCTACGCGGCAGGCCGGATGAGCGTCAATCCGGTCAGGCACATTGACCCGATAGGCACCGTGCTTATCCCTCTCGCACTGGCCCTGCTCAGCAGTCCCTTTCTGTTCGGCTATGCAAAGCCGGTGCCCGTCGATTTCTCGAGGCTGCGGCAACCGAAGAGGGACATGCTTTGGGTTGCGCTGGCCGGCCCGGCGGCCAATCTGGCCATGGCGCTCGGCTGGATGGTCCTGTTTTTCGTCCTCTACAGTGCGGATTTCGGCGAGGCTTACTTCCTCAAGGTGGCCGAGGCCGGTGTGCTGGTCAATTTGATGCTGTTCGCATTCAACCTGTTCCCTTTGCCGCCCCTGGACGGCGGGCGTATCATGACCAGCCTGCTGCCCAACCGCCTCGCATTCCGTTTTGCCCGCCTCGAGCCGTACGGTTTTTTCATCGTGCTCGCGCTCGCGCTGCTGAACTTGCTGAAGTACTGGATGATTCCGGTTGTCGCGCTGGCGAATGCGCTGCTGTCGGTTCTTGTTTCTCCCCTTAAATTCCTCCTGACCTGAGATCCCCATGTATCCCGATCGTGTTGTCTCCGGCATGCGCCCGACCGGCGCCATGCACCTTGGCCACTATCATGGCGCGCTGAAGAACTGGGTCAAACTGCAGTCCGAGCACCCATGCCTGTTTTTCGTCGCCGACTGGCATGCGCTGACGACGCATTACGACGATCCGTCGATCATCGAGTCCAGCACCTGGGACATGGTGATCGACTGGCTGGCCGCGGGTATCGACCCTTCGCAGGCCACTATCTTCATCCAGTCGCGGGTGCCGGAACACGCCGAATTGCACCTGCTGCTGTCGATGTCGACGCCGCTGGGCTGGCTGGAGCGGGTGCCGACCTACAAGGATCAGCAGGAGAAACTGGCCGATCGCGACCTCGCAACCTACGGCTTCCTCGGCTACCCGTTGCTGCAGGCAGCGGATGTGCTGATTTACCGGGCCAGCATGGTACCGGTAGGCGAGGATCAGGTGCCGCACATCGAAATGATGCGGGAGGTCGCGCGCCGCTTTAACCACCTGTACGGCCGCGAGAAGGACTTTGAACAGAAGGCGCAGGAAGCCGTGAAAAAGCTGGGCTCCAAGCGTGCCAAGCTTTACAACGAATTGCGCGCGGAATTCCAGGAGCAGGGCAGGGAAGATGCGCTCGAGCAGGCCAAGGCCATGCTCGACGATGCGCAAAACCTGTCCATGATCGATCGCGAGCGTCTGTTCGGCTATCTCGAGGGCAGTCGCAAGCTGATTCTGGTCGAACCGCAGGCGCTGCTGACGGAAGCGTCGCGCCTGCCGGGCCTTGACGGTCAGAAGATGTCCAAGAGCTACGGCAACACGATTGCTTTGCGTGATGACCGCGACACGGTGACGAAAAAAGTCCGCACGATGCCCACCGATCCGGCGCGCGTGCGGCGCACCGATCCCGGCGATCCGGACAAATGCCCGGTGTGGATGTTCCATCAGGTGTACTCTGACCAGCTGACCAAAGACTGGGTCGTCAAAGGCTGCAAATCGGCCGGTATCGGCTGCATCGAATGCAAGCAACCGGTAATCGACGGCATCCTGAAGGAGCAGGAGCCGATGCGCGAGCGCGCGCAAAAGTATATCGACGATCCTTCGCTGGTACGCGCCATCGTCGCAGACGGATGCGACCAGGCCCGCAAGTACGCGCAGGAGACAATGCGCGATGTGCGCGAAGAAATGGGCCTGTCGTACAACTGATGTCCGCTCACCTGCAGCAAGATAACCCGTCGCCCTGGGTGAGCCGGTTTGCATCACTGGTGCCCGAGGGGCGGGTGCTGGACCTTGCCTGTGGCGGCGGTCGCCATGCCCGCCTGTTCGCGGGCCTTGGTCACCCGGTGCTGGCGGTCGATCGCGATGCCGTATCACTGGAAGTCACCGCAGCCGACACGATCCAGACTTTGCTCTTCGATCTCGAACGCGAGCATGCCGAGCGCGACCCGGCGTGGCCTCTGACGCCTGACAGTTATGCCGGCGTCGTCGTCACCAACTACCTGCATCGTCCCTTGCTGCCGGCACTGATGCGGAGTATTGCGGCCAATGGCGTGCTGATTTACGAGACGTTCGCGGAAGGGAATGGCCAATTTGGCAAGCCGTCCAATCCGGCTTTCCTGCTGGCTCCCGGCGAACTGCTTTCACTGGCTGCACAGTTTCCGCAGCTCCGTGTCCTCGCCTACGAAGAGGGCTACGTCAGTCTTCCGAAGCCGGCGATGGTGCAGCGTATTTGCCTGCGTCGTGCGGGCACCGATCTGACGCCTGCTGCCTGCGCGATCTGAGTCTTGCCGAAACCGACCTGCGGCGGTGCTGTTCCGCTACAATCACGGTTTTGATTTTTTCGACGAAACAACCATGATCAAGGGCAGCATTGTTGCAATTGTGACCCCCATGCATGAGGACGGCAGCCTGGACCTTCCGGCGCTTCGTGCACTGCTCGACTGGCATGTCGCCGAGGGCACCGATGCTGTCGTGATCGTCGGAACCACTGGCGAGTCGCCGACGGTGTCGGTGGAAGAGCATTGCGAACTCATCAAGGTCGCCGTCGAGCATGTCGCAGGTCGTATTCCGGTGATTGCCGGCACCGGCGGAAATTCGACTGCGGAAGCCATTGAACTGACCCGTTATGCAAAGGATGTCGGTGCCGATGCATCGCTGCAGGTGGTCCCGTACTACAACCGTCCGACGCAGGAAGGCATGTACAGGCACTTCAAGCAGATTGCAGAAGCGGTCGATCTGCCCGTGATCCTGTACAACGTCCCGGGCCGGACGGTGGCCGACATGACCAATGACACCATCGTGCGGCTGTCGTCAGTACCTGGCATCGTCGGCGTGAAAGACGCGACCGGCAACATTGGCCGCGGCACAGAACTGCTGCGCGCAGTGCCGAAATCGTTTGCGGTTTACTCCGGCGACGACCCGACAGCCATGGCGCTGATGTTCTGCGGCGGGCACGGCAACATTTCAGTCACGGCCAACGTCGCACCACGCGCAATGCATGAGCTTTGCATCGCTGCGATGGAAGGTCGGATCGCCGATGCCATCGCCATCAACGGCAAGCTGATCCCGCTGCACGGCAAGCTGTTCGTCGAGCCCAACCCGGTACCGGTCAAATGGGCGCTGGCGCAGATGGGGCGCATGCAGGGCGGCATTCGCCTGCCGCTGGTGCCGCTGGCTCCTGCCTGTCACGACGCAGTGCGCGACGCATTGCGCGAGTCCGGCGTGCTGCAGTAAACCGGCGACCCCAATCATTCATTCCTACTCCGACATGCGCTACCCCATGAATTCCATGCTCCCCGGTTTCGCCTCGCGCGCGCTGGTCCTGTTTGTTGCCGGCGCGATCGCTGGCTGCGGCTCGGTCAACGAGATACTGGAGCCCGAGCGGATCGACTACAAGAGCGCTGCCAAGGCCAGCCGGGGCACCAAACTGGAAGTGCCGCCGGATCTCAGCGCGCCGGGCGGCGACAGCCGTTACGCAGTTGAAAGCCTGCGCGGAACGACCACGGCTTCCGAATACAGCGCAAGGCGCAGTGCTGCTGCACCTGGCGCGCAGCCCGCTTCGACCGGAGCGGTTGCACAGGCAGTCAACACGGAAAGCGGATTGCGGGTGGAGCGGGATGGCAAGCAGCGCTGGCTGGTGGCCCAGCAGTCGCCCGATGTTCTCTGGCCGAAAATCAGGGAATTCTGGCAGGAGAATGGCTTTGTGCTGGCTCTCGAAAACCGTGAAGCCGGCATCATGGAAACCGATTGGGCGGAAAACCGCGCCAAGATCCCGCAAGGCTTCATCCGCGACACGCTTGGAAAGGTATTCGACTCGGTCTATTCAACCGGCGAGCGGGACAAGTTCCGCACGCGTCTCGAACGCACTGCCAGCGGCAGCACCGAAATCTACATCAGCCATCGTGGTGCGGAAGAGAAGGTGACCAGTCAGGTAATCAACCAGTCCACAGTCTGGACGAGCCGCCCTTCGGATCCGGAACTCGAGGCAGAATTCCTGGGGCGCCTGATGGCTTCACTGGGCAAGCCGGTCGGTGATGCCAAGGCGGCAGTCAAGGATGCGAAGGCCGAGCCGCAGCGCGCGCGCATCGAGAAAGAGGGCGAAGCACGCTATGTCGCGGTTGGCGAGGGCTTTGACCGTGCCTGGCGGCGAGTGGGCCTGGCACTCGACCGTGTCGGCTTCACGGTTGAAGACCGCGATCGTGCGCGTGGCCTGTATTTCGTCCGCTACATCGATCAGGACAGTGACGCGAAAAACAAGTCGGGCGGCGGTTTCTTCTCGCGCCTGTTTGGCTCCAAGGATGACAAGAAGCAGGCTACCCGCTACCAGATTCAGCTCAAGACATCAGGAGAGCAGACCCGCGTCGCTGTGCTGGATGAGCAGGGTGCACTGGCCAAGGATGCCAGCTCGACCCGCATCCTTACTCTGCTGAGCGAGCAGCTCAGGTAATGGCCGGCCTCCGGCCGGTATCTTCTTCATGAAGTTTGCGAGCCTTGGCAGCGGCAGCGAGGGTAATGCGCTGCTGATTGCTTCGGTTTCGCAGACGAAACCCACGCATCTGCTGCTGGATTGCGGTTTCGGCCTGCGCGAGGCCGAGAGACGCCTTGCACGCCTTGGTGTCGAACCTTCGTCTCTCTCGGGCATTTTGGTAACCCACGAGCATTCCGACCACATCGGCGGGGTATTCAAACTGGCCCGTCGTTATCGCCTGCCCGTCTGGTTGAGCCATGGCACGCTGCAGGCAGTTCCACGCGACGATACCGTCGGCGTCGATCTTCAAGTCTGCCGTGATGGGGAGGCGTTTTCGGTGGGTGATCTCGAAATGACGCCTTATACCGTGCCCCACGATGCGCGGGAACCATTGCAGTATGTGGCTCATGACGGTCATCGAAAGCTCGGGGTGCTCACGGACGTCGGTCAATCGACGCCTTACCTCGTCGAGGTCCTGTCAGGCTGTGATGCCTTGCTGCTGGAGTTCAATCACGACAGCGAGATGCTCGCCCGGTCAATGTACCCGCCTTGGCTGAGGGCGCGAATTTCAGGGCCGCTCGGGCACTTGTCCAATGCAGAGGCGGCGGGTTTGCTGGCAGCCATCGACAAGCGAAAACTGCGCACTCTGGTGGCAGCGCATCTTTCACAAAAAAACAATACGCCGGCACGGGTCCGGGAGGCTATCGGCGCCGTCACTGGCGGCGAGTTCGAGCCGATTATTGCTCATCAGGATGAGGGGTTTGGCTGGCTGCACTGCTGAGCCCTCCGAACTGCGGGCCCGGTGGTAAAACGACAGGCAAACAAAAAGCCGCCCTCAGGCGGCTTTTTGTGAGCTGGGGAAGATTACTTCTTCTCTTCAGCAGCCGGTGCAGCGGCCGGAGCTTCAGCAGCCGGTGCAGCGGCCGGAGCCTCAGCAGCCGGTGCAGCAGCAGGAGCTTCAGCAGCCGGTGCAGCAGCCGGAGCCTCAGCGGCCGGTGCAGCAGCTTCTTCTTTCTTGCCGCAAGCAGCCAGAGCCAGAGCCAGCAGGGAAGCGATCAGCAGCGATTTTTTCATGATTATCCTTCAGGTCGAGTATGAGAATTGAAGCTTTGTCTGTGCTTAATAACTACCGGTAGTTATTGAACATCTTTAGGTCGCTTTCTCAACTTGGCACTGCTGGTGCACTGCCGCATCGACAAAACTTCCTAATCAGAAATTATACTGGGCTTCTTGAAAAGCATGCAAGTCGCTTCACGCCCGTTCCCGTGGTTTATGCCTCTTTTCTTGAAAGAAAATGTAACGATGCCGGCGGATTGGCCGGCCCGGGTTGCGGGCGGGGGCGCCTGCTGCCCCCTCATTCAGCCCGTCACCACCCAGCCATCCCGATACCACTGATGCAGGCTTTGCCGTAAATCGGCCGATGCTGATCCGATTTGGCCGGCAGGCAGCCTCCGTTGATCTGCCAGCGCCTCCAGCAATTTGCGATCAGAGGCCGACGGCTGGAAGGATTCACCATTGATGAAGACAAATTTACCGCGATAGAGCATGCGGCTCTTGCGATGCAGGCGCAATCCCCGGCGCTCCATGGCCGCCTCGAACCGGGCCAGCGTCGCCGGTCGCGCGGGGGTGTCGAACCAGACGCTTGGCTTGGGTTCGGAAAGGTGCTCGCCAAGGAAAATCTCGATGTCTTCCCGTTGGCTGGCAAGCCGGGCAAATTGCTCGCTGACCTTTGCAAGCATGTCATCCGCGATCCGGGCGGGGCGCGTAGCAACGCCGAGATCCGGGTCGCTGTAGCGACCGGAGAGCGAGACATTCTCTGCCATGAAGTGAAGAAAGGCCTCGCCCAGTTCCTGCCAGGAGGGGGCGCGAAAACCGATCGAGTAGGTAATGCATTCGCCTGCTGCGACGCCCTCGTGTGCGTATTGAGGCGGCAGGTAAAGCATGTCACCCGGGTTCAGAACGAACTCCTCGGCAGGCGTGAAGTTGCGCAAGATCTTCAGCGGCAGGTCTTCCAGCAACGATAAATCTTTCTGGGGTCCGATCCGCCAGCGGCGCTGGCCGTGGGCTTGCAGCAGGAACACGTCATAGGAATCGAAATGCGGGCCTACGCCTCCCGTGTCGGTGGCGTAGCTGATCATCAGATCGTCGAGCCGGGCATCCGGAATGAAACGGAACCGATTTAACAGTTCATCTGCCTGATCGTCATGCAGGTTCACTCCCTGTACCAGCAGCGTCCAGTTCTTGCGCGACAGCGATGGCAGCGAGTCGACAGGCCCGTGTTTCATCTTCCATTGCTGACGAAAATTGGTGATCAGTCGTGACTCAACATCATCGCGGGCGGCCAGTGCGAACAGCGCGTCCCGGTCTACCGGGGGGCGGAAATCAGGGATGGCCTGCCGGATTAGCAGGGGCTTTTTCTGCCAGTAGGTCGACAGGAATTCTCGAGGCGAGAGCGTGCCCAATACAGAGGAGGTTTTCATTCCCGAATTATATCGGCAGCGCCTCGGGACCCACTGCCGGCCATGGAGGCGCAATGGGTGGCAGTTATAATGCGTTTTGGCTAATTAAAAGGACTCAGCATGAATATTTCCAAAGACACGGTCGTAACCCTGCACTACAAGCTTTCCGACGCGCAGGACAACCTGATCGAGGAGAGCAGCGAGCCCATGGTGTACCTGCATGGTGGCTACCAGAACACCTTGCCGAAGATCGAAGAAGCACTCGATGGCAAGCAGCCGGGTTACGAAGTCACGATCCAGGTCGAGCCTGAAGATGCATTTGGCGAATATGACGCTGAGCTGGTGAAGATCGAGCCGCGTGAACTGTTCCCGGACGAGCTCGAGGTTGGCATGCAATTCGAAGGCGCTCCCGAAGGCCAGCAGGATGCCGCACCGCGCGTTTTTACCGTCACTGATATTGCCGATGGCAAGGTTGTCCTCGATGGCAATCATCCGCTGGCAGGCATGGCACTACGTTTCGCGCTCAGCGTGGTTGAAGTGCGCAAGGCAGCTGATGAAGAGATCGCGCACGGGCATGTGCATGGTCCGCACGGGCATCATCATGGCGATGATGACGGCGGGGATGAATTCCGTTCGATCCAGCTGCAGTAATTTGTTCTCCGCGAGGGCCGGCTGACTAGGGGGGCGCGCTCCCGGTCATTGGCCTGGTAACGGTACTCAGCAAAAAGGGGGCCTCGGCGTCGATGTCGACCTCCAGCAGGCTCACACCGGCAGGCAGACCCCCGTAAAACAGCCGGCCTGTACGTTGAACCATCCCGTCCGCCGGCTGCCTCGAACCCTGGACCACCAGCACGGGCACGTTCAGCCTGGCTGCCAGATTTTTCAGCGCGCGCCGCATCTCGAGGAAACCGTCGCGTTCGCGGCCACTGCGCGTGTTTGACGACAGCGCCTCACCGTCTGTCATGATCACGACCGCTTTGGCTCGCGAAGACTCTGCCTCAGCGACCAGCCGCGTCAGCCAGTACCGATTTGCCGTGAGCCGGTCTTCGAACTCGCTATTGCTGCCGGCCGCAGCCACGTAGTGATTGTTTTCTGCAGGCTGGTGCAGTGTCGCGAACAGGATGTTCTGCCATAGCCAGCGCGTGTTCTCTGCATAGCTGCGGAACGCAGGTATTGCGGACTGGCGCTTCAATTCAATCTGCTTTGAACCATTCCAGTTATTACTGCCATACAGCTGGTCGCGCAGCAGGTTCAGCCATACGATGTCTGATGGACGTCCGCGGCGGTCGCGGCAGCTCAGCCAGTCGCTGCCGGCCATCGAGAGGAAAATCGGCAAGTCGACGGCTTCAAGCAGGGCTTTGCGCCGCCTGACCAGGCTATCGCGGCAGGGTTCCGTGCCTGACTTCAGGCCATTCACCACGATGAACGCAGGATCGAAAGACTGCGCTTCCTCCAGCGCCGTGCGCAGGGATCCGTCATCAGAGTTCGGTCCGGCCATCACGTGCATCAATATGCCGACCCGCACGGTCTCCGACTGCGCCGACCAGCAGCACAGTGCGAGCCAGAGCAGGGTGACCCAGCGCATCAGCCCTGGTCTGACCTGGTGGCGGCAAGCTGCTTGAGCCGGTACAGGGCATCCAGCGCCTCCCGAGGCGAGAGCTGGTCCGGATCAAGCGCCTGCAGCGCTTCGAGCGCGAGAGCAACTGCGGGAATGGCTTCCGGGGGCGGTTGTTCAGGCGGGATGGGTGGTGCTGCAAACAAATCGAACTGCTGGCCGTCCTGCGCACCGGAATGCGCCTCGAGCATGGCGAGGTGGCGGCGTGCGGCACGAATCACCGGTTGCGGCACACCAGCCAGCTGTGCCACCTGCAGGCCATAGCTCTGCGAAGCGGGGCCGTTCTGTACGGCGTGCAGGAACACGATACTGTCCTTGTGCTCGACTGCTGACAGGTGCACGTTCGCACAACCCGGGTGCTGCAGTGGCATTTGCGTCAGTTCGAAATAATGCGTTGCAAACAGCGTAAAGCTTCGGTTGCTCAGCAACAGGCTGTTCGCGATGGCCCAGGCCAGCGCCAGGCCGTCAAAAGTAGAGGTGCCGCGGCCGACTTCGTCCATCAGCACGAGGGACTGTTCCGTAGCGCCGTGCAGGATCGCCGCCGATTCGGTCATCTCGACCATGAAAGTCGAGTAACCGCCGGCGAGGTCATCAGCTGCGCCAATGCGGGTGAAAATTCGGTCGATCGGTCCGAGGCTGGCGCTGCTGGCTGGCACGTAACTGCCGAGGTAGGCGAGCAGGGTGATCAGCGCAACCTGGCGCATGTAGGTTGACTTGCCGCCCATGTTCGGGCCGGTAATCAGCAGCAGCCGGCGTTCGGCATGCAGCCTGCAATCGTTTGCGACGAAGCGTTCAATGACGTTCTCCACGACCGGATGCCTACCCTGCGCAATGTCGATGTGCGGTTCCTCCACCAGCAACGGCTTGCACCATTGGTGGCGCATCGCATGCGAGGCGAGAGCGGTCAATACGTCGATTTGTGCCGCAGCCTGCGCCACTTGCTGCAATTGAGCGATGTGCGTGCCAAGCGATTGCAGCAGCTGTTCATAGAGGAATTTTTCCCTTGCCAGTGCGCGGTCCTGCGCCGACAGCGCCTTGTCTTCGAAAGCCTTCAGCTCCGGCGTGATGTAGCGCTCGGCATTCTTCAGCGTCTGTCGGCGGCGGTAATCCTCGGGTACCTTTGCCGTCTGGCCGTGCGTGACCTCGATGTAAAAGCCATGCACCTTGTTGTACTCGACGCGCAGGTTGGCGATGCCGGTACGCTCCCGTTCGCGCACCTCAAGGTCGAGCAGAAACTGGCCCGCATTATCGGAGAGGCCGCGAAGTTCATCCAGTTCAGCGTCATGGCCGCGCGCAATCACGCCGCCGTCCCGCACCATGGCCGCAGGCTCGGCAGCGATCGCCTGCTCGAGCAGCGCGAGGCAATCGGCCGGTGTGGACAGCCCAGCATGAACCTGCTCCAGCAGCGCTGCGCCCGTGATCGCATTTTCTGGCGCAATCGCCGACTGAAGACCGGGCAATTGCCGCAGGCCGGCCCGCAGTGCCGACAAGTCGCGCGGCCGCGCCGACAGCAGTGCAATGCGGCTGGCTATGCGTTCTATGTCGGGCACACCGGACAGCAGGGATGCCAGGCCGTCGCAGGCGTTGGCATCGATCAGCGCCTCGATCGCCGCGTGGCGTGCGCGTGCGATCGACTGGGCGCGCGGTGCATGATGCAGCCAGTGCCTGAGCAGGCGCGAGCCCATCGCGGTACGGCAATGGTCCAGCAGCGAGAACAAGGTCGGCGAATGACCTTCGGTATTCCGCAGCGGTTCTGTCAGTTCGAGGTTGCGACGTGTCGCCGCATCAAGGCTGATGAATTCGTCCTCACGCTCAACTTGCAGCCCGCGCACATGCTGCAGCTGCTTGCCTTGCGTATGGCGCGCATAGACCAGCAGCGCACCGGCCGCACCAAGCGCTGCACCCAGCGCCGATGCGCCGTAGCCTGCCAGCGTGGCCGCACCCAGTTGCTCAAGCAATGCCTTCTGAGCCAGCGGAATATCGAAATGCCAGTCGGCCACCACGGTGGGGCGCAGACCCGGCAGCGACAGCAGCAGGTCAGCGCCCTGGCTGTCGACCAGTACCTCGGCTGGCCCAATACGTTCCACCTCCTGACGGATACGTTGCGGCAGCCGGTCCTCGGCGCTCGCCAGCTCCGTCACACGCAGCTGGCCGCTGGACAGCGACAGCCATGCGAGACCCAGCGTGACGCCCTTCCGCTGCCGCTGCACACAGATCGCCAGCAACGGCCGCTCGGATTTCTCGGGCAGCAGTTCCGCCTCGGTCAGGGTGCCAGGCGTCACGATGCGCTGGACCTTGCGCTCGACCGGGCCTTTGCTGGTGGCCGGATCGCCGACCTGTTCACAGATCGCAACCGACTCACCGAGCCTGACCAGCTTGGCGAGGTATTGATCGACCGAGTGAAAGGGCACGCCGGCCATCTTGATCGGCGTGCCGTTCGATGCGCCGCGCTGAGTCAGCGTAATGCCTAGCAGCCGCGCTGCTTTCTCGGCATCGTCGAAGAACAGTTCGTAGAAGTCGCCCATCCGGTAAAACAGCAGCATGTCCGGATGCTCGGCCTTGATGCCGAGGTATTGCCGCATCATCGG
>JAIXTG010000343.1 GCA_027484285.1 Oxalobacteraceae bacterium | reverse complement strand
TCGTCCGGCGCCATCACCATCAGCTCGGTGCCGCCGGCGACGCTGCGGTTGGACAGCACCACCGCCTCGTCGCCGAGGGCGGCGCGCGCCGCGCGCAGTGCCTCGCGCGGGCTGGGTGCGCTGAATTTGCGGATGTTCATTTACTGGGCTCCTATCAGGGCAGTGATCCTGACGTTGCGGGATTCGGGGACTTCGGAATGCGAGAGCACCGACAGCTGCGGCAGGCTGCGGCGCAGGAAGCGCGACAGCAGCGGGCGCAGCGGCGCAGGCACCAGCAGCACCGCTGCCAGCCCGCTCTGCTCCTGCCGCTGCACGGCGCGCGCGGCCTGGTCGGACAGGGTGTCGGCAAGGCCGGGCTCGAGCGCCGAGCCGCCGGCCTGCAGCGCGCCCATCAGCACGCGCTCGAGCGGCGCGTCGAGCGCGAGCACCGCCAGCTCGGCCGGCGCCGGGAACAGCTGCTGCACGATGGCGCGCCCGAGCGCGGCGCGCACCGCCTCGGTCAGGTCGGCCGGGTCTTTTGCCTGCGGCGCGTGTTCGCACAGGCACTCGACGATGGTGCGCATGTCGCGGATGTGGACGCCCTCGGCCAGCAGGTTCTGCAGCACCTTCTGCAGTGCCGACAGGCTCATCTGTTTCGGCACCAGGTCTTCGGTCAGCTTTGGCGTGTCGCGCTCGAGATGCTCGAGCAGCTGCTGCACTTCGCTGCGGCCGAGCAGTTCGGCCGCATGCCGGGTCACCAGATGGTTGAGGTGGGTCGCGATCACGGTCGAGGCATCGACCACGGTGTAGCCGAGCGCCTGCGCATGCGCGCGCCGCGCTTCTTCGATCCAGAAGGCCGGCAGGCCGAACGCCGGGTCGGTGGTGGACTCGCCCTCCAGCGGCCCGCCGACCATGCCGGGGTCGATCGCCATGAACTGGCTGGCATGGGCCTCGCCGGCGCCGATTTCGACGCCCTTCAGGGTGATCCGGTAGCCGCCGGGGCGCAGCTCGAGGTTATCGCGGATGTGCACCGGCGGCGCAAGGAAGCCGACCTCCTGCGCGAACTTGCGGCGCACGCCCTTGATCCGCTTCAGCAGCTCGCCGCCCTGCGCGGCATCAACCAGCGGTATCAGCCGGAACCCGACCTCGAGGCCGAGGGTGTCGACCGGCACGATGTCCTGCCAGCCGGCCTCTTCCGCCTCGATCGTGGCCGGCGGCGCGGCCGGTGCCTCGACCGCCTGCTCGCGTTCGGCCACGCGCCGCTGCGCCCACTTCGCGCCGAAGCCCAGCAGCACGGCCAGCAGCAGGAAAGGCAGGTGCGGCATGCCCGGGATGAGGCCGAAGCCGCCGATGATGGCCGCAGTGATCGCCAGCACCTGCGGCTTGGCGAACAGCTGGCCGACCAGCTGGCTGCCGACGTCCTGTTCGTTCGCCACGCGCGATACCACCACGCCGGCGGCAATCGAGATCACCAGCGACGGGATCTGCGCGACCAGGCCGTCGCCGATCGCCAGCAGGGTGTAATTCTTCAGCGCGGCATCGAAGACCATGTCGTGCTGGAGCATGCCCACCACCAGCCCGCCGACGATGTTGACAATGGTGACGATGATGCCGGCGATCGCATCGCCGCGCACATACTTGCTGGCACCGTCCATCGCACCGTAGAACTCGGCCTCGCGCGAGACTTCCAGCCGGCGCGCGCGGGCATCGGCTTCGCCGATCAGGCCGGCATTCAGGTCGGCATCGATCGCCATCTGCTTGCCGGGCATGGCGTCGAGCGCGAAGCGCGCGCCGACTTCCGCGATCCGGCCCGCGCCCTTGGTGACGACGGTGAAGTTGATGATGGTCAGGATCACGAACACCACGATGCCGACGGTGTAATTGCCGCCGATCAGGAAGTGGCCGAAGGCCTCGATCACCTGGCCGGCCGCGCCGGCGCCGGTGTGGCCGTCGGTCAGCACCACGCGCGTCGAGGCCACGTTCAGCGACAGCCGCAGCATGGTGGACATCAGCAGCACCGCCGGGAACGCCATGAAGTCCAGCGGCTTGACGGTGTACAGGCTGGTCATCAGGATGATGACCGACAGCGCGATGTTGAAAGAGAACAGCAGGTCGAGCAGGATCGGCGGCAGCGGCAGGATCATCATGCCGAGCATCAGCACGATCAGCGCGGGCGCGGCCAGCGCCTGCGCGCCGCCGACCTTCAGCCATGCGGGCAGCGCGAATCCGTTCATGCGACGGCCCCCGGAATATCCATGTCGGCCGGCACCTCGATGGCGGACGGCGGCGCGGCCTCGCTGCCGGCGCGCAGCTGGAACACATAAGCCAGCACCTGCGCGACCGCGGCATACAGCCGCTCCGGAATCGCGTCGCCCGGTTCGGTGTGGCGGTACAGCGCACGCGCCAGCGGCGGCGCCTCGAGCAGCGGCACGCGGTGCTCGGCGGCGATCGCGCGGATGGTGGCGGCAATCTCGTCCGCGCCCTTGGCCACCACGACCGGGGCCGCATGCCGGTCTTCGCTGTATTTCAGCGCGACCGCGTAGTGGGTCGGGTTGGTGACGACCACGTCGGCCTTCGGCACTTCGGCCATCATCCGGCGGCGCGACATCTCGCGCTGCTGGGCACGGATGCGGCCCTTGATTTCCGGGTTGCCTTCCTGTTCCTTGTGCTCCTGCCGCACTTCCTCGCGCGTCATCATGAGCTTTTTTGCATGCTGCCAGCGCTGCCACGGCACATCGATGACCGCGATCAGCGCCAGCACCGCCGCCATGCTGGCGAATGCGAGGAACAGCAGGTGGCCGAGCGCACCGTCGCCGGCGCCGGCCGGCGTCATCGCCAGCGCGAACACCGCCTCCGACTGGCTGCGCATGACGTAAAAAGCGGCGATGCCGACCAGCAGGGTCTTGGCCAGCGCCTTGCCGAGTTCGCCCAGCGCATTCAGCGAGAACAGCCGGCCGATGCCGGCCACCGGGTCGAGCCTGTCGAATTTCGGCAAGAAAGCCTTGGAAGAGAAGAGCCAGCCGCCGACCAGCAGGGGCGCAGCGACCACCACCAGCAGCAGGACCGCGCCGAACGGCAGCAGCGCCCACAGCGCGCGGCCAACCAGTGCACGGCCATGCTCGAGCAGCAGCGGGGTGTCGAACGCGAGCGCCCGCGGAAATGCGAGCGCGTCTTTCAGCAGCAGCGACAGCGAAGACTGCAGCGAGGCGCCCATGGCCCACAGCAGCAGTCCGCCGATCAGCAGCGACGCACACGCGGCCAGCTCGCGCGAGCGGGCAACGTCGCCCTCTTCGCGCGCCTGCTCGAGTCGCCGGTCACTGGCGGGTTCGGTTTTTTCGAGGTCGCTGTCCTGCGCGGCCATCCATCGCTCCGTTCATCCCCACGGGGGGCACGATCGGATTATTGGACGGACGCGCGTGTTGTCATCGGCGGAACAGGCGGGAAAAGCCGAGGCTGCTCGGCCGCGCGCCGCGCTAGAAACCGAGGCTTTCCAGCAGGTCGTCGACCTGGCCCTGGTCGGCCACCACATCGGCCTTGCCCTCGGGGCTGACCTGCGGCCCGTTGAGCAGGCTGTTGCCGGCCTCGCGCCGGCCTTCGACCGGTGCATGATCGACCAGCAACTGCACCAGCTGCGATTCCAGCGTGTGGCCGAGCCGGGTCACCTTGGTGATGACCTGGCCGGTCAGGTCCTGGAAATCCTGCGCCATCATGATGTCCAGCAGGTGCTGCCGGGTATCGGCGGCAGCATCGCGGCTGCTCTCGAGGAAAGCCAGCGTGCGCGGCCCGAGGTCGGACGGCGACGTGCCGGCAGCGATCGCAGCCTGCCATTCGGCTGCCAGCGCGCCTGCGCCCTGCTCGATGCCCTCCTGCAGCGGCGACGCGGCATCGGTGGCGTTCAGCACCCGCTGCGCGGCCTGCTCGGTCATTTTCGCGACATACATCAGGCGGTCGCGCGTGTTGGTAATGTCATCTTTCGCCAGCCGCTCGATTTCCTTGTCGAGCCCGAGCTCGCGCAGGCTTTCATGCAGGCTGCGCGTGAGCTGGCCCACGCGCGACAGCAGCTCGTCATAGCGGGTCTGCTCGATGTCAGTCACATCTTTCATCGACGCTTCCATGCTCAGGCTGCCTTTTCAAGCTTTTCGAAAATCTTCGACAGCTTTTCGTCCAGCGTCGCCGCGGTGAAAGGCTTGACCACATAGCCATTCGCCCCCGCCTGCGCGGCGGCGATGATGTTTTCCTTCTTCGCCTCGGCGGTCACCATCAGCACCGGCAGCTTGCCGATCGCGCCGTCGGCCCGGATCTGCTTGAGCATTTCCAGTCCGTCCATGTTCGGCATGTTCCAGTCGGAGATCACGAAGTCGAAGTTCTCGTTCTTCAGCTTCGACAGCGCCATCGCGCCGTCTTCGGCCTCGTCGACGTTGGAATAGCCGAGTTCCTTCAGCAAGTTGCGCACGATGCGCCGCATGGTCGAGAAGTCGTCAACGACGAGGAATTTGGTTTTTGGGTCTGCCATCTCGGCTCCTGAATCAAAAGTAATTGCTGACTGCATTGACGGAAAAATGTCGCCGGCGTTGAGCGGCCTGCGGCGGAACCCCATCCGGCACCGGGTGACAGACGAGCATCCGCCCCACCCGGGAGTCATTGCCATGAATAATGTTTCTTTGTCCTCTGTTGCCAGAGAACCTGCTGCTCCACTGACCCTGCCCGCGCTTCCCGCGGAGATGATCCGGGCCATCGTCGCCGTGCTTCCCGGCGCCGACAATGCCACGCTGTCCTGTCTCGCCCGCACCTGCAGCGACCTGTGGCAGGCAGCCGGCGCCGATGCGCTGCTGTCCTTCTTTTACGCTGCCCGCGATGCCTACGAAACAGGCAACACGCATAAAAAAGCGGCAGTGTTCTGCGTGCTGGCCGACTGGATCGGCAAAATCGCCCATCAGCTGCCCGACGGGTCGCGCTGGCAGCTCATCGAGCATCTTTCCCGCATGGCCGAAACCGACCAGCTGGCCCCTTTCACAACGATCGAGGACTACGACGACAAGGTGTCCCGGCTTGTCCTGCCTGCGGTCGAGTCGGTGCTCGGGCTCGCGCGGCGCGAGCTGCATGGGCACATCGCATCCATCGAGGTCGGCACCCGGGCTGCCAGCGCCGCTACGCTGGCCGCCGGCTTCGATCTCGCCACTTCCCTCGACAGGCTGGCCCGGCTGCAACGTGTGCATCTCGCCCTCGCGATCCGGCAATTCAATGCCACCCTCGAACCACGGGACTAGCCGGTCCTGCATGGCGGGCGTGCATCGGGGCCTGGCCGGCGACATCACACCCGCAGCGCCCTTCCGCCGTCCCGGTTCAACTGTTCCAGTACCCGGCCCGCCAGCTGTCCCAGCGGTGCCGATTCATGCACCGCGCCGGCCGCCACCGCCTCGCGCGGCATGCCGTACACCACGC
>JAIXTG010000398.1 GCA_027484285.1 Oxalobacteraceae bacterium | reverse complement strand
CGTCGATTCATGGGGGCGTTCATCAAAACTCCAGGGAAATAACAGTCGTAAGCTGGTGCGCTAGCCCGGGCCGCCGTCGGTACGGTCGGCGGCCCGGGCTAGCGGTCACCATGGGGCGAAATTCGGCCTGAGGCAAACGGAGCTTGCTCTGCAGACACTTCGCGCGGGCAGGAGTTTAACATGCATGGCCGTGCCTGTTGTCCGGGCGGGTGCCATGGATTCTGCTGTGTTTATGGGTCATTCAAGGTAGTTGGCATCATGAAAATAGGTTTTTAAAAGCCTATGGGGATGCAGCTACCTGCTCGTCCTGTGTGCTGTACTTCCGCAACCGCACTGCAGGCATGAGGATAAAGCCGGACAGCGTGACGAGCCGAAAGACAGCATGGGCGCATCGCCGCTGCGTAAGGTGGCCAAGCGCAGCAGCCAGCGCCGCTCCGGCGGAAAGTCGCCGGCCATTTCTCCGCGCGGCCGTGCGGTGCGCAGAGGAAACCTGCTGGCAGGCTTGCAGCATCTCCAGCCGTTCACTACCGGGGCAGCGTCAGGACCGACACGTACCCCTCGCTGGTACGCATGCTTTCGCTGCATTCTTCCGGCGCGATGAGGATGTCCCGGCGGTCGCCTTCAGTCGCCAATGGCAGCGAAGCGCAGCGGCAGTCGGGTCCGTAGGTAATGGTCTTTGGAATCGTGCGTTGCCTTCGATACCATGCTGCGCGGGACCAAGTAGGGGTAGGGCACTGCCTCCTCCGGGTTCAGTACCGGACGGAGGCAGCAGTTGGCAGCATCCTGGAGCGCGGTCTGTTTTTTGCGGCTATCTGTGGCGACACAGGTTTCATGTCCCGGTCGCACCGTCATGTAATTGCCGGCGCCGCAGCGGGAGACGTGGTGGCGGGGGACGCCGCCGGTTGGACAATCGAGCTGGCGGTGCACTGTGTCCCGCGTGGTTCAGCGCCAGCTCGCATGGCGACTAATGATGACTTGGCCCCTGAATTGAAGGGCTTCAAGTTACGCCTCGTGAGCAAGGCCGGAAGCATGTGAAGAGTTACTCATTTCCAGCCTCGTGCGATTAGTCATCATCACTCTCGGAATCAAGTGCCCACGGAACGGGGGGAAACACGCCGTTGGCGGCCGTCAGCATGTCAAAGATCTCCTCATTGCCGTTCCTGTAGGCGAGGGGGATAGGTTGCCACTGTTCCGCTCCCGGATAGCCATCGATTGCGCTGTTGTTCGGACGAACCCCTTCCCTTAATAGGAAGTTCACACATATGTGATAGTTCTTGTAGACCGCAAAGTTAAGAAGGTATCCGGCGAGATCTCGAGATACCAGTAAATTCTTCTGCTTTAGCAGTAAATTCATGAATTCGTCCTCATTCTTTGTTGTTCGGTACATCTCAAATTCGGTCAGCATCATTTTTGCAAGTGGATGCTCGAAATCCAAGTCAGGCGCAGCATTGGATGCTTGCTGAAAATATGTGAAGGGCCTCCCGGCTACGCTCAAGCCTGAGGACACACGAAACAGGATTTCCGGGCTCGACAGGCCTGCTACTGCGTCACGCAATTTGGTGCCCAAGGTAGGATGCGCGTCGCAGTGTATATCGATGCCCAACGTCAACAACTGCTGCAGAAAAGGCTCGTCAACGGCTTGTATTGCCCTCACCATTTCGCGTTGCAACAGCAGTCTGGACTGTTTCAATAATGGCGAACCGAGGGCCGCTGCAAGATATTGGTCGCGCTCACGAACCCAGCGATAGTTATCGCAATCTCGGGAAGCTGCCGCAGCTTCACGTAAATTTTCCGCTTCTTCGGGCGTTAGCGAAGCGTCGACTTGGCCATACAGCATGGGAAGCTTGTTTGCCATTCCGGGCGTTTTTGCCGCAAACATCAGAAGCTCCAGGCGGTCATCAGGGAGGAGCCGAGAACCATAGGCAACCAGCGCCGCGCTGAACGTATGAGAAGTATGGGTCAGAGTCCGTTCGAGATCGTGACGCATAACTTCGGATATCGCTTCGCTGCTCAACCACTTCCTTTCCAAAAACAGATCAGCCAGTTCCATCTGCCGCGCCTTCAGGATAAGACCCAGTGCGGCTTTGAGCCTTGTTTCTGAATTTTCACGGGCCCCGTTCTTCAGCAACCAAGAGATACGGTTGCCATCACCAAGCTTGATCGCCACCGACATCGGCGTCCTTCCCTGTGCATCGGCGTGGTCAAGGATCGCCGGGTACTGATCTTTCGCGATCACCAGTAGTTTTTCAATGAAGTCATCCGGCGCCTTGCTCAGCAGTGCCAGTGTGATGGCATTCGCGCCGACATATTGAGTATTCATGTCAGGCGCAGCCAGCATCGTCTTAATTGCCAAGTTAACAATTGCATTGATCTTCAAATCTTTCACGCCAGCGCCATGGGTTTCCGACATTTTTTCGGGCGTCCCCAAGGCAAACAGTGTCACAGCGTGTTGAGTGTCCAGCGAGAGGGGCGGCTGGATCTCGGTCTTGACCCATGCGCCGGATGCGAGCAAGGCCTTAGCCATCTCAAAATCTTTGTTGAGGATTGCTTGATGCAGTGGAGGCACGCCGGTGAATTGTTCGTTCAGCAGCGCCTTGATCAGTGCAGTTCGGTCTGACTCAGGCTTGCTTCGCAGCTGCGGTATCGCAGCGTGAGCCGGTGACATCGATGGCAGGTTTGTGCTCACCGTCGCCGTTGTCGTAGTGAGGTACGTTGGCGTCGTTGTTGTCGTGGTGTGAGTCGCTGTTGTAGTCGTTGTGACGGACGGTGAGGCGGGGGGGCGTGGCAGTGCGTTCGCTGGCAGCATGGTCATCCTTCCTAATGACGTTGGAAAACAAATCCGCCATAGGTGCCTGCAATGCCCGAATGGTTCCACGTCAGGGCTGTCCAGTGCTTTTTGATTTAATCGCTGAATTTCACTGCAGGCGCGGGCAACAGGCATTCCCCTTCCGTCGAATGAATCATCTTGACTGTCATGGCGCGTCCGGAAAAATGCGGGTGAGCGATGGCTTCCTCGGTCGTCAGCACCGGGGTCACGCAGCAGTCAGCAGATTTGAACATCGCCGTCCATTCGGACTGGCTGCGGGTGGAGAAAATCGCGTCGAGTTCGGCCCTGACGGCCATCGCATCCTCGCCGCCGATCGCTTGCCCGAGAGACCAGTGCTTCGCTTTCAGGTCGGGGCGCTGCAGCAGCTCGCAGCAGCTTTCCCAAAACTTCAGCTCGAGCGCGCCGACGGCCATGTAGCGACCGTCGCTGCAGCGATAGACGCCATAGCAAGGCACGCCGCCGGTAAGGAAATCGCGTGCCGGCGGAGCGCTGCGACCGGCATGGTTCAGTGCCAGCAGCGGCATCAGGTTGTGCGCAAAGACGGCATCAGTCATCGCGACGTCGACGAAGCGCCCCGGTCCACCCATTTTCACGGCAAGCAGTGCAGCGAGGATGCCTTGTACCGCCGTTTGCGCGCCGCCGAGCAGGTCGCCGACCTGCAGGTTCGGCAGCACCGGCCGGCCTTCATCGTCGGCGGTCTGCGCGAGCATGCCGGCATAAGCGATGTAATTGATGTCGTGGCCGGCTGCCTGCGCCAGCGGACCGGTCTGGCCATAGCCCGTGATCGCGCACATCACCAGCTTCGGATTACGTGCCTTGAGCACTTCCCAGCCGAGGCCCAGCCTGTCCATCACGCCGGGGCGGAAGCTCTCGACAACCACGTCGGCGGCTTCGACCAGCGCGAGGAAGCTAGCCTTGTCATCTGCATTCTTCAGGTCGAGCCGCATCGATTGCTTGCCGCGATTGACCGCGATGAACAGCTGCGATACCTCGTGCTTCACATGGCTCATCGTGCGCGCATAGTCGCCGGCGCCTTTGTCTTCGATCTTGATGACGGTGGCGCCCATGTCGGCCAGGTGCAGCGTGGCCATGGGCCCGGGCAGCAGGCGGGTGAGGTCGAGGATAGTGATGCCGGCCAGGGGCAGCGCGCTGTCTGTGGCAGCGCTGGGGACAGTGTTTTCCATGACGGGATTATGCGGCATGTTTGTTCAGTGTCAGCGCCTTGCTGGCTTCGTGCCCGCTTGCCGGCTGCATCACCGCCCGCAGTACGCCTGTGTACGGCAGGCTGTCCAGTGGGCTAACGCCGACACTCCAGTCATTCAGGCGCCGACGGTGCTCGACACGGAGGAATTAATTGTCGTCGTCGCTGCCCACTTGCTCGTGCATGCGTACGTTCGGGGCGGATAAGAAAAAGGATGGGCTATTTACCTACCCCCCGGTTCATCCCTGATCTCCATGCGCTAAATGCAGCTGAGGTCGGTGTGTGCCATGCCGCGATGATGCGGCATGGCCATGTGACTACTCAGCTTCTGGCGTCTTTCGACGCCGGCTCGCCGTCGGCATTACCTTCCGCCGGCCGCTTGCGTGGTCCGGCCAGTGGTGGCG
>JAIXTG010000131.1 GCA_027484285.1 Oxalobacteraceae bacterium | reverse complement strand
AGGTATTCCTGCACATTGCACGGGTAAAGCATCGGGATCATGCAGGCGGCGAACAAGTGGTCCGACTGGTGCGGCAGGGTCGATGAATACGCGCCGTGATCGTCGCCGGCCACCAGCAGCACGCCGCCGTGCCTGGCGGTACCGGCATGGTTCATGTGCTTGAACACGTCGGCGCAGCGGTCGACGCCGGGGCCCTTCGCGTACCACATGGCAAACACGCCATCGACTGTCGATGGACCGATCAGGTCCACCGTCTGCGTGCCCCAGACCGCAGTGGCCGCCAGGTCTTCGTTAACACCCGGAACAAACTTCACCTGATGGCGCTCAAGGTGCGGCTGGGCCTTCCACAACGCCTCGTCGAGCGTGCCGAGCGGAGAACCGCGGTAACCGGAAATGAAGCCGGCCGTGTTGAGCCCGGCGGCCTGGTCGCGCAGGCGCTGCATCATCGGCAGCCGGACCAGTGCCTGTATGCCGGAGAGGTAGATCCGTCCGTCGGTACGGGTGTATTTGTCGTCGAGCGCAACGTCGGTGCGCAGGATGGCGGCGGCCTGCTCGGCGGCCGGCCGGGTGCAGCTTGTCATGGTGTCTCCTCCGGACGGGTCATCGGTCTGCGAACTGGCCGTCGCCTGCCCGGTAAGGCGGCTGTCAACCAGTGGCGCACTGCCGCGATAGCGGCGCGCAGGCCGGACACTGCCCGGCCTGAATACAGGCTTCACTGTACCGTCAGATGCGCAGAAAAGTTTTCCGGATTGGTGCTCGCCGCTGGCCGGGCGAGGAAAGTCCTTCTGCTTTTTCGAAGATTCGCAGAACGACGGGGAAGCGGTGGCGGTTCGCGGGATTTTCAGACAGGCGGCGGAAGGCTTCGCTTTTTCCTCAGGCAGGCTCCCGGCTTCGCTGGTTGGCAAAAGGAGCCGCCTTTTTTATTTTTCGAAGCGTCTTTCACTCGACTGGAGGTGTGACATGCAAGTCCTGTTCAAATCCCGCGATCCGAATGCCGGGGCGCTGCGCCAGTGGGCCAGCGAACGGGTAGAGTTTGTGTTTCGCCGCCACCCGTCGGCGGTGCCGCGGGCAACGGTGCAGCTGTCGGACCTGAACGGCCCGCGCGGCGGCATCGACAAGGAGTGCGTGATCTCGATCAGTGCGGCCGGTGGATCGCCGCTGATCATCCGGGCGGTCGCGCATAGCTGGCATGTGGCGCTGAATCGCGCGCTGGCGCGCGCATCTGCGCTGCTGACCCGACTGCTCAGGCGCAGCCGCAGCACGAAAGCGCGCCGTCCGCTGCCGCTGGCCGCCAGCGGGACGCAGGCATGAGCCGCGACGACCTCGTGCGGCACCTAATGCTGCTGGTGTCACAGGGAGTACGGGTACCCGAACAGGCGTTCGAGATCGCGCAGTCGATTCCGCTCGAGCGTTTCGAGCGGACCCACCCTCGCACGGCCGCGCTGACCGTGCTCAGGATGGGGCTGCAGCGCCGCTTTGCCTATCTGGCGGTCAGGCCGTCTCTGCTTGAGCGCTTTGATCGCGCAGGGCCGGACGGATATGGTTCCGGATCATGGTCAGCGCCAGCACCGTGACGATCATCGAGCCGCCGAGCAGGTTCAGGTAGGCACTCGCGCCGCCCGCCGTGATCATCGCTGCACCTGCGAATGCACTCAGGATCGCGCCGAGGCGGCCGAACGCGAGTGCCGTCGCGGTGCCGGTGACACGGATCAGGGTCGGATACAGGTGCGCGCACAGCGCATACAGCGAGCATTGCAGCGCATTCGTGAACAGGCCATGCACGCCCAGACCGAGCAGGAAGGTCTGGGTGTCGCTGGTCACGCTGACCGAATTCAGCCCGAGCGCCGTCAGCGCCGACAGCGCCGAATAAATGATCATCGGCTTGCGGGAACCGAAGCGCGTGATCGCCAGCGCACAAACGATGGCGCCGATCACGCCGCCGAAGTTGTAGGCAGTCAGGCCCATGCCGGCCAGCGAGGGCGACAGGCCTTCGGCGGTCAGCATGGTCGGCAGCCAGCTGAACGCGCTGTAGATCGACAGCAGGGTCATGAAGAACGCGATCCACAGCCACACCGAATCCCACGCGCGTCCGTCGCGGAACACTTCGCCAATGCTGCCGCGCCTGACCGACACCACCAGGCCGTCGGTGAATTCTTTTACATGCGCAACCTCATGCGCCATTCTCGCCAGCAGCGCGCGCAGCTCTTCCCAGCGTGCCGACTGGCGGGCCAGATACTTCGGCGATTCGCTCAGCAGGAAAATCAGCACCACGGCAAAGGCAATCGGCATCGCGCCGCCGATGAAAAAGAACATCCGCCATCCCTGCACCGGCAGGATCTGGCCCGCGAACAGGCCGGCCAGCATGCCGCCCAGCGGATAACAGACGATGGCCGTGGTGACCGCAATCGTGCGGAAGCGGGCCGGCGTGAATTCGGCAGTCAGCGTGGTGGCCGTCGGCAGCGCTGCGCCGATGCCGAGGCCGGCGAAAAAGCGGATCACGGTAATGTCGTTCACGCCGGACGCATGGCCGATCAGGAAAGTGGACGCGCCAAACAGGAAAATGCTGCCGATCAGCACCGGCTTGCGCCCAACCCGGTCGGCAATCAGGCCGGCCAGCACGCTGCCGATCGCCATGCCGACCAGTCCGCTGGCCACCGCCACCGAAAATGCAGAGCGGCTCACGCCCCACTCTTTCATGATTGCCGGTATCGCGAACCCGATCATCTGGCCGTCGAAACCGTCCAGCACCAGTGCCAGCGCGGCCAGCACGTACATCATTTTCTGCAGCGAGGTGAATTTTCCCTCGTCGATCGCATGCATCACGTCATAGCTGGCGCTGGCTGCGGTGGGGGTTGCCACGGTCATGTCTCCTCCGGGCCGGCTCTTCGGCCGGCTGCTTGTTCGATTGGTTTTTCATGGACAGCAGACGCCGCAGGAATGGCAGCCTGATCTGTGCTCAAACGATACCACATTATTTTTTCAGCAAATCACAAAGTATCATCGGATCCGGCTCTCCCGGGCCTCCGCGCCGCCCCCGCCCGGCACCGGCTGCAGCCGGTGATATTCAGCGAATCGACCCGCGCACGGCAGCCTATCCGGATAGCTCATATCATTGAAATTTGTGATACGTTTAATTGAATTTCTTTGATTACGTTAGTATCATTTGAAGCACTGGGGCCGCTCCGTGACGAGAGCGTGCCCGCCCACACGGAGAAGCCTGATGTCCCACCCACTGTTTGATGCCCACCGCGCCACCCTCGACGCGGCGCTCGACGCGCTGCGCACCCGCGCCCACTGGTCGCCCTATCCGGAATTGCCGAGCACGAAAGTGTATGGCGAGGGGGCGGACGTCGCCGGCAAGGCCGCATTTGACGCGCACCTCGGGCAGCGTTTCGAGCTCGGGCAGCCGGGACATAGCGACTGGCAGACCGGCGAGGCCTCGCCATACGGCGTGGCGCTGGAGGTCAGTTACCCGGCATGCGACCCGGAGGTGCTGATCGCGGCCGCCCGCCAGGCCATGCCGGCATGGCAGAAACTGGGCGCTGATGGCCGCGCCGGTATCTGCCTCGAGATCCTGCAGCGACTGAACCGGCAGAGCTTCGAACTCGCCCATGCGGTCATGATGACCACCGGCCAGGGCTGGATGATGGCCTTCCAGGCCGGCGCGCCGCATGCGCAGGACCGGGCGCTGGAGGCGGTGGCCATGGCCTGGCGCGAACAGAGCCAGGTGCCGGCAGAAGCGATCTGGGAAAAACCGCAGGGCAAGAACCCGCCGCTGCGCATGAAAAAGCATTTCGAGATCGTCGGCCGCGGCGTCGCCGTGGTCGTGGGTTGCAGCACGTTCCCGACCTGGAATACCTACCCCGGCCTGTTCGCGGCACTTGCCACCGGCAATCCGGTGATCATCAAGCCGCATGGCAGCGCCGTGCTGCCGGTCGCGATCACGGTGCGCACCATCCGCGCGGTGCTGGCCGAGCACGGGCTGGACCCGAACCTGGTGTCGCTGTGCGTGGTGCAGCGTCCGGAGACGACGCAGGCACTGGTCACCCATCCGGACGTGGCGTCGGTCGACTTCACCGGCGGCAATGCGTTCGGCCGCTGGCTGCTCGAGCACTGCCGCCAGGCGCGGGTGTATGCGGAGCTGGCCGGCGTGAACACCATCGTGCTGGACTCCACCGACAGCTACCGGCGGATGCTCGGCAATCTTGCGTTCACGCTGTCGCTGTACTCGGGACAGATGTGCACCACCACGCAGGCGATCCTGGTACCGGCCGGCGGCATCGCGACCGACGAAGGCCACAAGACCTATGACGAGGTGTGCGCCGATCTCGCGCAGGCCGTCAGCGGCTTCCTCGCCAAGCCCGAAGTCGCACTTGCGGTACTCGGCGCGGTGCAGTCGCGCGATACACTCGAGCGGATCGAGCTCGCCGACAGCGGCGCGCTCGGTCGCACGGTGCTGGCCTCCACCCGCATCGCCCATCCGGACTATCCGCAGGCGCAGGTACGCACGCCGGTGCTGGTGGCCTGCGATGCCGGCGATGAACCGGCGTACATGGAAGAGCGCTTTGGCCCGATCAGCTTCATCGTCCGGGTGGCGGATACGGCTGCGGCGATCGCGCTGTCCGAGCGCATTGTCAGCACCCATGGCGCGCTGACCTGCGGTCTTTACTCGACCAGCGACGCGGTGATTGATGCGATGACCGATGCCACGCTGCGCTCGAAAGTCGCCCTGTCGATCAACCTGACCGGCGGCGTATTCGTGAACCAGTCGGCCGCCTTCTCCGATTTCCACGGTACCGGCGGCAATCCGGCCGCCAATGCTTCGTATGCCGATGCGGCCTTCGTCGCCAGCCGCTTCGTCGTCGTCCAGCGCCGCTATCATGTCTGAATTCATCGCACCAACGGCCAGCCCGCGGAGCCCGACACCATGAGTACATCTCCCCTGCCCCTGACAGCGACGGTCGCCGTGATCGGTGCCGGCGCCATGGGTTCAGGCATAGCGCAGGTAGCTGCGGCTGCCGGCCACCGGGTGCGCCTGCTCGATGCACGCCCGGACGCCGCCGCACGCGCGGTGGAGGCCATCCGCGCCCAGTTCGGCAAGCTGGCCGACAAGGGACGCATGAGTCTTGCCGACGCACAGGCCGCCGGCGAGCGGCTGTCGGCTGCCGGCGACCTGGCATCGCTGGCCGACGCCGGCCTGGTGGTGGAAGCCATCGTCGAACAGCTCGAGGCCAAGCAGCAGCTGTTCCGCGAGCTGGAGGCGCTGGTCGCCGACGACTGCATCCTCGCCACCAATACCTCATCGATTTCGATCACGGCGATCGGTGCCGCGCTGCGCCGCCCGGAACGGCTGGCCGGCCTGCATTTTTTCAATCCTGCGCCGCTGATGGCGCTGGTCGAGGTGGTCAGCGGACTGGCCACCGCGCCGCATGTTGCCGCGACCCTGTTCGCCACGGCCGAGGCCTGGGGCAAGGTGCCGGTGCTGGCGAAATCGACCCCCGGCTTCATCGTCAATCGTGTCGCCCGCCCCTACTATGCCGAGGCGCTGCGCCTGCTGCAGGAAGGCGCGGCCGACGCCGCGAGCATCGATGCCGTGATGCGCGAGGCCGGTGGTTTCCGCATGGGGCCGTTCGAGCTGATGGACCTGATCGGGCATGACGTGAACTTCGCCGTCACGCGCTCGGTGTGGACCGCGTTCTACCACGACCCGCGCTTCCTGCCGTCGCTGATCCAGCAGGAACTGGTGGACGGCGGTTTCCTCGGCAGGAAAACCGGGCGCGGCTTCTACGACTATCGTGAAGGCGCGACCAAGCCCGCGCCGGGCGCCGAAGCGGCCGTCGAACTGAGTTCGGCCGTGTGCCTGTGCGGCGACTCGGCAGCAGCGGCTGCGCTCGCTGCGCGCCTGTCGCAGGCCGGCATCGCATTCGACCGCTGCAGCAGCAGCGATGGCCGCATCGCGACGGTTGGCGACGCAGTGATCAGCGTAACCGACGGCCGCAGCGCGACCCGCCGTGCAGCCGATACCGGCATCGCCGGCACCGTGCTGGTCGACCTTGCGCTCGACTACGCCACTGCGCCGCGCATCGCGCTGGCGGCTGCGCTGCAATGCCCGCCAGCGGCCCTCCGCGATGCGGTTGCGCTGCTGCAGGCGGCCGGCCTGCAGGTGACGCGCCTTGCCGACGTGCCGGGACTGGCGGTCATGCGTACCGTCGCGATGCTGGCCAATGAAGCCGCCGACGCCGTCCACCAGGGCGTGTGCTCGCCTGCGGCGGCGGATGCGGCGATGCGGCTCGGCGTGAATTACCCGCGTGGCCCGCTGGCCTGGGCCGACGCGATCGGCGTGCCTGCGCTGTTCGCGGTACTCGACCATCTCGGCCGCGCCTACGGGGAAGACCGCTACCGGATCTCGCCGCGCATACAGCAGGCATTTGCCGCAGGAAGGAATTT
>JAIXTG010000379.1 GCA_027484285.1 Oxalobacteraceae bacterium | reverse complement strand
CAGACGCCAATGCGCTTTCCTTGGTCGCCCCCTTGCCATTGGTAAAACACATCGGCGAATGCGCATCGCGGATATGCAGGGACCACACGTTCGGAATGATATTGCGCCAGGAAGCAATTTCGATCTTGATGCCAAGGTCAGCCAGCAGGCCCGACATGTTGGCGATGGTCTGCTCCAGCGGCAGATCCTTGCCAAGGATGAAAGTACTGCCCGCAGAATCCGGCTTCAGGGCCAGCAGCGACTGCGCATCGGCGTCGAGGCTTTCCACTTCCTCGATCACAAACTCGGGCCCGGCCTGCACCACTTTCTTGACGCTGCAGCGCTCGATCGAGCGCAGGATGCCGCGCCGGTCGACTTCCGGGATATCCGGCGGCAGTTCGACCTGGATCTTGAAAATCTGCCGGTAACGGTCCTCGGGATCGACGATATTGTTTTGCGACAGCCGGATGTTTTCGGTCGAAATATTCCGCGTCTCGCAGTACAGCTTCACGAAGTAAGCGGCGCACAGGGCCGATGACGCGAGGAAGTAATCGAAAGGACCCGGCGCCGAGCCGTCTCCCTTGTAGCGAATGGGCTGGTCGGCGATCACGGTGAAGTCATCGAATTTCGCTTCAAGACGCAGCTTGTCGAGAAAGTTGACCTTGATTTCCATGCGAGACTTTCAAAAATAATGTGCTTGATGAGGTGGCGGGCAGGATTCATCGCCATGTCGGCGCCAAGACGATAAAGCCCTGTCAGGACAGGGCTTTACGGACCAGGCATCAGGCGGGCAGTACGGCTAATGCAGGCCTCACTCCCACTCCATAGTTACACAGCCGAAACACCCAGTGTTTATACGGCTTACAGCGGCACAAAAAACGGTGTGTAACTTTTGTGCAAATAGGCTAGGAAACCTTGGCTCCGACGGAATTCTACAGAACATTGAATTTTAAGCGTGTTGCTGATGCATGGTTGCACGGCGTGCGGGCGGTCTGGACGGCGAAAAATGCTCCGAATGCATGCTGCATTAAGAAAGCCAACCATCTTGAATTGAGCCGGCAAAACCCTCTGCCTCATCGTAGAGTACGACTAAAGAAGAATCGGTGAATCGTGGATCATTGAAACACCACGTATATCTGAATTTTTCACCCTCGTAGAACCCTACCGAATCCTTCACAAGAGGCGTACCAGACTGAACCGCATTCCATTCGTCTTGGTTCATCTTCAAGGACTGAGTTTCATGCCCTATATTGATATTGAGAGTCACATAAGACGCCATATGAAGCATTCCGATCATCAGTTGGTCAAAAAGGGAGACTCAATAACGTTTCAGATTTATTGGTATTCATCCAAATTCAACTCGGAAAAATCAAAATCAGGGAAGAAGAATTCAATTTTTTTACAAGCCAAATTCATCCGCAGTGTATTTTCACCAATGCTTTTATCGTACTCAAGCAACTCACCCCTCGTAACTGACTCACCGTCAATCTCCACAACTACCAGATCACTTTGATCGGCTGTGTTCTCAAGAGCGCTAAAAACCTCATCTTCCGCGAAACGATATGTAGACTTGTACTCACGAAGCGCTTGCACATACTGAGCAACACCGTCTACTAATTTTTGAACTTGATTCAATCCATCTGATCGCAAAAACAAATTAATTCGATCGATATCTCGAAGGCTAGCGTGATATCTACCTTGCGAAGGGTCAAAAACAAATAAGTCACTGCCATCAACCCCGACGCACAATACCCGCTGTAGCGTGAGATTAATTATCAGAAATACGCACCTCTTAGACTCAATCGCAGGGGAAAGCGGTGGGTAAATCCGCGTAAATCTGCTGAAAAACGATTTGCGCAGTGGATTGAGGTGGACCAGCAAGACATCTTCATTGTTGGCAGTAGAGATGCTTGCAGAGGAATCAATCTCATTGCATTTTCTCAGCCATTCATGAGAATTTAGCCGAACCAAATCCCCATTGGCTTCAAGTTCAGTTAGAAGTTGAACCGCCTCTTTTGATCCACCAATGTAGGGCATATTTCAAATCCTTTTTCTAATAGGAATTTATAAACTTTGCCGTCGCAACGTCATACACAACATCAGCAATTGTTCCATCTTTGATCCGCTGTACCGCCTCATCTATGACTTGTAGCGGAACTAAGAACCACTCTCTCGGCTTGACGGGATTGCCGAAGCGGTCATCAATGCTTATGTCTATCTGAGCCGCACTGAAGATCTTGTGAAACAGGTTCTCCATCCGCACCCGATTAATGTTGTGGAGTTTGTAGGTGGCGATGACCTCTACACCAGCCAGCAGATAGGTTGCGTCCTTCTCGGCGCCGGAAATGCGGGTCTCAACCCTGCCGCCCGTGACCCCAATCTTATGGATCAACTCCCTGTGTTGTTCCACGTAGGGATGAGTGGACATGCTCCGGAGAACGTAAATGGTGCCAGTTTCAACGTCCTCCGCATCATGCGTGTCCGAGAAAAGCGGCCCTGCGTCAACGGCGGTAAGCCTGCGGCCCGTTTCATCTCTCCATAAGGCCTTTTGAAGAGAGCGCATCAAGAGATTGCTCTCTGTGCCGTTTCCGTAGATGACTCTCAGTCGGGCGTCTTCATGGCCTGTGGTCATCTTGATGGTTTCACCCATTTCGGCAACATAGGCGAATTGACCTTCAAGGATGAAGAAGTCATGCAACTGAATGCTCGCATCACGTCCAAAGCGAAGAGCAGTTCTTGTTCCCGACTTGACTTCACGCTCTGCTTGCTCAAATAGAGGCTGAAATTTACTGAAGTCTTTGCAAGGGGTTCGGTCAGCAACTTCTTCCGCTGCCCTTCTATCGGCACTTGTACGGACGTTACGCAGGACTGTGATGTCGTCCTCAACTTGACTATTGTTCTGGTCTACGCCAAGTTCTGCAAGAAGTGCGTCTTCGTCCAGTTCATCAATTTTGACCGCTTGGGACATTGAAGCGCTAAGAAGACCATGCTTGTCCATTGGCGCGAGGATTGCCAAAGCATCGGGCAATTTACGCAGTTGATCCAGCCTAACCGCATACAGTCGCTCAAAAATATCTTGCCCTTCTCCATTGAACGGGAGGCGTTTGTGCTCTTCAAAAAACCGTTGAATATCCTCAAAGCCCGCGATGATGCGCTCTTCAAGAGGAGTTCTGGACGAGGTCTTAAGAGGCGCAACATCCACCCCAAGTGCGTCCAGCAGTTCGTCGTCATTGAGATCAGCCATTGCTGTTCTTCGCCTCTGCTGCTTTTGCCTGAGCGCGGTAGCGAGCCAGTGCTGCCACTCCTTCAGCCATACGTTTCTCCCAAGCGTCTGCGGAATTTATATCCGGCAGTCTTCCCCGCTCCAACTTGAATTGAAGAGCACGCTTTGCGAGTTCTCTCGCCTCTTCCTCAGACAACGAGACTTTCTTGGCTTCAATGGCAGCCTGCACGCTACGCAGCAACTTCTCGTCCATAGACTTGGAAAGCACCGCATAAGCCGCGTCAAACGGATTCAATTTGTCAATCAAGTCAATGTCTAGTTCTCGCACATTCACAAATTTCCGGACCCCATCAAGGAGGGCTGTGCTCCCTTGCTGAGCCTCTGCATCGCCGGTGACGGATTTTGAGAGTTCCAGTTTGGCCCGCTGAGTAACATTCATTGCCGCTATTGCGTGCTGACGGATCGCCTCTTGATCGTGTTCGCTTAAATCAGGGTAGCGCTCACGAACGATCTTCCCCATGCGCAATTGGGTCAACTCTTGGGGCAGCACATGTTCTTTGTCAAATAGGCCCTGCTCAAGAACAGTCTTGTCCTGAAGAAAGGTCGTAACGACCTCATTCAAGTCCTCCTTGCAGATCCGCGAAGCCTCTTTGCTCTCAGGTGTCGTTAGCCCATTGATTTCAACGTGGTACTGCCCGGTCGACTCATTAACGCCCACGTTGGTATTGCCCTCCTGATATCCATCAGGGCCATAGTCAAAGCCCTCTTTGGGACCTGAGTCCTTGGGGGTGAACTCGTAGCGTGGAGCCAAAACTTGCTCCATAAGAAGGCTCGCAGAGATCGCCTTCAGCATGTCATTGACAGCCTCGGTCACAAGCGACTGCGTGGCTGCAGGCTCAGCGATTAGGTTCGTAAACCGGGCACTTGTCTTGCCCTCTGCATCACGCGTCGCCCTACCGATGATTTGAACGATTTCCGTCAAACTACTCCGGTATCCCACAGTCAAGGCATGCTCGCACCAGATCCAGTCAAAGCCCTCCTTGGCCATGCCAAGTGCGATGATGATGTCAACGTGATCTCTGTTGTTCTTCTGGGTGGGATCTTTGAGGGCAGACAGAATTTTTGTGCGCTTTGCTGGGTCGCTGTCGTCCACCAAGTCTGCGACACGAAGAGTGCGTCCGTCGGGCGTCTTGATTAAGTGGAAGCCAGTAGATTCATGAACGCCGTTCCACTCACCTAGACCGTGAAGTATCTCGTTCACCTCCCGCTGCTTGTCTTTAAGGCTCTCGCGAGCGTTCACATTTGGTATGTGAACGATCGTTTTTAGTGCAGGGTCCAGCACTTTATGAATTGCATCAACGTATGGACCTGTGTAGAAAAAGTAGCCGATGTCAAGCGACTTGAGCCAGGTGTAGCCGTTTAGTTGCTCATAGTAGGTGTAGGTAACAGTCTCAAATTTGGCTTCGTCCGAGGGCGACAGAACGGCCTCACTGTCTCCCCTAAAGTACGAACCCGTCATTGCGACAATGTGAGTCTTGTCTCTGGCGATCAAGGCGGTTAACTGCGTGCCTAAGATGCTGTCCGGGTTGCTAGACACATGATGGAATTCGTCAATGGCAAGAAGACGACTATCAAACGCCTCAATGCCTAGTTCCTCAACGGCAAAGCGAAAGGTCGCATGGGTGCAGACAAGAGTTTTGTCCTGTGAGGCTAAAAACTTGCGCACCGCGTCTACCTTTGACTTGGCTACTCGCGCTTCATCAACTCCCGGTGCATTACAGAGGTTCCACTGCGGGGCTACAGTCCAGTCCCAGTAGAAGCCTGCTTTAGTCAGAGGTTCATCAGAAAAACTGCTGCCGATTGATCGCTCAGGCACAACAATGATGGCTTGCTTGAGGCCTTGATTGTTCAGTTTGTCTAGAGCGATGAACATCAAGGCACGTGACTTACCTGACGCAGGTGGTGACTTAATCAAGAGGTACTGCTCACCCCGCTTTGCGTAGGCACGCTCTTGCATCGTTCTCATGCCGAGAGCGTTGGCTTTGTTGGTCGCACCTGTATGAGCGGTTTTGATTGAGATGGACGGAACGGTGTAGGCGTTCAAGGGACTGCTGGTCTGTGCGTTCATGCCTTCTTACCCTTCTTCTTGACGACAGGCTCCGCAGCCATCTTGGTATACATCTCAAAGAGTTTTTCAAGACGCTCGGTATCATTTTTAAAACGACGGCCAATGTAGATGCGTTCAATCACCTCGTCATTACGCTCATGCGCAATACGCAGATTGTCCGGCATATTTTCGGCGCTATACAAATCCGCGATAGTTGCGGGGAAATGGGACTCGCGCGCAAGCAAAATGTTTTCGGCGGACTTCGTTAAATCCGCACAATTTTGCTCTGTTAGAGAAGGAATAGGGAATGTGTTCCAGCCCAATGTATTTGAATATGAGAAATCAGTCCGCATGCGAACACAGACAGTACCTATCCATACCCAGTGCATTCTAGAAGCAATCAGCGCCATATTCCAAAGAGGGGCATCATAGAGTACAAAGTTTCGCTCACTAACTACTATCCCGCCGTCGGTGATGCCCACGGGAAGATAAGGGCGATTTTCAGAAGAAACTCGTGGAACTATAATTGCCGCCCCCTCTCTGTGGGGCGCAAAAACAAATCGGTGAGGCGTATCTGCGTTATCCCTTGCCTGTTTGCCTCCACTCATTCTGGCCAGCCGAACTCTTTCAATTCTCTCTGCGATTGGTGGTATTAGTAAGGCCTCTGGAAGTTGATCATCTTCAATCCACAAGCAATATTTGGGCAATGAATTTATAAATTCCCTAGATCCGATAAACTTCCGGATGAATTGTGTGGCCACTGGGGATTTGGACAGCATTTGCTCCGCATCGTGGGCGTCCAAAACCAAGTGCCCCCCGTCGTTGGGCATATTGCCTCTGATCATTGCACCTCTGTTATCAGGAGCAGCACTTATGGGTTGAACTGTGATACTAGGCCCCGGCACCAGATAAGGACTTATGTTTTCCACAATCCTTACCACGTCCGCTCCAGAATCATTGATATCAAACAGTCGCCTCTTTGATGGACGAGAGGAAGAGAGGCCGACAATTACCACTGTCACGCCAGCCTTGTTACTTGCCAAGTTTGACCATTTAAAGGAACGATACGCAAATGAAATTTGGTGGCCAAGTTGAAAAACTATAGGCCATAGTATTGGGACCTGCTCTCCCTGGCATATTGAATTTGTTGATACGAACGCAGAGACGGCGTTTGCTTTACTTCCATATAGAGCAGCCTTATGAAACCATCCAGCAACATAGTCCAAAGACTTCCAGTCGCTAGTGTATTTCTCAAAGACAGACTTTAAGTCTGACTTCTGCTCTTCAGTTTGATACACTGAGCCCAGGTAAGGGGGATTGCCGCAGATATAGGTCTCCCCTCCTTCGTTCTCAAAATCAATTTCGCTTTGATCCAGCGGCGTATTGAAAAGGTCGTCGCTAAGTACCTTCACCCCCATACCTGTGGGCGGGCATATACTTAACCAGTCGAGGCGAAGTGCATTGCCGCTTATGACCCAATTCTCAGTATTCAAGGGTAAAAATTCAGCCAATGCATCTTGTTGACCGAGGTAAAGAACATCACATTGGAACTCTGCGATGATTAGAGCCAGTCGTGCTATCTCTGCTGGGAAGTCACGAAGTTCTATGCCTCTAAAGTTGGTCAATGGGAGTTCACTGCGTAAGTGTTCCTCTCCACGTCTGCGATTGATCTCCGCCTCAATCTCGCGCATCTGCTTGTATGCAATAACGAGAAAATTTCCGGAGCCGCATGCAGGATCAAATACCCTGATCCTTGCCATCCTCTTGCGCAAGTTAAGCAACTTGATCTTGTTGTCCCCTGCACTCTCAAGTTGCGCACGCAGATCATCCAAAAAAAGTGGGTTCAAAACTTTGAGGATGTTAGGAACACTGGTGTAGTGCATGCCCAGCGCACCACGTTCTTCGTCGTCGGCAACCGCTTGAATCATGCTACCGAAGATGTCTGGGTTAATTTCCTTCCAGTTCAAATTGGCTGCATGAGTCAAATAGGTGCGGGCAATTCGGGTAAAGCGCGGTGTCTCTGTACTTCCCGAAAATAGACCGCCGTTCACGTAAGGAAAAACATTTGCCCAAACGGGCAGCCTAGGCTGTGCCTGATCTCGTTCGCTGGACTTGATGTTCATCGCACGAAAAATAGTTCCGAGCACTTCATGTGTATTGGAACCATCTCGGTCACTCATCTGCTCTACTGTTTGACTGAAAAGTCCGGTCTGGTTAAAGATGCCAGTGTCTTCAGCAAAGAAACAAAAGATCAGTCGAGCCATGAAGTGATTCATGTCTGCTCGGCGCTTCTCCTGTGCCCACTCAGGGTTCTCGCGAAGCAACTCAACGTATAACTTATTGAGACGTCCAGTAGCACGAACATCAATCGGGTTGTCCTTGATCTCCTTAATGGTGGAAATCCCAGCCAATGGCAAGAAAAAACCAAAGTGGTTGGGGAAGTCAGCGTAGTCTGATGTGACGGTTTCACCAGTGATCAACTCTTCTGCTTCAATCGTCTGGCCATCAGTTGCCAGAACGAACTTAGCCTTGGCTTTGACGGTCGCCGGGCTGGATCGGAGGGCCTGCAACGTCGCGGCCACCCTACCCGACGCACAACTGGCAAGATGAATGTTGTTGCGCAAAAGCACGCCACCCGGCAAGTCAGAAGCGTTGTTGTTGCCAGAGCGTAGGCGCTTGAGTGTTACTTCCTTATTGCCGAAAGCAGCGAGGAACTGGAAAGGGAACTCGTCTGCATCAAACGGCTCAAGGAATAGGTCTGACAGAGCGGCTTCAATTTCAACGGCATTCATTTTTGGTCTTTTCGTCTTTTACTTACTGCTGCTCGTCCTCAAGCCGCAGTCTCCTTGCGGTCAGAGTCTCGCCTTCAAATTCCCAGTAGTCGCTCCCGCTGACGGCTGCCCACTGATAGCCCTTCTTTTTCACCGCGCTCAGCGCTGCAGCACTGGGCGAAAGGTTCTGGCCCTCGTACTGAACCCTGCCATCGGCAACAACGATGCAAGTCACCGCATTGTCTTTAGCGAAGGTCAGCACAGCACCTACTGGAATGCCCAACTCGGAAAATCTTAGCCTTGACCGACGCTCCTCTGTAGCCACTGCCTTCTGAAGCGCTTGGACGTCAGATGCGTCTACCACGACATCCACCTTGGGCGTTACGTCTTTGAGTTCAGCAAGTTGGATTGCCTCACGGACTTGATTGGCGTCTGTCCGAAAAAATTCCCGATTGGCTCGGATGCGTTTGTCAGAGAAGATACGGTGTAGTTTGCCCTCTACCAGCGCTGAGTTGCCCACTTCGGCAGCGTAGAAGCACTGGAACGGCAGAGGCAGGCTGGTGTTGTCCAACTCCTTGATGCGTTGCTCTACGCTGGTGGTGGTGCGCCCAATCTTGACCATGCCCTCCATGGCTTCATTGGTCAGCACGTAAACGATTTCAGGCATTGCATTCTTTCAGCGACTCGCAGATACAGGGAACCGTCCCTGCTCTACATTGTTGATGATGTTCTGTGCTTGGGTCACGTACCGCTTGACGTGGGCACCAAGCATGTTTCGACCCAGCAATCGTTCAGCGCTGCTCTTGGACAGGGCTTGTCTGCTTGCCTCTCGGTTGAAGCGCATCTCCACACCGATCTCCCAAAGAGTCATACGCTCAGCCTTCGGCTTGCTCTGGTTTTGCGTCCATCGGTCATAGGCCTCAAGCGCACGCTCAAGACTCTGAACTGTGTAGTTCTGAGATAGAGGGTACCGGGCAGTCTGGGCAACCTTTGCAAGCGCTGGCCGCCCTCTCGATCGCTTAAGTCGACTGTCGAGCAATTGCGCGAACTCGCCTTTAAGACGACGATTGCTGACCCGCAGTGGCACAGCCACAACCATGACGTCATCGCTAGACCAAGACGCATCCCATTGATCCCTCGACGTCAACTCGCCGAACTTGGCTTCTAACTGCTGTTCGGCAAAGAGCCACGCACCACGTTGGCCAGCGGTCCACCACTTGTGGAAGTCGTCGTCGCGCACATCACCGAAGTCGGCGTAGAGACCCGCCAGAGGTCCAGTCCCGCCCTCCTCGCAACACTTCAAGTAGCCCGCACTACGGCGCAAATAGGCCCACCACCAGTAGTAGGGGCTGCGCTTTTGGTAGGTGTCAGCAAGGCGGTTGTTGACACGCCCAAAGAGAGGGTGCGGTGCGAGGAAGTGGACTTTAGCCATTCTTACCATCTAATTGACGCGAATGGCTAGATGATACATGAAAATAACCATAAAGCAGATACTTCACTTACTGCAATTTCGCAGTGCCTAATGGAGATCAATGATGAAAAAAGTCGATAAAAAAGCAGGACTGAGTATGAATAAAGATAGTTTTCTAAGCGCTTTAACAAAAGACGTTAGAGAGCATGTTGCGAGCCATCTTCCGAAGAAATTAGAAATTTATTTCAACACAAAAATTAATAAAGTGAATTTTTTAAATAAATTTTTGATTACCCCCGATCTCGACGGTTTTGAGGATTTCAAAGCCTCACTGCCTGCGGCGAGAAAATTCATGGAAGAACATGAGTCTCACATATCGACCAGAGAATATGAATATAGAATATCAAGCCTTAAACTAAACGACGACCTATCCATTGCATTAGATTATTTTGTAACACACTTGCTGAGTGGAAAAATTTTTACGGCATATACAAAAATATCCAATGACGGCTGTCGAGTGAGGTCAGTACGTTGTTTGCATTAATAAATTCAGACCAACTCAACCGCTCGCCGTAACATGTTGTCGTTGGCATCGATGTAGACGGCTGTGGTGCTAACGTTCCTATGCCCCATCAAGCGCATCAAGACACGTAATCCAACGCCTTGAGAAGCAATTGATGTGGCATAGGTCCTACGTCCGCTGTGGCTGCTTGCACCATCAATGCCAGCCGCTCTGTAGAGACTCAAAAAATGCTGTGTAAGCGTGTTGGCTGTGAAGCCCTTTCGGGGGTTCTTTTGGGTTGGGAACAAGGACCGCTCCTTGTCATCGGTGCGAATCAGTTGAACGTAGTTGGCTAGTTCCTCTCTGAGTTTCGTGCTTACAAAGACTGTGCGTGGATGCTTGCCCTTCGTCTGTTCTGCGGTCAACCGAATTTCATTCTTGATCGCGCCGTTGCCGTCAAGGACGTGTCCGACAGTGAGTGCGGCAATCTCCCCTACCCTCATGCCGCTTAGATGGCTGGTGAGGATCAAAGCCCTATCCCGAGCGGCATATTTTTTGGTGCTGACGTAGTCAAGGACTCGATTAATTTCTTGCTCATTCAATGTTTTTGCTTGCGCCATTTCTGCCCCTTGGCCTAATCAAATAAATAATCTGAAACAAGCATAATTTCTGAGGTTTGATCTGAGCAACCTTAATGCAATTAACCCATCAATTCATCGGGTCTCAATGCAGATCTCATAAAAATCAATGACTTAGCACCGCAACCACATATTTCAGCAATTTTCTTTGATTTCGTATTTATTAAAAATCTGTGGCATTTAGAACACAGATTGGAATACAAGCCCTACAAGCGTTTTTAAGCGTAGGCCGCTACCCAAGCAGCCGACACTCTGTTTTTCACGCTTGTAGACGCTTTAAAACATTGCAGTCCTGGGCTTTTGTTTGAACTCCACTCCAGTGACCACATCTGCAGCGAATCCAATTTATTCAGTTGTGATGTTGTGTCTACTGCGTTCGCTTTGATCGCTGATTGGCGTTTGATTGAATGTTTGGGTTTATCTATGTCCAAATCATTTAAGCATGACAAAGAACTACGAATCCCCAGCGATTCGCAGTGATGTAAGAACCTTGAAGTGACTTCAGTCTGCTTTAAGGGCGGCGTGAGGAATCCAGCAATTGCTTACATCCCAAATGCTGTTTGTGTCCCACGCCTTGTATGGTGCCTGTTGTGCCTCTTTAAGTGAATAACCCATCCAACGTGACTGCCCTTCTATTTGTTTATAGTCAAATACTTTCACGTCAGATGATTGATGTGCCATATCGTGCCAAGCGTGCCTAAATAACGCCTCTATGTCCTCTGTATTGAGCACAGAGGGCAAATTGCCTATTGCTATGTTTACATGAATTGTTTGCGCCCTATCTGTTGTTTCTTTAGCCCCTTCAATCGTCACAAAAGTAAGTGGTCTGAATACGTTCGGGTTTTGCTTTGGTCTGTTTGGATGCGCTGGGTACAGGAGTTTGCCAAAACAGTTGAGAGCGTGTCGTAAGTCGTTGCCCGTTTCAACAATCTTTGCTTTAGCGTACTGATCTGCTCTTATGTTTTTAAAGCGTCCAACATCACGGCTGGCAACGTAAGGGCGATGGTGAGTGTGGGCTACGATTACGTGGCTCACGTGTTTTTCATATCGATTGAAGAAATGCTCTATATCTTTGGCGTTGTACTGATTCATACATCTATTTAGCAAACCAAAGAAAAGGAGACGAAAAATTGAGGTTGCTCTGATCCAGCGTCTGACAATAAAGTTAACTTCTTATCAACTAAATGGAGCAACTGAAATGAGCATCCTATCCAATCTCAAATTTGTGACCAGCAAGAAAAAGCAAGGTGTATCGCCTGTTATTCAGCGCAGAAATAAACTCAGCAACAAAATATTTGAACAAATTCAACTGGCACAAGCCCAAAAAGATGGCCGAATCTTCGCTCCTACACGTTTGAAAACATACGTAGATAAAGAAACGGGAGAGCGAAAAACTATTGAGTCAGCCAAGAAAGTACGTGAATGGTGGCATATCAGCGACAACGGCAAGATTAATTTGATCTGCAAGTATGGAAGCAAGCAAATCCAATTCGACTCAAAGGGAAAAAACGCCATCGAAGTCTCCAACGGCGATGAACTTCTAAAAGTTCTTGAAGCCCTTAAATTAGCCGTTGAGCAAGGTGAACTCGATCAACAAATTGAGGCTACTAGCGCGGCACTACGTGCTGGCTTTTTAAAGTAATGGAATATTGTCCATATAAATATTTGTATGGACAAGTATTTTTCAACCGTGCGTGTAAATGGACGAACTGTGAAAACTGTCGTCTATGCAGATAGTTCATTGCACGCACGCCTAATTTTAGAATTTCAATTTGGTATTGGAAGCGTAGTGGGCTCCCCAACGCTATTCAACTTGCGTCATGAGCAGTATTTTTCTTTGGAAAAAGCCATTGAAGAATTCAGCCAAAATACACCTCAGAAAGCACGAATTGACTCGCTCAAGAGACAAAAGGCGCTGATCTCAAAAAGTCTTGACGCAGAGAGAAAACGACAAAAAATATCAAAAGCCCAACGACAATTAAGTATGGCTGTCTCGCAGAAGCCACTGACTTGATGGCGGTGGCACCGATTGATTCAAATTTAAAAATTTAACAAATTAGTTTTGGCGCTGCAGTTTATTTTGAATTAACTACTTTTTTATCGGCCAACCAATATTTTAACCATACACCTCCTTTTTCAGATTAAATCCGGCCAAGTCAAAATTCCAAAATGGTCGAGACCGTACTAAAGTAAAGAAAATCATTTGGAATTCATGCTGAAAATAAATTCATCGAGGATGGAGGGCAGGCATAGCAAAAATACCCTCGCCTTTAAACGCTAACAGCATCGTCGACTTCTAGTCGGTTACCGAGACGCTTTTACTATTTCATTCGCATCACTGTAGGTGGATTAGCGGCTCGCGTGACGCCAAATCATTGTCAATATTCGCTTGGGAGCATGATTACCCAGTGCTCCCCATCCCAGCATGCGTAGAGAGTTATCTCTGCGAGAGGTAGGTCTGTGAAGGGAATTTGTTGACGTGCGTGCTCGTTCCCATTCCCATCCTCGTACACCATCAGTGCATTGGAATCCTTGACTGAGGTCTTGACTACTACAAACCAGTCATTAGTGCAGATTTCAGACAGATGACTGGCTATTGCATCCATCAACCAATAGCAATGTGCATGGTCAGCGAGGTATTTAGAGCCATCAGTTAAAAGATGTTTTCGACTGATGCGGTAATAGCACTGTGTCCCGGTAAATGCGCCGAGACTAGAAAGATTAAAAAGAGCCATTTTCTGTATTCATGTTGCAATGAATACAGTTTGTTTTCAATTGCTTAAAAGAGCAACCGAAATCCATCCATTTTAAGTGGCCTATATTGATAGCAACTCGTAGCACAAAAAAGCAAGCGAAATTAGTCCAAGAGCAACTGGCGTAACAATCTCTATCGAGCCACGAGTGTAAAAAATTATTGGTATGGACGCTTTCGCCCAAATGATCATCCTATCCCAGAATCCATAATTAAATTCGATTCTGTACCCCCCGGATTTATGTGCAGTACTTCCATCTGGACGATCTGCAAATGATGCACATGAAAACTCTCCACTCCAAGAGTTTTTAAATCGAATTCCATATGGAGTCAATTGCCTTATAGTCATCGGCACCCCATCACCAACGATATCATCGGCCTGTTCTCTTGAAATATAGGCCGCAAGATCCGGCTTGAAAAGTGTGCACTTTTGAAAGTTTTTAAAACTACCGAATTTGTATTCTATGTCGGCACGAATAAATCTTCGAATCATTCGGATTATCTCAACTTGCATTTCCCGCAAGGCTCTTGATGCTAACTTTGAGAAGCGATAACGTAGCAAAAGATAAATTTGAACAACAATAGCCACTGCTACCAGATTATTAGAGGATGGCACCCTCAGCCATTGGAATTGTGCTGTCGCAATCTCGGCCACTGAAATATCAAGCCATTTGGCAATCAAACAAAGAGAAGAATAAATCAACAGATTTCTTCTGATTTTTTCGTCTACATCGTCGATCATTTTTATCAAGCACTTTTCTATTTTTGCTTTGGAACAAGTACCCCATCGACGTAGTCGTAGTCGGCCAATGCATTGCTGACCATCTTTGCTTCGGTGGTATGGTAATAGGTCTTCTCTATTTGCGTGATGCTGGTTCCGCACATCTCAGCAACAATCGCTGGCGGAAGGTGGCTGTTGACTCGCTGAGTGATGAAGTAGTGACGGAAACTGTAGGGAACTAGATCTCGCCTATCCAAATTGGCAATGCCAGCCTTTTCCAGCACTCTGTCAAAGTGGTAGCCAATTGCTCGTGGCGTGATAGGCGTCTTGTCATTGGTAGTGAACATCAATTGCTCACCTAGCCACTGTCTCATATTTTTCTCGGTGATCTTTTCACCCGAAACTTTTCTCTTTAGCCGCATCAACCCAAGGTAATAGCCAGAGTCTTTGACTACCAGTTTTCTGGTCTTACGTACCTTGCTGGTCTCGCCGCGTACGGTTATTTTTATCAGATCAAAGGGCTCAGAGCGTGCCTCTTTATGTTCCATGTCCTCAACATCACACCAACGCAATTGCAATTGCTCGCCACGGCGTAATCCCGATATGAGAGAAAAGCCAAGGTAGTAGCCAGTGACAGCCTTGCTGTAGTTGCCAGAAGCCTCAATATCTTTTTCAGCCTCAGCAATGTAGTCGGCGAGTGCCGCCTTGATCGCATCTACCTCATGTTCTTCAAACGAACCCCGCCTATTCTCATCTGCGCCTCTATCAACTCTTTTGAGTTTTTTAAAGTCAAACCCGTCAATGTATGTCTCGCCGCGCTTGTAGAGCCATTTCATCATTGCATTGATGATGCTCTGCTCGTTTTCAACCGTAGTCTGACTGATGGGGATGCTTTTCTTAGTCTTTGTTCGCTCGTAGAAATAATTCGCGCAGTCAGTACGCTCAAGTTCTTTCAATTTGGTGTCTTTACCCACCACACTGAGCCAGTGATTCAGTTGCGTACGTATGACTGAGAATCGTCCTTTGACGATGATTCCCGAATCAACGTCCTTTTGCCGCTCCTCTAAGTACATCTCCACGCCCATCTTGGTGGTCTTGGAGAAGTAACTTTTGCCGGACTTTTCAAGAACCTTTAGTTCGTGGTAGTGAAGTTCTGCCTTGTCTTTGGCAGTGCTCTTATTGCGAGTTTTAAGACTGAACCGAGCGTACTTATGCTCTTTGGGGAGCCACATACGCATGTGCCAATACTCGCCCCGCTTGTAGATCACAGCGTTGTCGAATATGGCTTCTTCGTCTTCCTTGAAATTGACTTTTTTGAGTGCCATTGAGGGGATGAGTCATTACGGTTAGCAGTAGTTACACGCTCGCGTAACTTTTTGTGCAACTGTAAAGTCAAAACCCAGCAAAATCAATGGCGTTTTGCTGGGTTGTGAAAGTTTTGTGTAACTAGTAAATCATTTAAAATCAACGACTTACGTCCGGGTTACTACTCCCACTCGATCGTCGCCGGCGGCTTGCCTGAAATGTCGTACACCACCCGGTTGATGCCGCGCACTTCATTGATGATCCGGTTCGACACGCGGCCGAGCAAGTCATGCGGCAAATGCGCCCAGTGCGCCGT
>JAIXTG010000111.1 GCA_027484285.1 Oxalobacteraceae bacterium | reverse complement strand
TTTGGTGGTGATAGGTGGATTTGAACCACCGACCCCAGCATTATGAGTGCTGTGCTCTAACCAACTGAGCTATATCACCACGAAGCCCGGCATTATCGGCGCACCAGTGCACGCTGTCAACCTGTCCTTTGCCGGATGATGTGCAGGACCCGGGCCGCGGCGTCCGGAGCCAGGCAGTCGACCGTGATCCGGTCAGTCATTCCGCGCAGCCAGGTCAGCTGGCGTTTTGCCAGTTGCCTCGTGGCCGCGATGCCCTTCTCGCGCAACTCATCGCGAGTGATCTGCCCGTCGAAATACTCCCACGCCTGCCGGTAGCCGACACAGCGGATGGACGGCAGCCCGAGGTGAAGGTCGCCACGGGCGCGCAGCCCCAGTACCTCGTCCAGCAGGCCCGGGGAGGCCGCCAGCATCTTGTCGAAACGCTCGGCAATCCGCGCATGCAGCACGCTGCGGTCCGACGGCTCGAGCGCGATCGGCAGCAGCGTGAACGGCAGCTCGGGCGGCGGGGATTGCGCGAGCAGGGCCGACATCGGCTGGCCGGTCAGCAGGATGATTTCCATCGCGCGCTGGATCCGCTGGGTATCAGTCGGCTTCAGGCGGTCTGCCGTGACCGGATCGAGTTCCCCGAGCCGTGCATGGAGCGCAAGGATCCCGTGTCGCGCAATCTCCATGTCGATCTGTGCGCGCAGCGCAGGGTCTGCCTGCGGCAAGTCGTCCAGCCCGTCGCGCAGGCCTTTGAAGTAGAGCATGGTGCCGCCGACCAGCAGCGGCAGCCTGCCGCGCGACTGTATTTCTGCCACCAGCCGCAATGCATCGTCGCGGAACTGGCGCACCGAGTACGCGTCTTTCGGGTCGAGGATGTCGATCAGGTGGTGCGGCACCGCGGCCAGCTCATCCTGCGTCGGCTTGGCGGTGCCGATATCCATGCCGCGATAGACCAGCGCGGAATCGACCGAGATGATTTCCGACGGGATGTGCCGCGCGATCTCGAGCGCGGCCGCGGTCTTGCCCGATGCGGTCGGGCCCATGATGGCTGCGGCCAGCGGGTGGTTCATGCGACGGCAGGGCGCTTCGCGATCAGCCGCACCGACAGGAAATTCAGCGTGCCCAGCACGGCCGACAGGATCGCCAGCGGATACAGGGTGCCATTGTGGGTGGCGCCGACGATGCTGCCGACGACGAAAGCGAAGGCCATCATGATCGCGCCCATCAGGCCGGCGGCAGTACCCGCCTGCTTCGCGAACGGAGATACCGCACCCGCTTGCGATACCGGGAAGTTGATGCCGTGTGCCGCCATTCCCAGGAACATCGCCAGCACGACCACCGACCAGTGCCACAGGCCAAGCACGGTGGCCGCCAGAAAATAGAGGCCGGCTGCCAGCGAACAGGCGGTGCCGATGCGCAGTGCCTGTTCGCCGGACAGGGTCCGCAGCAGCCGGCGGCAGACCAGCGTGCCGCTCATGTAGCCGGACACGCCGAGCGCAAAACAGTAGCCAAACCAGGCCGTCGGTACGCCCAGCACCTTGATCAGCACGAAACTGGAACCGGAAATGAACAGGAAGATGCCGCCATACGACAACGCCCCGGGCATCACGTTCAGCCAGAACTCGCGCGACCCGAGCACCAGCCGGTAATTCGCGGCCAGTCCGCGCAGGTTGGTGGCGTCCGGATTCCTGTGCTCGTTCGTTTCCGGCAGCCGCAGCAGGCAGGCGGCCATCACGAACGCCGAAAACAGGCCGAGCGCGGCAAATGCGGCGCGCCAGCCAAACGCCACTTGCAGGTAGGAGCCGAGGATGGGCCCGACGATCGGTGCCAGCGAGATCCAGGTGCTGGCGCGTGCGATCAGCTTCGCGCTGTGCTCCGGTTCATAGGCGTCGCGCACGATCGCGCGCGCCACCATCACCCCGGCACAGCAGCCGAGCGCCTGCAGGAAGCGCGCCGCGATCAGTATTTCGATCGACTGCGCCAGCCCGCACAGTGCCGTTGCGCCGACATACAGGGCCAGCCCGCCGAGTACCACCGGCCGCCGGCCGTAGCGGTCCGACAGCGGGCCGACCACCAGCTGCGCGCTGCCGAAGCCGATCACGAACAGCGACAGCGTCAGCTGCACGGTTGATACCGGCACGCCGAAGCCGCTGACCAGGCTGGGCAGCGACGCGAGATACAGGTCGGTCGACAGCGGCTGCATCATCAGCAGCGCGGTGATCAGCAGCAGCAGCGGCGCATGCGCGAATTGCGGGCGGGGAGAAATTTGCATGGTCATTGGCCGCGCAGGAACAGCTTGTCGAGGTCGGTCAGCGCGAGCTGTACCCAGGTCGGCCGGCCATGGTTGCACTGGTCGGAGCGCTCGGTCGCTTCCATCTGCCGCAGCAGCGCATTCATTTCAGGCACGGTCAGCTGCCGGTTGGCGCGCACGGCCGTGTGGCAGGCGAGGGTGCCAAGCAGTTCATTGCGTCGCTCGACCAGCACCCGCGAGCCGCCGTATTCGCGCAGGTCGCGCAGCACATCGCGTGCCAGTGCCTGCGCATCGCTGTTCTTCAGCAGCGAAGGGATGGCGCGCACCGCGAGTGTGGTCGGCGACATCACCGCAATGTCAAAGCCCAGCGAGAACAGGGTATCCGCATGTTCTTCCACCGTGCCTACCTCGACCGGGTCCGCGTGGAAAGTGACCGGAATCAGCAGGGTCTGCAGGTGAACCGCATCTGTTTCCAGTGCCTGCTTGAACTGCTCGTAGAGGATGCGCTCGTGCGCGGCATGCATGTCGACCAGCACCAGCCCGGCGCGGTTTTGCGCGAGCACATAGATGCCGTGCAGCTGCGCCAGCGCAAAGCCGAGCGGGAAGGCATCCTCCTCCGCAGCCGGTGCAGCGACCGCCGGCGTCGACGGAAACAGCGCAGACAGGCTGCCGGGGCCAGCGCCAGGGCGATCATCTCGAAGGCTGTCGGCGAACAGCGCGCCGTAGGCTGCGCGGTCCTGCGCGACGCCCAGCGACGCCTGCTGCATCGGCCTGTTCATCCACGGCAGCGGCGCGGCCGGCGCCGCCGACAGGCCGGCAGCCGGTGCCGGTACTTCGCCCTGCGCAGTCGCCGACGTGCGTGCCAGCGCGCGGCTGACGGCATGGAAGACGAACTGGTGCACCGCGCGGGTGTCGCGGAAGCGCACTTCGATCTTGGACGGATGGACATTCACATCCACCAGCGCCGGATCGAGGTCCAGCCGCAGCACATAGGAAGGGAAGCGATCGCCGTGCAGCACGTCCTGATATGCGGAGCGCACCGCATGCGTGAGCAGCTTGTCGCGCACGAAGCGGCCGTTGACGTAAAAGTACTGCGCATCGGCGCGTGCGCGGGCGGCGGTCGGCAGGCCGACGAAGCCGTGCAGGCGCAGCGGTCCGGCGGCCTCTTCCAGCGGCAGCCGGGCGGCCGCGAATTCGTCGCCCAGGATCTGCGCGCTGCGCTGGTCGAGTCCGCATTCCTGCCAGTGCTCGGTGGTCTTGCCGTTGTGCGTGATGGTGAAGCGCACGTCCGGCCGCGCCAGCGCAATGCGGCGCAC
>JAIXTG010000229.1 GCA_027484285.1 Oxalobacteraceae bacterium | reverse complement strand
TTCGGCAATTACCGGATGTCGCATGTCCTGTTCCTGCGTCGCTGGAGCAAGAGCGGATTTCGCGTCGAGCCCGACACTTCACTGAAAAACCAATGAGAAAACTATTGACGATCAGCGCCATGGTGATGGCGCTCCCCGCCCAAGCGCAGGACGCTGCCGAACTGCGCCGCATGCTGCAGGAAAAGGAAGCGGAAGTGCGGCAGCTGAAACAGCGGATTGACAGCCTGGAGCGTGAACTCACGCCGCGTCGCGTGGCGCAGTCAACCGGTGCTCCGGCGGCAGACGCTGCCGGGCCCGACAGCGACCGTGCGCTGGAGCGTGCACTGGTACGCGAACGCGGCCTGCTGCTGTCCGCCGGGGCCTTCGAGATTGAGCCGAACTTTGTTTACTCGCGCCTCGAACTTTCCGGCGGCAGTTTCAAGCGGGATGCGTTCGGGCCGGGCCTTGCTTTCCGGGTCGGGCTGCCTGCGCGTTTCCAGTTCGAGGCGGGGGTTCCGTATGTCTGGGAGCGCCGTGAGACCGCTGGCACCGAGACCCGGGCCGATGGCATCGGTGATGCCTATGTCGCGCTATCGAAGCAGTTGCTGCTTGAGAGGGGCGCCTTGCCAAGCGTGATTGGCACGCTGGGCTATCAGTTCTCCAGCGGGCGCAACACGCTTTTCAGTGGCGGCACGCCGGTTGCGCTGGGCACCGGATTCGATGCCGCCAGCCTCGGCCTCACCGCGATCAAGCGGGCTGATCCGGTGGTTTTCTTCGGCAATTACACGTTCACGCGCAGCTTTTCCGAATCTCAGGGAGGCTCCGCGGTCGACCTCGGCAATGTGCACAGTATCCGCTTTGGGACCGGGCTGGCCACCAGTCCGGGCACCTCGCTGCGGGCGGCTTTCAGTGCGCGCTTCTTCGACAAAACGCGCGTCAACGGCGTGCCGCTGCCCAATACCGACGACCCGGTGGGCGTGTTCGAACTCGGCGGATCGGCCGTCCTGAATGCGTCGACGGCGATCGATGTACTGCTCGGTATTGGCGTGACGCGTAGCGCGCCGGATTTCCGCATCGGCATTGCAGTGCCCATCCGGTTCTGAATCCTTGCGGCCCTCGCAATCTGGGGCGTCGGCAGGCGCCAGGCCGGAGTGCTGCGAATGAAAAAAGCCGGAACCTCAGATTGCTCTGGGGTTTCCGGCTTTTTGCTGAAGTGCTTCGGATAGGACGGCATCTATGAGGCCGGATCTGAAAATCAGAGTGATTTTTTTAAAAATCTCTCATCAACTTCGCCTTCAGATCCGGGCAGGAGATTGCATTTGTCAACTTCCTCCCGGCTTTGCTGTCTCGTCCATGCGCGCAATATTCATTCCTCAGAACGACGCCTGATACATCATCTGGGCGCCGGTCGTCGACACGCGCGAAAACGCTTCTTCCCGGTAAACCACCTGCGCGTTGATGTACTGCCCTTTGCCCAATTGCAGCAACGCGCCGACCGAGCTGCTGCTGCGGGTCTTCCGGATATTGTCGTTGAATGTCACTGCCGACAGCCCTGACACGCCCGAAGCACTGTAGGTGCTGCCGCGGTTGCTCAGGTCATGCTCGACGCCGACGGATGCCGCCAGCTGGACCCGCGCGGTAGCTTGTTTGGCCAGACGCACGCCGGACACGGCTGAGGTCGATGCCTGCAACAGAGTGTTGAATGCCAGCGGTGCGGTCACGCCAGTAGCCGCGGCCTCACAGTGTAGCCACGTGCTTCAATCGCCGAATATCGTGCGCCGATATCTTTTCAGCAGCACTTGTCCGATGAGGCCGGTCGCTCCGGCAAGCCGTGCGCGCTGCGGTTGTCTGCTGTTATTGGCGGATTCGGGCAGGGTAGCGAAGAGCCATCTCCGGGCTCTTCCGCAAGGTCGATGGCGCCACCGGTTCGAATTGCCGAAGCTTGTCGGCCGGCCCTGTTGAGAATCCCAAGGCATCTCGTGCATCGGCAAACAGGAAGTAGGCACGGCTCGTCGCCAGCCGCGCACCTCCCTGCATGAACACGAGGAAACCCTGCTGCAGGAGGCAAGCCGGTCCCTGGTCATTGAGCAGGGTCGTGACCTCGACCATCGCATAAGACAGCCAGCGCACGCTGATCAGGTGCTGCCCTTCGTCAGCGGGCAGCAGCGGCCTCGTCAAACGCAGCAGTCGTGCTGCCGAGGCGCCGGTGGTATCGAATCCCGGAGCAAACAGCAGCGCATGCTCCGGAAAGCTTGTTCGCTGGTTGAAGAGTGCGCGTGCAAGGGCAATCCACTCGTCCCTCGGCAAGTTGTCGTCTTCGGTCGCAGCGCATCGCCTATCCCCCGCAGGCAAGAAACCAGGGAGTCCATCTCGCGGCATCGCGTGACGGTCGTGAGCATCGGGACAGGGTATCGGGGTCGGCATGATTCTCTCCGCCGTAAATCGAATGAGGGCCTGCTGCAAGTGTCTTCGTTGTTCGGAAAAAAATCCGGGTACCAGATCAAAAAAACCGGAAGCGTTCAGCCGGCGATGCCGAGGGCCGGGAGCAGCTCGCGAACCGCTGGTCGTCATCACCTCCAACGATAAGCGGATTCCGGTTGCGGCTCGTCAGACGCGCTTGATTGAGAGGTTTCCAGTGCCCTGAATTGCTTTCAAAATGAAAGCAAATGCGCCGATGCCTGCCCTCTGGATGACCGAGTTTGAATGCGGCCGGGCGCAGGTGGTGCAAGTCCACTTGCATCTGCTGTCCGGGGCACCATGAGTCAGTCCATGCGGCATTGTCCTCTGAATTACCGTACCCGTCCGGAGGCGTTCCGGGACGAGCGCCCCGTAGACTGCCAAACGGTTTATGTTGCCGGAGGCCTGTATGGCAATCCCTTTGCGCTGCTAGAAATCATGCGTATGCGCGATGCCGAGTCGCGCGCTTCGGGACGCGAAGTCAGCCTGGTGTTCAACGGCGACTTCCATTGGCTGGATTGCGATCGGGGGTCATTTTCCATGATCAACGACAGGGTTCTCGAGCAGATTGCCTCGGCCGGCAACATCGAGCTCGAATTGGCGCGACCCACGCCGGGCCAAGGCTGCGGTTGCAATTATCCGGAGTGGATTCACGCAGAAAGCGCAGACCTGTCCGACCGGGTGATGGAACGCCTGTCAGCATGTGCGGAGAATCTGGCGCTGGCGCGGGAGAGTCTCGCGGCTCTTCCGCTTCACTTGACTGTGAGGGTAGGGGAGCACCGCGTTGGCATCCTTCACGGCGATCCCGAGTCGGTCGCAGGGTGGGGCTTTGCCGTGGAGG
>JAIXTG010000336.1 GCA_027484285.1 Oxalobacteraceae bacterium | reverse complement strand
TCGAGCAACATGATGCTGGCGCGCTTTCGCTTCGACGACGCGGCGATCCTCGGCATGCTGACCAGCCATTCGAAAGAGCGCTCGCTGTCGCAGGCGCACGCGACCATCCTGATGGCCGCACAGCCGGTTGAAGAACTCGCCTGATCCACATCTCGGCCAGGAGCCAAGCCATGGGAAACAAGAGCGTCATCTCTGAAGGCCGGCAGATCAGCCTTGCGATTGAACTGATCCAGCTGGGCGCACGCCTGCAACTGCTCGAGAGCGAGACCACGCTGTCGCGCGAGCGCCTGCTGAAGCTCTACAAGGAACTGCGCGGCGTCTCGCCGCCGAAAGGCATGCTGCCTTTCTCGACCGACTGGTTCATTACCTGGCAGCCGAACATTCATTCCTCGCTGTTCCTGAGCATTCACCGCTACCTGGTGCAGCATGCGCAGGTCAGTGGCATCGATGCCGTGATCAAGGCCTACCGCCTGTATCTCGAGCAGATGCCGCCCGAGCCGGGCGCCGAGCCGCTGCTCTCGCTCACGCGTGCGTGGACGCTGATCCGCTTCTTCGAAAACAAGATGCTGACCCTGGTCGAATGCAGCGAATGCCATGGCCATTTCGTCAGCCATACCTTCGAACTGCACTCCGGCTACCGCTGCGGCCTGTGCCATCCGCCATCGCGCGCGGGCAAGAAGAAAAAGGTCGAGCCGATGGTGGATGCGATTCCGGCCTGAGCTGACTCCTACTGCTTATCTCGCACGATATAAAAAAACGCTGGATTACGGCCTTGGCCGGATCCGGCGTTTTTCGTTATACGGCTACGGTTTTTGTGGAAGCCGACGATAGGAAACGACGGAAACAAATGGAGGAAAACGCAGGGACACTCACCAGATTCATTTGCTTGTCGCAGCAATGAGCTAGCAGTGAGCAATCGAAGTGAGTGTCCCTTTCTTTCTACCTTTGCTTATTTTCTTTGTTTGTTTTTCATTCTGAAAGAACAACTACGTTTTTATTGCCGATGTAAGTTTTGAAATTATATGAATCTAAACCAACTCCTACTATATTTAGAACAACGGTATTGTTATGAAGAATATCGATTCCGTTCGCACCGCTGAAGCCGCCATAGACGTCTTTCAAGCTCAATTCAGACAATTTGAACGGTAATTTGAGGATGTCGCCACCCTCGGAAGGAATTTTTGACACATCAAAATCCGCGATATACGAAGTATTTTGGGCTCCCCTGGTTACGAAATCAAAAGTGTCACTACCACTGCCTCCGTACATGAAACAGGCTGAAGTTGCGTCAAACTTAAACAAATCATTACCGTTTTCGCCGTAGACTTGGCTCTGAGCGAGTGGCACCTTCCCGAAACGAGAAGATGTCACATCGATGACATCATTTCCTTCGCCTCCGTATATCGCATCCTTGAAATCGCCTCCAAAAATCGTGTCGTTACAGGCATCTCCATACAAAATATCATAGCCGATTCCTCCGTCAATACTGTCATCACCTAGACCACCATGTACGATGTCGTTGCCAACTCCAGCGTTTATGGTGTCGTTTCCGCCAAGTCCTTCAATCTGATTATCTGCATCCGTGCCATTCAAAACGTCATTATCCGGAGTGCCGGTGATGACTTCGAAATTCGTTCCGATTATTTTTATCTCGATTGTTATTTCGCTGGTGCCATCGACTGATTTGACGGTGAAATAATCACTACGAGAAATTCCGGGATCTAGCGCCTGGACGCGCGGGTCATTATTCTGGACACTGTAAGCGAAGGTATAGTTACCTGGGCCCATATCTTGAAGGAGAAATGTCCCCACATTAGTGGCGTCCGCTTTCGGTGAAACCGAAATATTGGCCTCGTTAGCGTCTGGATCAGTTATGCCAATTAAAACTGTTGCAATCAGGTTGCCGTCGGTGACAACAGTGTCCTCTTTGACTTCCGTATTGCCCCCGAAAGTGATCGTCGCCGGATCATTGAAGGCTGCCAGGCTGAACGATTGCGTGGCACCAATGACGCCACCCTTGCCATCTATGACGTTGTAGTTCAGGTTGACCAGGCCGTTTTGGTCGGCGTTGGGCTTGAACGTGTAGGTACCATCATTGTTGTTGACCAGCGTGCCTTTGGTGGCCGTCAGGCCCGATACGCTTAGCGCATCGCCGTCGACGTCGGAAAAGCCTTTGATCAGGTCAGTGACCGAAATCTTGTAGTTGGTATCCTCGTTGCCGCCAGTCAGGGTGGCCGTCGCGGTGCCAACAGGTGCATCGTTGACAGCCCCAAGGGTGAACGATCGCGTCGCAGCGATGCTGCCGCCCTTGTCGTCGATGACGTTGTACTTCAGCGTCACGGGGCCGTTGTAGTTGGCGGTCGGCGTGAACGTGTACTTTCCGTCGACGGGTACAGCACTCAGGGTGCCGTTGGTAGCCGTGATGTCCGCAACAGTCAGCGTGTCGCCGATATCCACATCGGTATAGCCTGTGAGCAGATCGGCGACCGAGATTTCTTGGGGGGTGTCCTCGGTTCCATTACTCAGTGTGGCCGGTGTGCCGGTGAGCTGCGGCGCATCATTGACGCCGACCACAGTGAACTCCAGCGTTTTCGTGGTGCCGTCGATCGTCGTCACGGTGAAGGATTCTTTCCATTCCTCGCCCGCGCCGAGGAACTGCACATCGCCATTGTTGACGCTGTAAATGTACGCATACTCGCCGGCACCTGCAGCCGAGTCGGCCGTGACCAGCGTGAGCTTGAGCGTGCCGAGTGACTCTGCTGTCGCGGCTTGCGCATCATCGGCGAGCTTGCCCGTCCCGCGCAGCTCCGTGCCCAGCAGCTCCGGCGACAGCAGGCCCTGGCTCGCATTCACCAGGTCATCGACCGCCAGGCTGCCGCTGGCCTGCAGCGGCCGGTTGGCGTCACCGCTGCCGTCATCCTCGGTCACTAACCGGTCGGCGTCAGCGGCAAAGTCGATCGACGCGTTGCCTGAAAACCCGTCAATCACAATCGGCAGTTGCACGGTAATGCTGGCGCCGCCATTCGTGAGGATTTGCGACTTGTTGTCCGCACTCAGGCTGGCAAAGGACCAGCCGCTGCCAATCGTCAGCCGGCTGCTGGTGGCGCCCTGGGCCGGGTCGAGCGTGATGAGGAAGCGGTCATTGTCGGACACGCGAATGACGTCCGCGGCGCTGAAGGTGACGGTATGCCCGCCCAGGCCGCCAAGCCGCAGTGCCTCGATGCCAGTGATGGCCTGGGTGCCGAAGTTGAGGTTCTGCCTTTCGCTGAGGAACAGCAGCGTATCGATGCCGCCGCCGCCGAGGATCTTGTAGTCGTTCTGGTCGTAGATGATGGTGTCGTTGCCGCCGCCGGCGTTGATGAAGTCGCTGCCGCCACCGCCGTCGATGGTGTCGCTGCCACCGCCGCCGACGAGTTTTTCGCCGCCGCTGGTGCCGTTGAGGGTGTCGCTGCCTGAAACGCCGCTGGTGCTCATGATGTCTCCTTGCGCAAGGGGTGAAGGACGAGCCGGGGCGGGGACAGGCTGGACTGAACAGCGCGGCGGACTCGGTCGGGCCAGTGTAGGCACGCAGCCGGTGTGCACTGAATAGCGCAATTGCACTACCGCGCCACAGGACGTGTGTAGCGGGAATGCTGTGGGCGGCGAATGGTAAGGGCCAGGAGATCAGGGCAGTGCCGGGGCTGCGGCAGAAATGACGATTCATTAATCGACACCCGCGGACGCAACGTCCCGCCGGGAGCCGCGCCGTTCTGAAAACACCGAGGGCCGATGTCAGGCATAGGCCGGTGCTCGACAAAACTGTCCTCTGCACCATCCTGTTCCGTATTCTTTATTTTCGGAGAACGCAATGCCAGGCTGTATTCCTGTGTAAGTTACCGTCGGCCTCGGCAATCTTTAGCCATGCACTACTTTTAGGGAAGAGTGAGGGGTCCGGTGTTTGTGCCCGCCGTGTCTCGCACCAGCAGTTGCGGCGCCAGATAGCGGGCAGCTATCAGCAAAACGACACCGACGACGGCAACGCAGCCGTAAATCAGCGGCAGGTCCAGATCATTCGCCGCTGCACCACCGGCCATCGCGCCGAGCGGCGCCGCCAGCGACGTGACAAACATGGCACTGGCAATCACCCGGCCGAGTGCTGCAGGCGGCGCCTGCAATTGCTGCAGGCTCTGGTAATTGACCATGATGAAGGGCAGCGACAGGCCCTGAGTTACATAGGCCAGGCCCAGCACGATTAGCACCGCCGCCTGCATTTGCAGCCCGCCCGATAGTGCCATCAGGGCTGAGGACAGCACTTGCAGCAGCAAGCCGAGCATCAGGCAGGGACCGATGCCCCATTTGCCGCTTATGCGGCCCATGCGTTCTGCCGTCACCACCGAGAATGCGCCGCCCAGCGAAGTCAGGGCACCGATGGCCCAGGGGGCGAGTGCCAAGTCGCGGCTAAGGTAAATCACGATCAGCGCCAGATGCACATGACGCAGCAAGACCCACATGGCGACGATCAAGATCGCTTGTCGCAAGGCCGCCGTACACCAGATCAGGCGAATGCCTTCATGTGCCTCGTGAAACCATTGGGAACAATAAATGGCAGCTCGCTGGGTTGTTTTATGCTCCTTCGGCAAGCCCCTGATCAGCAGTGCCGAGAGTACGAAAGAAATTGCGTCGGCTGCCATGGCGACGGGCGCGCCGACCAGTTGGATCAGCAAGCCGGCCACTCCCGGACCGACCCACTGCGCGAGGGAATCGCTGGCAGTGATGCGGCCATTGGCTGCGACCGCGTGCTCCGGGCCGACCTGCCGCAGGATCAGGGTCTGGTAGGCAGGCCAGCCGATAATGCTGCCCAGCCCGAGCACGAAGGCGACACCGTACAGCAGGGGCAGGGAGAGATATCCAGTCAGTGCAGCGGCCGGTATCAGGAACAGTGCCAGTGCCCGCAACAGGTCAGCACTGCATACCAGCCAGCGGCCGGGAATGCGGTCCACCAGTACGCCCGAAATCAATCCGAACAGCACATTCGGCAGCAGCTCGCAGGCGATCAGCAGGCTCATCTGGAACGGCGTGGCCTGCAGCAACAGGCTGGCTGTCAGGGGCAGTGCGAGAAAAGTGATCTCGCCGCCAAGCTGAGTCAGCGACATGGACAGCCAGAGCCGGACAAAGCCGGGTTTTTGCAGCAGCGAATCGGACGCGGGCAGATCGCTGGCCCTGCTCACGCTTGCGCCTTCATGCCGCCCGCGGGCCTGCCAACGGCAGTGGCGGGTCCGGAAAAGGCCGGGATTGGCCAGGCTGTCACGGCCGGGGGCAGTGGCATGCCGCAGCCGGCCGCCGCTACTGGACCGAGATGCGCCAGCCGCCTGTCTGCGGCCCCCACAGGTCAACCGCTCACATACGTGCCGAACTGCTTGCCGCGCCGGACAAAATGCGTTTCCAGCCTGAGCAAGCCGAACAGTTCCTGGAAATAGCCGGCAATCGTCTGGCAATCCATGCCGTTGCGGCAGGTGTAGGCATCAATGCTGACGAAACCCGTGCCCGGGAAGGTGTGGATGCTGATGTGGCTTTCTTCAATCACCACCACGCCGCTCCAGCCGCCGCAATCCTTGATGTCGTTACCCTTGGCGAAGTACACCTCGGGCGCGCTCAGCTTGCGCATGCCGAGAATGTCGGGCAACTCGGTCAGGGCCCGGGTGACCCGCTCTTTGTCGTTCAGCCACTGGGCGCTGCCCTGATAGCCGTCGAGCATGAAATGCTCGCCGAAGTGGGCGCCGGGTGCCGGAAGGTCAGGGCTGAGATTGAGGCGGATATGTCGGTAGCGATCCGGCACCAGCCGCTTCAGGTCGATGGGCTCGCCGGGTTCGCTTGCCGCGGGAGGCTCGTGGATTGCGACAGTACTGCCGCCGTCTTTCAGGCGAATCGTCTCTTCGGTCATACTGGCCTTCTCCTTCATGCACTGGCGGTCGCCGGCTCCTCCGCTCGACCGGATTCAGGCAGGCCAGTGTAGGCAGGCAGCGGGTGTGCACTGAATAGCGCAATTGCACTAGCGCGCCACAGTACGGGTGCGGCGTGCAGGCCTTGCGCGGCGAACGGGAAGGGCGAGGGGATGGCGGCCGTGCCGGAGCGCCGGATCGGTACCTGTACTCCACAGATCCCTTCTCGGCATGGCCCGGGCGCGACCGATGCAGCTTTTCGCTTAATCACCGCCCACCTCCTGCCGTAACCGAGCCAAAGGCCCGCCCCCGGGCCTCGTCACCTCGGAGCTATCGTGCTGGTCATTGTCGGATACCTGATTGTCATCGGCGCCGTCTTCGGCGGCTTCGCGCTCGCCGGCGGCCACCTGGCCGCGCTGTTCCAGCCCATTGAACTGCTGATGATCGGCGGCGCGGCCGCCGGCGCCTTCGTGGTTGGCAACAATGTCAAGTCGCTAAAGGCGACTTTCAAGGCGATTCCCACGCTGTTCAAGGGATCGGCCTACACCCAGGCGCGCTATCTTGAACTGCTTGCGCTGTTGTCCGAATTGCTCGGCAAGATCCGCAAGGAGGGCATGAT
>JAIXTG010000152.1 GCA_027484285.1 Oxalobacteraceae bacterium | reverse complement strand
GGCGCGGGAGAGTCTCGCGGCTCTTCCGCTTCACTTGACTGTGAGGGTAGGGGAGCACCGCGTTGGCATCCTTCACGGCGATCCCGAGTCGGTCGCAGGGTGGGGCTTTGCCGTGGAGGCGATGCCCGCACCGGATGACGGATCATCCGCGCACGCAGCGCAGATCGCCGACTGGTTCGACCGCGCACAGGTGAGTGTCTTCGCTTGCAGCCACACCTCGAAACCGTTCATCCAGGACTTCCGTGTCGGCGGACGGCACTGCGTCGTCGTCAACAACGGCAGCGCTGGACTGCCAAATTTTTCGGGTCAGCCTTACGGGGTGGTGACCCGGATATCGGCGGATGCCAAGCCCTCTGCCGACGCCCTCTATGGCCTCGACCTTGGCGGGCTGCGGGTCGAGGCCCTGCCCGTTCGCTACGACCATGCCTGCTGGCAGCGCGAATTCGAGCGGCTCTGGCCAGAGGGCAGTGCCGCATTCAAGCTGTACGCGGCTCGCATGCGCGGGGACATTCCGCATTCCTTCGCCGAGGCCGACCGGCTCCGGCGCTTCACTGCCTCGCCGATCCATTCAGATACATAGGAGACAAGCCATGCCGCGCAAAGTCATCAGCATTGACCGCACAAAGACACCCGCGAACCAGCCTGATCCGGTGATCGTCAATCGCTGGCATCCGGATACCCCGCTGTTCACCACGGTCAAGCCCGGCGACGATTTCAGGGTCGAATGCTTCGACTGGACAGGAGGGCAGATCAAGAACGACGACAGCGCGAACGACATTCGCGACTGCAACCTGATCCCATGCCACCACTTGTCCGGGGCAGTCGGCATTGATGGCGCGGAGCCCGGCGACATCCTCGTCGTCGACATACTGGATATCGGGCCGTTCCAGGGACAAGAGTGGGGCTATACCGGAATCTTCCCGACGACCAATGGTGGCGGCTTCCTGACGGACGTGTTTCCCGAACCGAGAAAAACCATCTGGGACTTTCACGGCATCTATGCGACTTCGCGCCATGTGCCCAACGTGCGCTTTGCCGGCATTACCCATCCCGGCATCATCGGATGCATTCCGTCGCGTGAGCTGCTGATGAAATGGAACGCACGCGAGAGGGCACTCATCGACACCAATCCGACCCGCGTACCGGCCCTGGCGCTGCCGCCCAACCCGGATGGCGTGATCCTCGGCAGCCTCAAAGGCACGCAGTTGCAGCAGGCGGCAGCAGAAGGTGCCCGCACGATTCCGCCGCGCGAGCACGGCGGCAACTGCGACATCAAGAACCTCTCGCGCGGGAGCCGGGTTTATCTGCCGGTCTACGTCAAAGGCGGCGGACTGGTGACAGGGGATTTCCATTTTTCGCAGGGCGACGGCGAGATCACCTTCTGCGGCGCCATCGAAATGGGCGGCTGGATCGACCTTCACGTCGATCTCATCAAGGACGGCTGCAACAAGTACGGCATCACGCAGGCGATGTTCCAGCCGGGACCGGTCGAGCCACGCTACTCCGAATTTCTCGTGTTCGAGGGCATATCGCTCAATGACGACGGGTCGCAAAGCTACATCGACGTCACCCTGGCCTACCGGCGGGCCTGCCTGAACGCCATCAATTATCTGCAGAAGTTCGGCTACTCGGGCGAGCAGGTCTACACCATCCTGTCGACTGCGCCGGTCGAGGGGCGCGTCAGCGGCGTGGTCGACATACCGAATGCCTGTGTGTCGCTGTACATACCCACGGCGATCTTCGATTTCGACATCAAGCCGAACGCCGCAGGGCCGACGAAAAAAGTGAGCGGCGGCGATCTGGCGCGCGCAAGCTGAGGGGAAATGCGATGCCAATCTATGACTACGAGTGCACCCGGTGCGGCAGCTTCGCGATGCGCCGACCGATGGCCGAGTTCCGCCTGCCAGCAATCTGTCCGGGCTGTGGCGCTGCTTCTCCGAGATTAGTCGGTGCTCCCTTGCTGAACCTGATGGCGCCGAATCTGCGGATTGCCGAAACCCGCAACGAGAAAAGCGCGCACCAGCCCGATGTGGTGCAGACGGTCCATGGTCACGGGCACGGGGGACACGGGCATCCGCACCACGACCCGACCGTGCACAAGAAAGGCCACAAGCACCACCGGCATGGTCCTGCCCGGCCATGGATGGTAGGCCACTGAGGGCTCCCGGCCGCGCGCTCCCATGGGTGCGCGGCTTGTCCTCAGACCGTGAGAAAGGCGCGGATCTCCTCGATGTTCAGATTGGCCTTGTCGGCCTGGCGCACGAACCGTCCACGGTCGATTACAAGCAGCCAGTCTGCAACTTGCAGGGCGAACGACAGTACCTGCTCCGAGACGATGATGGAAATTCCGAGTTCCTTGCGCAAGCGGTCAAGCGAGTGGGCGATTTCCTTGATGATCGACGGTTGGATACCCTCGGTTGGTTCGTCCAGAATCAGAATCTTGGGGCGCGATACCAGTGCTCGCGCAATTGCCAGTTGCTGCTGCTGTCCACCGGATAAATTGCCGGCCTTGCGCCGCTTCATTTCGGCCAGCACGGGGAATGAGGCGTATACGAAGTCAGGAATGTCGCCGTAACGCTTTGTCTCCAGTCCGGTCAGCAGGTTTTCTTCCACTGTCAGTTGCGAGAAAACCATCCGTCCCTGGGGAACGTAGGCCAGTCCGGCCTCCACGCGGCGGTAGCTGGGCAAGCCGGCGAGCTCCTTTTCATCGAGCCTGATCGAGCCGCGCTTGGCAGGCAGCATCCCGATCAGCGCCTTTAGCAGGGTGCTCTTGCCCATGCCGTTCCGACCAACGATCGCGACGGCATCGCCGTCCGACAGCTCGAAGCCGATGTCATGGATCACATGGCTTTCGCCGTAATACACGTTCAGGTCGGTGACGCGGAGCATGTCAGTGCCCGAGGTAGACTTCGATAACGCGGGGATCCTTTTGCACTTGATCCACCGATCCCTGAGACAGCACTTTCCCCTGATGCATCACGGTCACGAGCTGCGCAATCGACCGGACGAACTCCATGTCATGCTCGATCACCACCAGCGACTTTCCCTGCGCAATGCGCTTGAGGAGTTCCGCGGTCTGCTCGCGTTCCCGGGGCGACATGCCCGCCACCGGTTCATCGAGCAGCAGCAGGTCAGGTTCCTGCATGAGCAACATCCCGATTTCCAGCCACTGCTTCTGTCCGTGCGAGAGGCGGCCGGATTTCTGCTTCAGATGCGACAACAGCATGACCAGGTCGGCGATCTCCTCGATGCGCTGCCTGACCTGTGGCGTGCGGCGGAAGAAGATCGAGGCCCAGATGCCGTGCTTGTCGGGTATCGATACTTCGAGATTCTCGCGAACGGTCAGGTCTTCGTAGATCGAAGGCGTCTGGAATTTTCGGCCAATACCGCGCCGGACGATTTCGAACTCCTGCATCGTCGACAACTCCATGCCGTGAAAAATGATGCTGCCCGACGTCGGACGGGTTTTTCCGCAAATCATATCCAGCAAGGTGGTCTTGCCCGCACCGTTGGGTCCAATGATGACGCGCAATTCGTTTTCGGCGATGTCCATTGACAGGTCGTCGACTGCTTTAAAGCCGTCGAAAGACACGGTCAGGTTGCGTATCGACAGCCGGCCTCCCGCGGACGGATCGCCCTCGCGAGGTAGCGTGGCCGCTTGCGGCATGCCCTGTGCAGTCAAGCGGCACCTCTCCTGTGCCGCAACTGCTGGACTTGCCCGAGGACGCCGGCTATCCCGTTCGGCATGAAGGCCACGATGAAAATGAACATTCCTCCGAGGAAGAACAGCCATATCTCGGGAAACTCTTCGGAAAGCACAGAACGCATGTAACCGACCAGCAGTGCGCCGATCACGGCGCCGGACACCGAAAGGCGCCCGCCGACGGCGGCATAGATCACCATCTCCACTGATGCCACTGCGCCGATCAGGGAGGGCGTGATGAGTCCGACCTGCAGCGTGTAAAGCGCTCCGCCGATCGATGATAAGACCGCTGACACCGTGAACACGAAAGCCTTCACCAGTGCCGTGTTGTAGCCCGAGAAGCGCAGCCGGTCCTCGCGATCACGCACCGCCACCATGATCCGGCCAAAGCGCGTGTGAAGCAGGGCAATCGAGAGCAGCATTGCGACCCAGAGCATGCCGACTTCAGTAAAGAAAATCATCTGCCGCGCTTCATCGCTGACGATGTCCATGCCCAGCAGCGTTCGGAAGTCGGTAATGCCGTTGGCACCGCCTGTTTCGCCTTGCTGCCCGATGATCAGCACTGTCATCGTCAGCGCCAGCGAAATGGTCACGATCGCGAAATACACGCCCGATACGCGCTTCTTGAAGATGGCATAGGTAAACACGAAGGCCAGCAATCCCGGCAGCAGCAGAATCGCCAGCACGGTTACCGGGAAACTGTGGAAGGGCTGCCACCAGGCCGGTAGCTGCTCCACGCTGCTCCACACCATGAAATCGGGCAGTTCCGGCGCCGATGCCACGAGTTTCAGGTGCATCGCCATCATGTAGCCACCGAGCCCGAAGAAGATGCCCTGGCCGAGCGACAGGATGCCGCAGTAGCCCCACGCCAGGACGATGCCGACGGCAACGAAGGCGAAAGCGACATATTTTCCCACCGTGTTCAGCCAGAACGACTCGAGGGTGAGCCCGAACCAGACCAGGAGCGCAGCGAGGATGACGCTTGCTCCCAGCTCGGGAAGGGCGCGCAATTCCATCAGGCCCTCACCTTCGAAGAGAACAGGCCATTCGGCCGGAAATACAGCACCACGATGACGAGGAGAAGAATGGAGACGCGCGCCATCGAGCCGCTCATCAGGTTCTCGAAGAAGGTCTGTGCCTGCGCGATCAGGAAGCCCGAGGCATACGTGCCGAACAGGCTGGCGACGCCGCCGAATACCACCACGATGAAGGAGTCGACGATATAAAGCTGGCCTGTGCCGGGATTGGTGGATCCGATCAGCGTGAATGCCGCGCCGGCGATGCCTGCGAGGCCGGAGCCGAGCGCGAAGGTCAGCGCATCGACGCGGTCAGTGTTGATGCCCACTGCGGAGCTCATCTGCCGGTTTTGCGTCACTGCGCGCGCGCGCAAGCCGAAGCGCGTCTTCTGCAGCAGCAGGTACAGGCCCAGTCCCACACCAACCGTCAACAGGATGATGAAAATCCGGTTGAGCGGGAGCAGTAGATCAGGGGTGGCCTCCCATGCACCCGAGAGCCAGGTCGGCAGCGGTACGGAAACTTCCTGCGCGCCGAAAATCGAGCGATAAGCCTGCTGCAGGATGAGTGACAGGCCCCAGGTCGCCAGCAAGGTATCCAGCGGGCGGTTGTAAAAAAATCGTATGAAACCGCGCTCGAGCAGATAGCCGAACGCTGCCGTCACGAGAAAGGCAACCCCGATCGCCACGGGCAGGTACCACTCGAGCAGCGCCGGGAAGGTGTTGACGAAGAACTTCGCGGTAAGGTAGGTGGCGTAGGCGCCCATCGCCATCACTTCACCGTGCGCCATATTGATCACGCCCATCAGGCCGAAAACAATCGCCAGCCCGAGCGCCATCAGCACCAGGATCGTGAACAGCGACAGGCCGTTGAAAGCCTGGTTCAGGAAAATGTCGAAAGTCACTTTGTCGGGTAGGCAGGCAAGGGGCGCGGGCTGCGCTCCTTGCCTTCGGTTCATCTTCCCGTCACAGCTTGGGGAAGGGGTTGGGCTCGATCACATCCGATTCGAAAACGATGTCGAACTGCCCGTCGGCCTTCGCCCGTCCGACCCGAACCCGTTTCGCCACATGGTGGTTGTCCTTGTGGAAGCGGATGGGTCCTTCCGGCGCATTGAATTCCAATCCGGAGGAGGCGGCCACCACTTTGTCCACCTCGAACGACTTGGCTTTTTCCACCGCCAGCTTCCACAGGTACACCGAGTTGTAGGCGCATTCCATCGGGTCGCCCACGACGCGGTTGGCGCCATACTTTGCCTTGAGTGCCTTCACGAATTTTTCATTCTGTTCGTTTTTGAGACTCTGGAAGTAACCCATGCAGGCGTAATAGCCGACCGCATTCTCCCGGCCAATGCCGTCGATCTCGTTTTCCGAAACCACTGTCGACAGCAGTTTCTGCTTGTCGCCACCCAGTCCGGCGGCCTTCATCTGCTTGTAGAACGCGACGTTCGACCCGCCGACCACAGTCGAGTAGACCCAATCCGGCTTGGCGGCCTTGATCTTGTTGATAATTGCCGAAAACTCGGTATGTCCCAGTGGCGCATATTCCTCGCCGACCACGGTGCCGCCGTTCTTTTTGACGGTAGGTTTCGCGATCTTGTTGCAGGTGCGCGGATAAATGTAGTCGGAGCCGACAAGGAAAAAGGTCTTGCCCTGCTGTTTGGCCATCCAGTCGATGGCGGCAATCACCGACTGCGTTGCCTCCTGCGAGGTGTACATCACGCGCTTGTGCATTTCCTGACCTTCGTAGTAAGTCGGGTAATAAAGCAGACCTTTCCCCTGGTCCAGCGCCGGAAGCACTGCCTTGCGCGATGCCGATGTGTAGCAGCCGACGATGGCCGCCACCTTGTCACGCTGTAGCAGCTTGCGCGTCTTCTCTGCGAATGTTGGCCAGTCGGAAGCGCCGTCTTCGATGACCGCTTGGATCGGCCTGCCAAGCACACCGCCAGCGGCATTGATTTCCTCGATGGCCATTTTTTCCGCATCGACGAGGGCGGCCTCGGCGATGGCGATGGTGCCGCTCAGTGAATGCAGCAGTCCGAGTTTGACCGGGTCGGCCGCATGTGCGAGTTGTGCCAGCATGCCGCTGCCCGGAAGGGCACCCACCACGGCTAGTGAACCAGTCGCCTGCAGGAAATCCCGGCGATTGAATCTGCTCATTGCATTCTCCTCTTTCGCTTG
>JAIXTG010000211.1 GCA_027484285.1 Oxalobacteraceae bacterium | reverse complement strand
TTGGTTGCCGCAGGTCTACGAACGGGCAAAATGGGACAGCAACGAACGCTGTATAGCCTCAGGCATACCGCGATCATGTTTCGGCTGCTATATGGAAAAGGTATCGACCTGTTGACGTTAGCAAGAAATGCGAGAACCTCTGTACAGATGATCGAACAATTCTATGCTTCGGAGCTGTCGGCAGAAATGAATATTGGTCTGCTCCAGAGCCGACGGTAACGAACCATTGGAGAAATTGTCCTTTTAAAGGACATGTTCAAGGTTAGCCTTTATTTTTTGACGCTGACGCTGACGCTGACGCTGACGCTGACGCTGACGCTGCAGTGGCGGTGTGCTTTTCCTCGAATTCCGCATCGGCTTTGCGCTGCGCGTCCGAAAATTTCGTAAAAGCGATCACCAGATCATCCTGCGTTGGTGTGAAATTTTGAGCGCTCTTGGTGATTTGAGCAGTAAGCTTGTTTTGAGCCTTGTGGCGAAGTAGCGCACGAGGTTGAACCGTTGTCTCGGCCGATCCCGTCGGTGGCCCTTGTAGTGGTGATGTGGTGTTCTTCTTTGGTAGTGCTTGGTGCTTCAACGCTGGCTCAGCAGGGGAAAATTCATTAAAACGCACGTTAGTCTCCTTTCCCTTATTTAGCCAAGCCAGCTATGGCTGCTATTGCTTGAAATTCGCTTTGAGTGCGCCACTGACTGCTTCAATTTCGTGGTCAAGCTCGCCCACCTCGACCGCTTTTTTCACGGTCTCAAGTGCGGCAAGCAAATCAGCGTTGGATCCCACCTCAATTGCTGCCTTGCCTTTTCCAAAGGAAATAGAACGGCTTCCGTAGAAGATCGTTAGATAAACCTGTCCGTCTTGCCCAGTCCACCACCATGGCTTGATACGCTTGGGTGCCTCGATCATCTGTGAGATGCCCGTTTCGACGCTCTTGAAACGCCGCAGTCGAGTGGGGTTGTAGGACCGACCATCACGCTGCGCCTTGGCTAGCTCGATTTGTTCAAACAGTTTTTTCGACAGCTTCGCTCGCCGTTGCACGACTGCAGGCTGTTGCGTTGGCTTTTTAATTGATGTGAATTTCAGCGTTGTGAGTGTGCTCATGTGTGCCCTCCGTAAATTTAAACAGCACACATAATTTATGGTCGGCCCCTTTAAACCGCCGACCAGAATTTGCACAAAGCGCGCAGATTGCGGCTAAATCGCGACAAGAACGAAAGAAATTTTTGGGTTGTGCTCAGTGCGACTAAATACTTGCATGAGACGCAATAGCAATGATCTGAGCAAAGGGAGAGTAAGGGAAGCCCGCTTTGAGCAAGCGACCGAACGCTGGTTAAACAGTGTACGCATCACACCCAAGTATCTCTCGGATACCAGCATCCCCACAGAATTCTTGATCGCACAACGCGAGGCGGAGGCGCTGCTGCGGAATTTCACCAGCTACTTAACGAACAAGCAGTCATATCAGCTCGTTGAGTTCCTCAAGCGCCTATGTGTTAAAAAGAAGAGGGATGTGATGCCATTAAGCACTGCATACGCAGTTCTCAACATCGCGTCGAAGGTGAACCGTAAGCTATTTGCGGATTACAAAAAGCTCCAGAAGTTAGAGCAAGATAAACCACTTGCAAAAAAAGGGTAAAAACGCGGGTTGTAATATGACGGCTAATGACCCCGCACCTGGTACTCGCTGCTGTAAAGGTTGAGTGCGCAAAAGGTGGATGCCGCAGGATTCCTCAAATAGACAAGCGTCTGCTTGTGTGAGGTGAGAGTTTCAATACGACCGTCTCTCAGAAAATCCCTTTACAGCGTGTCCGAAGGAACCAGTTAAGTTGTTGGACATGATGCGGCGGTTATGTTGCTCGTATATTTTTTATGAATAGCGAGTACATAGCCGTCGTGCACTTCCAAAACCAGTCATATGTCTTGTTCCTCCTGATAATTGTGACATCAATTAATTCTCTAAAAATTTGCGGCGAACAAAGCGTGGCTTTGTGAAGCAGCAAGCGAACGTCAGTTCGCTTTCCATCATTACTTCGCTTTTACTCCTGCCAAAGCACCTGTGTAGCTTAGGCTCATCACTTGCCAGTAGCCAGCGTCTTTTGTCAGGTAGTAAAACCCAGTTTGATTGAGAAACTCCTTTCCCTCCGAATTAAAGCGTGAGAAATTCAGTTCCACCATTGCAGCATTGGATCCCTCAGCCAGCACTTTCACTGAGTTAATTCTCGAGTGCTTCCAGCCTGTCTTCTTGAGCTCATTGAAATCAATAACTGGCGTGTCCTTTTCTTCCACGATAGTCAGTCGACCTGACATCTGTTTGACATGTGGGAAGTGATAGACATCTTGCAATGCCGTCAAATTTTCTTCGTTGAAGACTTTGACGTAGTAGTGCATCAGCTCTTCAGGAGACAGATTGTCTTGCGGATGTGAGTGTGCCGATGATAAGAACAGACAAGCTAGGAGCAGGACAACAAGCTTTTTCATGCGATCCCCTTATTGTTTTTTAAAAGAATATTGCTTGAAATGGTTGGTGCGTTTTGATTAAACCTAGTTTCGCACTTGGTTGCAACAACCTCGAAATAAATGACCAATTGTGATTGCATTAGTACATCGATACAAAATCTGTCGCACGGAGACGCACTATTAGCCCTACAGCACTTTTTTTCTAGTAAGCCGCACATGCACATGGCTGTGCGAATGAAAAGCAGTGCATAGGGGCGCTTCGCGCGTCTAGAATTTTCTGTAATTTCAACGATCAATTCAGCTGAATAGAAAAACCAAACAGAATGTATGAAACGTTTGATTGTTTCGTTGCTTGTATAACTGCTTGAATATAAAAAGGTTTTTGGCTGCCGCAAAACCCGCCGAATTCGGTCGCCCAAAAGAAATAAAGAAATTACGCTGCGAGCATAGGCAATTTTTGGTTAGGAGAGGGGAACGCTATGCCGAAGCAAGCGAAGACGCTGACAGGACAGGAGCTGCGCAGGGTGCTCGACCACATCGCAACTCGTCCGCATGCCTTACGCAACAGGACAATGCTGCTAACGACGCACTACGCGGGGCTGCGCGTAGGGGAGGTTGCCTATCTGCGCTACGGGGATGTGGTTGACACTAGTGGGCGCGTGCGTGACGAAATTCGACTCGATGCAGCCCAAACCAAAGGGCGACACGGTCGCGTGGTCTTTGTCAACGCCAAGCTCAGAAAAGAGCTTGACGCCTACCTACATCAATTCCCCCAAACAAAACCCGAGCACAAGCTGTTTTACACGCAGAAGCGCGCAGGGGAGGGCTTCACACCCAACACGCTGGCGCAGCACTTTCACTATCTGTATCTAAAAGCAGGGATTGATGGCGCCAGTAGCCACAGTGGTCGGCGTACGTTCATCACGAACCTGGCATCAAAAGGTGTTGGCGTAAGAGTCTTGATGAGCTTAGCGGGACACCAAAACATAAGCACAACCCAGCGATATATTGACATCACAGATGACATGAAACGCAGGGCCGTCGAGTTGGTCTGATTGTCCTTTTAAAGGACATCATTTGACCCGAGGAAAGTCGCCGCGGGCGGCAAAGTCAATCAGTGCTTCGGCCTTTCGGTGAAAGCGCTGTACGACCAAGGTCATGCAACGCCGTTTGTATTTGACTTCTTCCGTGCTGTCACCCGCATAGGGAATGAACGCTGGACTGAGTCGTAGCTTTTCCCCGATTTCATGCCACTCGCCATTCGGTACATCCTTTCTGGCTTGCCACACATCGTAAAGAATTTTCAAGGTCGGTAGACGCATGCGGGATGACGCGTAAAGCTTTCGCTTAGCGGTTCCATGCTTGAATACCCGTAGCTTTGCCCCTTCGTGATGTTCATCCAATAGTTTGCCGATCTGCCGAAGAAGCGTGGCGCGCCGAATAGTGAGCGGCACCTCCAATACCAGCTTGGGATTGATTTGATCGAGGTTGACGCGTACCCCATGTTCTAGAGGGCGTACCGCAGGCAGTGCCATTTGTTCGGCAAAAATTTCCCTTCCTTTGGTGAGCCACCAATAGTCGAAATCGTTACCAAGTCGGCCAAAGTCTCTTGCCATGCTCGCAAACGGCTCTTCGGTTCGACCTGACAGTGCCCGACGGTAATCCCGACTCTCTTTCAGAAACATCCACCACCAGAAATAGGCGCTGTCTCGAGCGGCAGCGAGTTCAGGGCCCGAATCGACATCTTCCGCCCATCGGAGGCGCGGAAGGCCTTTGAAAACTCGGGTTTCCGTGCTGTGCATCTGTTGATGTTGTGGAGCAGTTGAGCGTTTTGACGGCTTAAGCGGCAAGTTTTCGTGATCGTCCATAGGTGCTCTCG
>JAIXTG010000025.1 GCA_027484285.1 Oxalobacteraceae bacterium | reverse complement strand
TTGCCGGTGGTCCCCGACGTGTAGCACAGGCTGGAGGCAGAATTTTCGTCGAAAAGCGGCCACTCGAAATCGTCCGACTCCGCACCGATCAGGTCTTCATAGCAGAGCAGCTTCGGCAACTTGTCCGAGACCGGCAGGCGGTCACGGTCGCACAGGGCAATGAAGCCCTTGATGTTCGGGCACAGCGGCGCTACCGCCTCGACCAGCGGGACGAAGCTCAGGTCGAACAGCAGGTACTGGTCTTCCGCATGGTTGGCGATGTACGCAATCTGTTCCGGGTGCAGCCGCGGGTTGACGGTGTGCAGCACCGCCCCCATGCCGGAGACGCCGTAATAAGCCTCGAGGTGCCGGTATCCATTCCATGCGAGGGTTGCGATCCGGTCGCCCATGCCCACGCCCAGCCGCTGCAGCGCATTGGCCAGCTGGCGCGCGCGGCGGTGGCAGTCACGGTAGGTATAGCGGTGGATATCGCCTTCGACACGGCGGGACACGATCTCCGTGTTGCCGTAGTAGCGGTCGGCATGCCGGATCAGGGTAGAGATGAGCAGCGGCTGGCTCATCATGCGGCCCATCAATGGGCTCTCGGGGTACTGCGCCATGGTGTCTCCGATGAAATTTTTCTAAAAGCAATTGCCTGTGATTTTTGGTGCCGACTTAACTAGGTGTCAACAGCTTTCTATCTTGCGTCGCAGCACCTGCGCCACGGTCACGTGCGAAAGCCGGGATCGGTGCGCTCGAGCTTGCGCATCAGGGCCGGCCACGCGAGTGCGCCGTACTGTGCATTTGTGACCTGCTTCGCCTGCACCATCGCATTGTCGATGATGGCCCCGGAAATCGGGCGCAATGCCGCCCCGCCGGCCATGGCCCGGACTTGCACCGTGCATGCCGCTTCGAACAGGTACATGTTGAGGAAAGCATCAGCGACCGTTGGGCCAACGGTCAGCAGGCCGTGATTGCGCAGCATCAGGAAAGATTTGTCGCCGAAATCGGCCACCAGCCTTGGCTTTTCCTCGTCATTCAGGGCCAGCCCCTCGTAGTCGTGGTAAGCGAGGCTGTTCAGCACAAAAATCGACGGCTGCGAGATGGGCAGCACACCGGCCTCCTGTGCGGCCACGGCTGCGCCATTCAGGCTGTGGGTATGCAATACGCAGATGGCATCCTCGCGCGCCGCATGGATGGCCGAATGGATCGTGAAGCCTGCCGGATTGACCGGAAAAGGCGAATCATCAAGCTTGTTCCCGTGCAGGTCGATCTTGACCAGCGACGAAGCCGTAATCTCGTCGAACATCATGCCGTAGGGGTTGATCAGGAATTCGTGTCCTTCTCCCGGAACCCGTGCGGTGATGTGCGTGAACACGAGATCGCTCCAGCCGAACGCTGCAACCAGCCGGTAGCAGGCAGCCAGATCGACGCGCATTTGCCACTCGGCGGCGCTGACTCGCTGCTGCAGCGAGGCGATCTCAAGGTGTGCAGGTGCGTTCATATGCGCTCTCCTCTTCTCTGTCACAATAACGGTCGTCTCCATGACCGCATAACGCAGCTTGGCAGCAAAGCCCGCCGCGCGGATTTGAATTCCGCAAAGCCTGTCTCGTGGTCAAGCATGCTAACAGAAGCCCGCAATGAGTTTGCCCGACCTGCAGCCCGGTTTGCCTTCCCGCACATGCGTTTCCCGCCGGCTGGCTGAACTGCCGCTGGACAACCGCTTTGCCGGATTGCCGCCCGCGTTTTACACGCGCCTGAAATCGACCCCGCTGCCCTCGCCCTACCTGGTGTGCGCGAGCGAGGATGCCGCCCGCCTGATCGGGCTGGATCCTGCCGAATTCCACAACCCGCTGTTCGTTGACGTCTTCAGCGGCAACGCCGAGCTGCCAGACTCCCGGCCGCTTGCCGCGGTCTACTCCGGCCACCAGTTCGGGGTATGGGCCGGCCAGTTGGGCGACGGCCGCGCCATTCTGCTGGGGGAAACGCCCGCGCCGGCAGAACCGCAGGGCTGGATCGAGCTGCAATTGAAAGGCGCGGGACGAACGCCGTACTCGCGCATGGGCGACGGGCGGGCAGTCCTGCGCTCGTCCATCCGCGAATTCCTGTGCTCCGAGGCGATGGCAGCCCTCGGCATACCGACGACACGCGCCCTGTGCGTCATCGGCTCGGACCAGCGCGCCATGCGGGAAAGGCCTGAAACGACGGCTGTGGTCACGCGCATGTCTGCAAACTTTGTGCGCTTCGGATCGTTCGAGCACTGGTTTTACAACGACCGCCAGCCGGAATTGAAGACGCTGGCCGACTATGTGATCCGTCGCAGCTATCCGGAGCTGGAAGGAGCCGAGCGGCCGTACCATGCGCTGCTGCGCGAAGTGACCCGCCGCACGGCCGAACTGGTGGCCCAGTGGCAGGCGGTTGGCTTCATGCATGGCGTGCTCAACACCGACAACATGTCCATCCTCGGCCAGACGCTCGATTACGGGCCTTTCGGATTCATGGAAGCCTACGACCCGGCCCACATTTGCAACCATACCGACGGACAAGGCCGTTACTCGTACCGGATGCAGCCACGCATCGGCGAGTGGAACTGCTTTGCATTGGGCCAGGCCATGCTGCCGCTGATAGGCGACGTGGACGAGGCGCATGATGCCCTGGGCATCTACCAGCCCGCATTCGCCGCGAAGCTTGCGACGTTGTGGCATGCCAAGCTCGGACTGGCCACGGCACAGGATGGCGATGAGGCGCTGGTCGAACGGCTGCTGGGGGCGCTTGCCGCCAACCGGGTCGACTTCACCCTGTTCTTCAGGCGCCTGTCGGATCTCGCTGTCGACGACGCATCCGGCGATGCG
>JAIXTG010000247.1 GCA_027484285.1 Oxalobacteraceae bacterium | reverse complement strand
TTCATCTCCAGCCTGTGCACCGGCTTCGATGCAGCAGTCAACCGGCACGCCAGTACGCTACCGCGCTGGCTCGCAGGACAGCCGCGCTATCTGGCAGCAACCCTGCTGGAACTGATGGCGCTGCGCGAATTCGACCTCAGCACCGTCGTTGACGGTCGCGCGATCCATGCCGGCCCGGTGCTGCTGGCCAGCACGCTCAACACCCGGACCTATGGCGGCGGGATGCCGATCGCACCGGATGCCCGCATCGACGACGGCCTGCTCGACCTGCTGCTGGCCGACGGCATGGGGCTGCCAGGCGTGCTGCGGCTGCTGCCGCGGATGCTGGCCGGCCGCCATCTCGGGCAGCCCGGCGTGCGGCACCTGCGTTTTCGCCAGCTCGACCTGCGGTCGGCCACGCCGGTACCGCTGGCGGCCGATGGCGAGACACTGGGCGAGGCCCTGACCGTTCGCGTCATGGTGAAACCCGGCGCACTGGCCGTCGTGCGGATGCTGGCACGCGCCGGCTCGCGCTGAGCAGCGCCCCGGTTGCCCTTACTAAGCGATAAATATGCCGCTGCCGTGCGCCGGATGGCCGGGCGCAGCCGCCGGTCAGCGCGGCAGTGCGCGCCGCTCGAAATGCGCGGCACTGGCGGCCGGCCACTGGCTGCGGAAAGGTTCGGGCAGTCTGGCCAGCTGCGCATCATCGAGCAATGCGCCTTCGCCCAGCGTAGGCAAGGTCGACGACAGCGGCACTGCCATGCCCGATGCATCGCGCACCATCAGGTGGTCGGCACTGATCCGGCCCGGATGTTCGATCCCGGCCGCGCCCACCAGCTCGGCCAGCGCCTCGACGGTCAGTTCATGGAAATTGCGCACCCGCTCGGCCTTGTCCAGCACCACCAGCGCGCGCTGGCGCTCGGGATCCTGGGTGGCGACGCCGGTAGGACAATGATCGGTATGGCAACTGCGCGACTGTATGCAGCCGAGCGCAAACATGAAGCCGCGCGCGGAATTGCACCAGTCTGCGCCGAGTGCGACGGCACGCGCGATATCAAATGCGGAGATGATCTTGCCAGACGCGCCGATTTTTACCCGGTCGCGCAGCCCGACGCCGACCAGGGTGTTGTGCACCAGCCGCAAGCCTTCGCGCATCGGCATGCCCATGTGGTCGCTGAACTCCACCGGCGCGGCGCCTGTACCGCCCTCGCTGCCATCGACCACGATGAAGTCCGGGCAAATACCCGACTCCAGCATCGCCTTCACGATGCCGAACCACTCCCACGGCTGCCCGATACAAAACTTGAAGCCGACCGGTTTGCCGCCGGACAGTTCGCGCAGCCGCCGGATGAAATCCATCAGTTCCAGCGGTGTCGAGAACTCGCTATGCGCAGCCGGCGAAACACAGTCCTGTCCGAGCGGCACGCCGCGCGCGGAGGCGATCTCGGCAGTTACCTTGGCCGCGGGCAGCACTCCGCCGTGGCCGGGCTTGGCGCCCTGTGACAGCTTGATCTCGACCATCTTCACCTGTGGCGATTTGGCGTTCTCGGCAAAGCGCTCGGCGTCGAAGCGGCCGGCCGAATTGCGACAGCCGAAGTAGCCGGAGCCGATCTCCCAGATCAGGTCGCCGCCGTGCTCGCGGTGATAAGCCGAGATCGAGCCCTCGCCGGTGTCATGGGCGAAACCGCCCATCTGCGCCCCGCGGTTCAGTGCGCGGATCGCATTCGGCGACAGCGAGCCGAAGCTCATCGCGGAAATATTGAAGATAGAGGCCGAATACGGCTGCAGGCACTGCGGACCGCCGATCGTGACCCGGAAGGACTTGGGATCGGCATGCCTTGGCACCGCCGAATGCCCGATCCACTCGCTGCCGCTGTCGTACACCGCCTTGATGGTGCCGAAGCCGCGCTTGTCGTTCTGGCGCTTGGCGCGCGCATACACCATGGCCCGCTGGTTGCGCGAAAACGGCAGCGCGTCCTCGTCATTCTCGAGGAAGTACTGCCGCATCTCGGGGCGAATGTATTCGAGCAGGAAGCGCAGGTGCCCGGTGAGCGGGTAGTTGCGCAAGATTGCATGGCGGGTCTGCCGGTAGTCGCGGCAGCCGATGAAGAACAGGCCCAGGCTCAGCAGCGCCAGCCAGTGCGACAGCGGCAGCAGCAGGACGCTGCCGAAGCCGGTCAGCACCCAGGGCAGGAAACGAGAGTATTGCGCCATCGATCATCCCCTCCAGTTAGGCAGCGCCAGCGCGGCGCCGTCAGTGATGCGTGACCCACGGGTTATACGCCGCCGCCGGGTACGCCGGGCTGGAGACAGCGCGGCAAAACCCGCGCTGCTCGACACATCTTTCAGTGGAACTCGACCGTGAGCTCCGGGTCGCCGGGCAGGCCCTGGTAGCGCATCCGGACCTTCATGCCGGCACGGGCCGGCTGCGGCGGAAAGAAACCGCCCAGGCTGAGCAGGTCGCCCTTTTTCAGCGTGATGCCCTGCTGCTTCAGTTCGCGAGCCAGCCAGATTGCCGCATTCAGCGGATTGCCCATCAGGGCGGCGCCCTGCCCGCGGCCGAGCTCGCGATTGCCGTCAGCCTCGTCGACCATCACCACCGTCATGTTTGCCAGTGCATCGGCGAAGGCCTGCGTCGGCTGTACCGGCAATTCCATGCCCAGCACGCCGCCGCGGAAAGCGAGGTTGGTCGCGACGAAATTCGAACCGCTGAAATCTCCCTCGAGCATCAGGTCGGGCAATTCAATGAAGGGGACGACTGACTCCAGGTGCGCCAGCGCTTCGAGCGGCGTGCCGGCGTCGGCCAGCCCGCCGTCCTTCACCTCGACGATCAGGTCGGCTTCATAGAGCGGGCGCGCGCCGAAGTCATGCGGGACCTGCGCAACGATGTCAATCAGGTTGCGGTCGTACATGTAGCCCCATTTCGGACCGCTGACGCCGAACCGTTTCTGCAGCGCCGGATTGGTCAGGCCGGCCTTGTAGCCGACCGGATCGCCCAGCACCTTGCCGAGTTTCTGGCCGAGCTTGCGTTTCGCGCATTCGGCGTCTTCATAGCTGATGTCGTTGCCGAAGCCCCTGCTTTGCCGGCGCTGGGCGAAGTCGGACAGGTAGGCGTCTACCTGGGCATCAGACGGGCAGGCGGCAGATGCCGGAATGGCGGCCAGCCCGGCGGCAATGGCCAGCACGCTCGCGATTAACTGCTTCAACAGGGGTCTCCTCGATCCGGGTCGCCGGTGGGTCCGGCTGTGGCCGCAGCATAGCATGCGGCCCCGCGCACAGACCCCGCGGCGAGGGCTCAGAAACGGAAGCGCTCGACTTCCTGCCGCGTGGTGTCGGCCAGGCTGGACAGCTCGACCACCGTCGCGGTGATCTCTTCGGCGGCAGCCGCATTGCTGCGCGCGATCCGGTCGAGGCTGCCGAGGTTGTTGTTGATTTCCTCGATTGCGGTCCGCTGCTCTTCGAGGGCGGCCGAGATGCGCTGCAGCATCGCGTCTGCCTCGCCGGCGCCGCTTTCTATGCTGGCCATGTCCACGCTCACGTCGCGCACGGTCACCACCGCGCGGCTGATTTCGTGCACCGCCTCCTGCACCAGCTTTGCAATCTCCTGCGAGCTCTCGGCACTGCTCTGCGCGAGCTTGCCGACCTCGTCGGCCACGACGGCAAAGCCCTTGCCGTGCTCGCCGGCGCGCGCAGCCTCGATGGCCGCATTCAGCGCCAGCAGGTTGGTCTTGTTCGCAATTTTTTCGATCACCTCGGTGATCTTGTTGATCTTTTCCGAGTTGGCGCCGAGGTTGTTGACGGTCGCGACCAGGTCTTCCATCTTGTCCATGCCGCTGCGCATGGTGCTGATCGAGTCGCGTGACCTGTCGCTGGCCAGTGCCGTATTGCGCGAGACATCGGCCACCGAGGTCGCCGATTGCTTGACCGCGACTGCCACCTGGCTGATCGCATTGGTCTGGTTCTGCGCGCCGCCGGCGATCTGCCCGATGGCATTGCTGGTCTCGACTGCCGCATTCGCGACCAGCCGGGTGTTGCCATGCACCGTGCGCATTGCCTTGGCCACTGCCTGCAGCGAGCTGTTGATGTTGCGCTTGAGGACCTCGAGCTCACCCTGTCCCTGAGCCTGCACCTCCACATCGAGGGTGCCACCGGCGACCTGCTGCATCACCCGGCCGACATCGCCCATCATCGCCTGCAGGCCCGTCATTGCCGCCTGCAGTTCGGTCACCACTTTCTGGAAATCGCCCTGCAGCTGCTGGGAAGCGGTGGCAGAGAACTGGCCCGCGCTGAGTGCCTGCGCCACCTGCATCACCTCGCCAAACGTGCTTTCGATTTGCTCGGCGCTGGAGTTGACGGCTTCCTTCATTGCCAGCAGGTCGCCGCGCAGGTCGGCATGGATGCGCTGGCGCAGGTCGCCGGCGGCCATTGCAGCGACCGTGCGGTTGACTGCGACAATCGCATCCTGCTGGGTCTGCATTAGCTGGTTAAAGGCGCGCGCGGTCTGGCCGACTTCATCGTCAGAGTCAAAGTCGACGCGGCGCGAGAAATCTGCGCTCTGCGCGACGGCTGTTGCCACGATGCGCATCTCGTCCAGCGGCCGGGTGATCGAACGCACGATCCAGATGCCGAGCAGCAGGCCGAACGTCACGCCCGCCACCATCAGGCCGATATTTATCAGGGTGTTCTGGGTAGCAGTTTCGTGCGAAGCGACATACTCGGAGCTGGCCAGCTTGAGCTGGAGCTCGATCAGCTCGGAAAACTTGCCGCTGATCGGGTCGATCACCGGGTACAGCCGGTCGACCGAGAAAGCGGCCAGCGCCGCCTTGTCCTCGCGCTCGAGCATCTGCTTAAGGACCTCGATCTCTACCTGCGTCGTCTTCAGCATCGGCTCGATCTCGGCCACCAGCTTCAGCTCTTCCTCGGCCAGCGGGTGGTTCTTGAATCCGTTCCACTTTTCCCGGATCAGGCGCTCGGCATCCGCCACGCTCTTGCGGCCTTCTTCCCAGGTGAAATTGCCATTCCTGACCTTGTGCGTCGCGTCGACCAGGTTGATCGCGTACATGTCGTTGATCACTTTCAGGTCACGCAGGGGCACCACCCGCAGTTCATAGACCTCGCGGAAGCTGTCGATGGCCGCACTCTTGGAACGCGCACCATTCAGGCCGATGATCACGGCGACCAGGCTGAGCAGGCCGACCAGAAC
>JAIXTG010000329.1 GCA_027484285.1 Oxalobacteraceae bacterium | reverse complement strand
TTGTGCCAGCATGCCGCTGCCCGGAAGGGCACCCACCACGGCTAGTGAACCAGTCGCCTGCAGGAAATCCCGGCGATTGAATCTGCTCATTGCATTCTCCTCTTTCGCTTGAATAAGCGGTAATGGCTACGGGAGGCAGCAATCGCGGGCGAATCAATGGTCGGGCATTGAAGACGAGGGTCAATTGCACCTGGCCGACCCCTGGCCCTGGCCGTTACATCGGCCATCGCCTTCAATAAGAAAAATGCGGAATTTGCGCAGTTCTTTTGATAGCTGCCATGGGACTATTCCTCTCGAGGACTCAGTGTAGAGAGTAAAAGTCGTCCTACACTGAGCGCGCTCAATCTGGTCCTTGAGCAGTACCGGGAATCGGCGGCCTGCCGGTTAGCCTGCCTGGCGGGCCCGGCAAAATTGGCCTTCCCGCCTGGTTTCCGCCGCGCGCGAGGCTTGACTCCGCTTGTCGCAAGCGTGCGCGGCCGAAGACTAAGAAACTCCGGCATGGACCGTCAGCCCTAACCCGCCAACCATCGCGATTAGCCCACGCCTTGTAAAGTCGTCGAGCACCTCGTGACTGATTTGCGTACTGCAAAATGCCTGCGAAGTACCAGACAGTACACCGGGCTGCCAGGCGCGGCAGGGATTTCTGAGACGATGATTGACCGTAGACTCTGGCGCGGTTCCGGATAAATCGGGGCGGCAGGCAAACGCCTGCGAATGCTTCCGGATTCCAATCAATGGTTTCGGAAGATTTTCGAATGAGAAAAGGCTGGCGCTATTGATTTCTCAAAGCTCGCCAGCCTTTTACGGAACGTTCAGGAATGATGAGTGGTGGTGGGATGGTACCCCGTATCAAACGACTATTGAAAGTACGGAATCGAAGCGCTGCGGGTTGCTGCGAACCAGTGCGAACTCGATCGAAAAGCCAGTCGGTACGCCCTTCGGCAGTGGACGATCAAGCAGGTTTTTCGGACTGATTGGTAGTCGGAATACGGCCTCAACCTCGTCTGCTTTCCGTGGCCAGTTCAATTCTCGAAACGGGAACTGAACCCGCGTCCGTTGCCACAGCCAATAACACACCCATTTACACCCATTCCTGGGGCAAGGCGATCCGTCATGCGGCGAATGGTGACCAAATTCACCGCACAATGCGCGGCGATTGACTTGCGCGAGCGGAGATTGCAGCCCATAATCTCCGCATGAATAGCGGCGAATACAAATACATCTGGCAGGCCAGTGACTGGCCAAACTGGCGCTTCGACCTGGCGGCGCTGGCCGAGCCCATGGCTGAGGTCAGTCGTGCCCAAGGGCTCTTGATGGGGCGTCTGGCTGACGTCGGCATGGCCTTGCGTGACCAAGCGAGTCTCGCGGCGCTCACCGAGGACGTAGTCAAGACCAGCGAGATCGAAGGCGAGCAGCTCAACGTTGAATCCGTGCGCTCGTCCATCGCCCGCAGGTTGGGCGTTGACATCGGCGCGCTCGCTCCGGTCGATCGGCATGTCGAAGGCGTGGTCGAGATGGTGCTTGATGCCACCGCCAACTGCCAGGCACTGGTGTCGCGTGAGCGTCTGTTCGGCTGGCATGCCGCACTGTTTCCTACCGGCTATTCTGGGCTCTCCAAGATCAACGTCGGCGGCTGGCGCGACGATGCCACCGGCCCGATGCAGGTGGTGTCCGGACCCATCGGCCGCCAGCGGGTGCATTTCGAAGCACCGCCGGCCGATCGCCTCGAGACCGAAACCAGCCGCTTCCTCGACTGGCTGAATGGCACATCAAACGAACCGCCACTGCTCAAGGCAGGCCTTGGCCATCTGTGGTTCGTCACTCTGCATCCATTCGATGATGGCAATGGCCGTATCGCCCGGGCCATTGGCGATCTGATGCTGGCGCGTGCCGATGGCAGCCCGCAACGCTTCTACAGTTTGTCGGCGCAGATCCAGCGCGAACGCAAGGCTTACTACGACATCCTGGAGAGGACGCAGAAGCGGTCGATGGATGTCACCGAGTGGCTTGCCTGGTTCCTCGACACGCTTCATCGCGCCGTCGACCAGGCCCAGCACACGCTGGACGCTGTCCTGACGAAAGCGCGGTTCTGGCAGCGCTGGGCGACGACCCCGTTGAACGAGCGGCAGGTGAAATTGCTGAGCAAGCTGCTCGATGGTTTCGAGGGCAAGCTCACCAGCAGCAAGTGGGCGGCCATCGCCAAATGCTCGCCGGACACGGCACTGCGCGACATCAACGATCTGCTGACGCGGGGCGTGCTGCGCAAATCGGATGCCGGCGGGCGTAGCACCAGCTACGAGCTGAATGATCTGCCCGAGTAGCGGCACTTCCTGGAATTGCCTTGGCTCGCGGCCGGAACAGCGCCTTCATGGACTCCTGCCAACTCGTTCGGACGGAGACCAAGATGGAAGTCGCTCACCTCAATCAAAAACAACTCGCTGCCCGCTGGAGTATCAGTGAGGCCACCCTTGAGCGCTGGCGCAGCGCGGGGATCGGCCCCAAGTTTCTGAAGCTCTGCGGGCGCGTGCTCTACCGGCAGGCCGACATTGAGGCATACGAGGAGTCGTGCCTGGCGACCTCGACCAAGACCGTGGTGGCCCAGGTCAGTGTCAGCTGAGAAATGTTCCGATTCGTCGGTAGATATCGACAAGTACCGACGATTTGCAACGTCGGCGGCACCGCCGGCCATCTGGGCGATTCAGTCGCCGGAAACGGGCATCAAACTCGTCTGCGATGGGATGTCGGTTCAATTCCCAAACCCTGAATCGAACCCGTGTCCGCACGGTAGTTCAAACGGTGGGCTCGGCGGCTGCGTCATTGTCGGCGGCGGGGTCGGTGAGCCGCCGAATCGTCAGTGCACAGCGTTGCTCAATCAAGGTATTGATTTGCTCAACCACGACATTGCCAGCAAAACTTTGTCCGGGGTCAAACTGGAGCTTGCGCGCCGTGGCGGGCAGTAGTTTTGTCAGGTCCAAATGCGCCGTTTGGCCTGCGTCAGTTTCCCGGCGGTCTCCAGCCGTACATACACCAAACGCTTCTGGTCATCCACCGCGTCGCAACTCCCTGACACCCCGGCCCAGCTTGCGGCGCAACAGGGCCCGCAGGGTCACCCCATCCGAGTACCCGACCTGTGCGGCGACTTGGTCGACGCTCGCGTTTCCGGTGCGCAAGAGATGCACGGCATGCTCCACGCGCAGGTCCTGGAAATACGACAGCGGTGTCTTGCCCAAAACGCTTTGCAGCCGCCGCGCCAAGGTGCGCTCGCTTGTGCCCACGGCGCTGGCCGCCTCGGCCAGCGAGAACCCCTTCGCGAGCTGACGTCTGGCCCAGCACTCGAAGCGCTCCACCATCGGGTCGGCATGTGCAAGGTGGTCGGGAATCACGAACTCGGCTTGCGAACTGCGTGCCTCGACCAGCAGATAGCGTGCCACTAGAGCCGCCAGCGCTGGACTGCGCCCCCGGATGATGCGCAAGGCCAAGTCGACGTGGGCTAAAGCGGCACCCGCGGTAGTGAAGCGTGTCGAGTTCACGATCATGCGTGACTCGTCCAGCGTGACGTTCGGATAGCGCTGCCGAAACATCGGCCCCAGCCACCATGACGTCGTCGCACGATGCCCATCAAGCAGGCCACTCTCTGCAAGCAAGAAACTACCGGAGCAAGCGGCACCAAGGTGCGCGCCAGCGGTGGACCACTGCTGTAGCGCCGCGACCGCGTCGAGCACATCGGGGCGTGTGAGACGAGCCGAGAGCGTGTCAGGCATCTTGTCTCCAAACGCGGGCACGAGCACGACGTCTGGTTCGGGCACACCATGCGCAGGGACCACGGGGACCGTCAAGCCTTGCGCAGTTCGGATGCAACGCCGCACGCCCACCAGCGTGAGCTCTATGTGCGCGGGAGTCTGTGGCAGCGAGCCCGCCATCGCATTGGCTAAGCCCACTGTGTCAGTGAGCGCCGCAAGCCCCAGATCAAACACGCCATCACAAACAAGGAGGTGGAGTTTCATGGCAATAATGATATCAATGTTGTCATTATTGCCTATAGAGATGTCTGTCATGAAGACTTAGACTGCAGTCTCTTCGATCCCTTCACCCACTTTTCCATTTACCCAAAGGAATACAGCATGACCAAGCTCGCCCTGTTTGTTCGCCTCGAAGCTAAACCCGGCCAGGAGGCTGCGCTTGCCGACTTCCTGGCCAGCGCACTGCCGCTCGCCAACGCCGAGTCCGGCACCACGGCCTGGTTCGCATTGAAGTTTGGCCCTTCGACGTTTGGTGTGTTCGATGCCTTTGCCGATGAGGCAGGTCGCCAAGCACATCTGAACGGCCAGATCGCCGCGGCCTTGATGGCCAACGCCGCGACCTTGCTCAGTTCTCCGCCCAATATCGAGAAGGTCGAACTGCTTGCAGCCAAACTGCCTGCATGACAACCCGGCCTTGACCCAATCAGGTCAGGCTGCAGGATGGGGGTCACACGGCCCTACGAGTGATCCCCCTCCAATTGCACTTGCCCAGGGAGCTACCTTCCACAGCGATTGGGGGGCAATATTGCAGCCAGAACTTCCAAGCTGCGTCAGCAAGCAGGGGCAACATCAGGGCGAGCTGAGAAATGTTCCGATTCGTCGGTAGATATCGACAAGTACCGACGATTTGCAACGTCGGCGGCACCGCCGGCCATCTGGGCGAGCCAGATATCCGGCCAACGGAAAGTCCGCAGTCCGCAAGCGCGGACCAACTGACCGTTTTGTTGAAAATCAACGGCCTGGCATCAGGCCGTGCGGGCTGGTGAGGGTTCCTGCGGGTTCGTGCGGAAAGATTCGAACTCCTGCGGGGGCTGGGTGGGATGGTACCCCGCACCAAACGACTATTGAAAGTACGGAATCGAAGCGCTGCGGGTTGCTGCGAACCAGTGCGAACCGGAGCGAAAAGCCTGCCGGTACGCCCGTCGGCAGCGGACGATCAAACAGGTTTTTCGGACTGATTGGTAGTCGGAATACGGACTCAACCTCGTCTGCTTTCCGTGGCCAGTTCAATTCCCTAAACGGGAACTGAACCCGCGTCCGTTGCCACAGCCAATAACACACCTATTTACACCCATTCCTGGGCGCGGCGACCCACCATGCGGCGAATGATGCTCACATTCACCGCAAAACGCGCGGCGATTGACTTGCGCATGCGGAGATTGCGGCTCATAATCTCCGCATGAAAAGCGGCGATTACAAGTACATCTGGCAGGCCACGGACTGGCCGAACTGGCGCTTCGACCTGGCGGCGTTGGCTGGCCCCATGGTCGAAGTCAGTCGTGCCCAGGGGCTTTTGATGGGGCGTCTGACTGACGTCGGCATGGCCTTGCGTGACCAAGCGAGTCTCGCGGCGCTCACCGAGGACGTGGTCAAGACCAGCGAGATCGAAGGCGAGCAGCTCAACGTCGAATCCGTGCGCTCGTCCATCGCCCGAAGGCTGGGCGTGGACATCGGCGCGCTCGCTCCGGTCGATCGCCATGTCGAAGGCGTGGTCGAGATGGTGCTCGACGCCACCGCCAACTGTCAGGTGCCGGTGTCGCGTGAGCGTCTGTTCGGCTGGCATGCCGCACTGTTTCCTACCGGCTACTCCGGCCTTTCCAGGATCAAGGTCGGCGGTTGGCGCGACGATACCAGCGGGCCGATGCAGGTGGTGTCTGGCCCCATTGGCCGGCAGCGTGTGCATTTCGAAGCACCGCCGGCTGATCGCCTCGAAGATGAAACCAGCCGTTTCCTCGACTGGCTGAATGGCACATCAAACGAACCGCCGCTGCTCAAGGCAGGCCTCGGCCATCTGTGGTTCGTCACCTTGCACCCGTTCGATGACGGCAATGGCCGTATCGCCCGGGCCATTGGCGATCTGCTGCTGGCGCGTGCCGATGGCAGCCCGCAACGCTTCTACAGTTTGTCGGCGCAGATCCAGCGCGAACGCAATGCCTACTACGACATCCTGGAGCGGACCCAGAAAAATTTGCCGGGAGCAAATTTTCGCGGCAGCCCCGAAGGGGGCAGGCACAGGGATGTGCCTGACAACCGGTCGATGGATGTCACCGAGTGGCTTGCGTGGTTCCTCGACACGCTTCATCGTGCGGTTGACCAGGCCCAGCACACGCTGGACGCTGTCCTGACGAAAGCGCGCTTCTGGCAGCGCTGGGCGACGACCCCGTTGAACGAGCGGCAGGTGAAGTTGTTGAACAAATTGCTCGATGGTTTCGAGGGCAAGCTCACCAGCAGCAAGTGGGCGGCCATCGCCAAATGCTCGCCGGACACGGCACTGCGCGACATCAACGATCTGCTGATGCGTGGCGTACTACGGAAATCGAATGCCGGCGGGCGTAGCACCAGCTACGAACTGAATGAACTGCCGGAGTAGCAGCGCTTCCTGGAATCAGTTTGGGGCCGACAAAAACGATGACGGGCTGGCCTCGTTCACCCTCGATTGTCGGGCCCGTTCTTGCCGGCCCGTGCATCGTAGGCCGCTCGGGCGGCAGCGATCCTGGGCTGGTTGTCTTCCGCCCAGCGGATTAGCGCCGTAAGCGGCGGCATGAGGGATGCGCCGAGCGGGGTGAGCCCGTAGCGCACGGCGGGCGGTGTGGAGGGCGTGACCTCGCGCCAGACGAGGCCATCGCGTTCCAGGCTGCGCAGCGTCTCGGTGAGCATGCGGCGGGAGATGTCGGGCACGGCGCGCGCCAGGGCGTTGAAGCGTTGCGGGCCTTTCGACAGGGTCACCAGAATCAGCGTGGACCACTTGTCGCCCAGGCGGTCGAGCACGTCGCGCACCGGACAACTGCGGTGGCCCGCGACCGGCGCGGTCTTGCCACCGGCGCTCTCCACCTCGGCTGGCAGGGCGTCGTCGTCGATCATATCGGTTCCCTCGGAGTAACCATGGGCGGCATACCATCCTTCTTGTTCTCTTATGAAGGTTACTATATAAAACCTGCTCCCGTAAATGAACCTGGAGGAGGATCATGAAGCTCTACTACAGTCCCGGCGCCTGTTCGCTCTCGCCCCACATCGTGCTGCGCGAAGGCGGCTTTGACTTCGCCCTCGAGCGTGTCGATCTCAAGACCGGCGTGACCGAAGCCGGCCGCGACTACAAGACCATCAATCCCCTGGGCTACGTCCCGGCTCTGGAACTCGACGACGGCGAGGTGCTCACCGAGGGCCCGGCCATCGTGCAGTACCTGGCCGACCGGGTGCCCGACAGGCGCTTGGCCCCGCCGGCCGGCACCCTGGCGCGCTACCGGCTGATGGAATGGCTCAATTTCATTTCCACGGAACTGCACAAGGGCTTCGGCGCGCTTTTCAACCCGGCGTTTGCGGACGCAGCGAAGACCATCGTCCGCGCGCAGCTCGAGCGGCGCATCGGTGAGGCGGAAAGGCGGCTGGGCAGTCGCAGCTATGCGCTGGGCGAGGACTTCACGGTGGCCGATGCCTACCTCTTCACCGTGCTCGGCTGGGCCAAATACGTGAACGTGGATCTTTCCCCCTGGCCGGGACTGGGTGCCTATCTCGGCCGCGTCGCGGCCCGCCCGGCGGTGCAGGCGGCACTCGCGGCCGAAGGCCTGATTCCAACCTCACAATAAGGAGAAGCGCACGTGACCATCCTGTTTACTCCGCTCACCCTCGGGCCCCTCACACTGCCCAATCGCATCGTCATGGCGCCCATGACCCGCTCCCGCGCCATTGGCAACGTGCCCAACGATTTGATGGCCAAGTATTACGCGCTGCGCGCCGAGGCGGGGCTGATCATCACCGAAGGCACTTCACCCTCGCCCAACGGTCTGGGCTATGCGCGCATCCCCGGCCTCTATTCCGAGGCACAGGTCGCCGGCTGGCGCAAGGTGACGGATGCCGTGCACGCGGCCGGCGGGCGCATCTTCGTGCAGCTCATGCACACCGGCCGGGTGGGGCATCCGGCCAATCTGCCGGCGGGCGCGCGCCTGCTGGCACCGTCTGCCCTGGCCGCGCCCGGCGAGATGTGGACGGACAGTGCAGGCATGCAGCCTCACCCGGTGCCGGAGGCAATGACCGAGGCCGACATCGAAGCCGCCATCGGCGAGTTTGCCAAGGCGTGCAGCAACGCCATCGCAGCGGGTTTCGACGGCGTGGAGCTGCACGGCGCGAACGGTTATCTCATCGATCAGTTCCTCAACACCGCCTCCAACCGGCGCACGGACCGCTGGGGCGGCTCCATCGAAAACCGCCTGCGCTTTGCCCTGGAAGTGGCCCGGGCGGCCGCTTCCGCCATCGGCGCCGAGCGGGTCGGCATGCGCATCTCGCCCTACAACACCTTTAACGGCATGGCGCCCGATGCGGACATGGACGCGCTCTACCTGCGGTTGGCCGAAGCCTTGAGCGACATGGGTCTTGCCTATCTGCACATCGTCGATCACAGCTCCATGGGCGCACCGGCGCCGAGCGACGAACTGAAAGCCAAGCTTCGCGCGGCCTTCAAGGGTCGCACCATCCTCTCCGGCGGCTATGACGCGGCGCGCGCCGAGGCCGATCTCGCTGCGGGCAAGGGCGATCTGGTCGCCTTCGGCCGGCCCTTCATCGCCAATCCGGACCTGGTGCACAAGCTCAGAACCGGCGCCGCGCTCACACCCGCCGACCCGGCCACTTTCTACACGCCGGACGCGAAGGGCTACACGGAATTCTGATGCGCCAGCCCACGCTGTTCATCCCCCACGGCGGCGGGCCCTGCTTCTTCATGGACTGGGACCCGCCCGACACCTGGGTTCGGCATCGCGAATTCCTGGAAATGCTGCCCACACTGTTGCCGGAACGGCCGCGGGCCCTGCTGGTGATTTCGGCCCACTGGGAGGCGCCGCGCTTCACCGTGCAGAAACAGGCCGCGCCGGCACTGCTGTTCGATTACTACGGCTTTCCGCCGCACACCTACCATCTCACCTGGCCCGCGCCCGGTGCGCCCGAACTCGCCGAACGGGTGGCAAGCCTGTTGACCCAGGGCGGCATGAGCTGCGGTTTCGATGCGACGCGCGGCTTCGATCACGGCGTCTTCGTGCCGCTCAAGGTCGCTTTCCCGGCCGCCGACATTCCCTGCGTGCAACTGTCGCTGCGCGCCGATCTCGACCCGGCCGCCCACCTGGCCGCAGGCCGGGCCCTGGTGCCCCTGCGCGAGGCGGGCGTGCTCATCATCGGTTCCGGCAACAGCTACCACAACATGAGGGTGATGATGGCGGCGATGCGCGCGGGCGCGACGCAGACACACGGGCTCGATTTCGACCAGTGGCTCACCGAGGCGGTTTGCCACCCGGATGCCCGCGAGCGCGAGCGACGCCTCGCTGCCTGGATCACTGCCCCGGGTGCCCGCGACGCCGCGCCGCGCGAAGAACACCTGATACCGCTCATGGTCGTCGCCGGCGCAGGCGGGGCCGATCCCGGTGCGAAGATTTTCGAGGACCGTGTCCTGGGCGCGGTGCAAAGCGCCTTTCGCTTCGGCTGAGATTGTCGTGGAGCATCAAGATTGCTCCAGTTTCGCTCCACGCTTCCTTCCCACACTCGGTCGCCCTCATGCAGTTGCGCTTCGCTTCGTTCGCTGTGATCAACTTACGGTGGGACTTTCACCCACAGGAGTGCGCCCATGCCGGGCGCACAGAAAAAAGGCCAACCGAGAGTGGTTGGCCTTTATATTGGTGGTGGAGTCCTAAACGGAATCCAACCGGCATCTACATCGAGGTAGGAATGTAGCGGAAATGTTGGGAATTGAGGGCGTTGACCGGGGCCGGCATAAACTTCGGCGAGGCCGGCGCGCAGGTCGCAAATGGACTGTCGCATCAAGTCGATGCCCGGCTAGGCTTGCGCCCGCCAGACAGATCGTTCCGAGGTCATCGGGGCGATCAATGCGCGGATCTTGGTGACCGCCTCGGATGCGGAATGTGGTAGGGAGGTGAAGACGACCTTCTTACCGCCATCCAGACTCCAGGGGCTGAACTGCTCGGCCGGCGGGATCGACGGCCGTGCAGGGTCCAGCGGGTACGCAAGTACGCCCCACGACATCCTGCTGACTGCAGGAATGAACCGGCCAAGGTACGCGGCCATCTGGTACAGATCCTCGCGCTGCGGACCATTCGGCGCGCTTGCGGACGGATGCAGCGACTTGTACTTTGCATCCACCACCCCTTGAACCTGCCCTCCGGCATGGAGGATCGCGTCCGGGATCAGTGTGCCCAAGCCCTGGCCGGTGACGTCGCTATGGAGCATCTTCTTGGTGGCGGCCTTCTCCCGGGTGCCGTGAGTCACGGTCAGCGGCGCGGCAGCCTTGCGCAGCACGCTGAGCACATACATCTCCCACAATTCGGCCACGTCAAGCAAGACCCCCTTGGTCTCGCCACTGGCATCGACGTCGGCGGCAAGGCCTCTGCGATTCGCAATCTGGCGGGAGAGTTCTGCAATGGGCGCAAAGCCCGCCGTGATCGGCGTGTAGCGAATCCGGTCGAGCTCGGCCTTGGTCGGCACGCGCGGGCGGGCACCAGTGACGGACATCAGCTGCGGGATGAGTTCCTTTGCGCGTGCCGGCATCCATTGCTCGTCTGGTACGCCAAGCCAGCGGCGAAGCACCTCGTAGGCGGCCACGATGGCGTCAGATGCAGCGTGGTCCAGCGATCGCTCGGAGCGTATGGAAACGACTTGGCCGCTGCCTGCCGCGATCATCCGAAGCGACGCCGGGACATCGAGTCGTCCTCGAATCGTCAGGCCCTTCGTGGCGACATCCCGGCGCAGTGCTGGAAGCCCGTGCCGTGCTGCCTCGACAAACCCGTGCGCCCAGACGGACGCCAGCAGCTGGGCGATGAAGGATTCGTCCTCCCGCAGCTTTCCTGGTGCGTCGGTCAACACGACTGACGTTGCCTCGAAGAGCCAGTTCCGCAGAGTTACCAGGCCGAAACGCGGCTCGATGGTCAGACTGTGCCCCTCAAAGGACAACGATCCAACGTATCGACCGGCCCACCACGTGCCATCCCAGGCGCAGTAGACGACTGGCTCGTCCTCGTCGCGCTCGCCGGAAATCGGGACCACGAGATCCGTCGCGCGTGCGTTGGTCGCGAGTCGGCGAAGCCAGGCAGCCTCAGCGGCAGTCGGCTGCGGCGCGAGCGGCGAACAATCGCACGCGACGAGTCTCACTCGGCCACCGTGGGCTTCAGGAGAACTTTCGACAGCCGCTCAAGCTCCGCGTTGCGGGCGGTCGCATCCAGCCCGGCGAGGTACTGCTCCAGCAGCGGGCGAAGGGATAGGTTCCATACCTGTACCACCGGCTCAAGCGCCTCGCCCTTCTTGTTCCAGAGGTAGTTCTGCTTGCGCGTCGGCCGCGGGCCAAGGAAGTTGCGTAAGAACACGACCACGTCGAGCAAATAGGTGTGTCCGATTTCGTACTGGGCGCCGAGCAGCGGGCTGTCGTGGATCTCCCTGTTCAACGCCGCTGCTGCTGCAGCCAGCTTGCGGAAGTCCGGTTCGATGCGATCCCAGTCCAGGCCCGATTTCAGATCCCTCCACCGCGCCTCAGCGGCGCCGACCAAAGCCTCAGCGTCAAACGGACACGGCAGCCACAGGAAGCGGCGGCGGAGCGCGAAGTCGATCTGCTCGATGGACTGGTCAATCAGATTCATCGTGCCGATAACGTAGAGATCGTCCGGGATGCGCAGCTTCATCGCAGCCCCATCACCGTCGCGGGCTGGAAGTTCAATGGTCTCGTTGCGGTCCTCAAGCAACGAGAAGCATTCGCCAAGCATCCGGCTCAGGTCGGTACGGTTCATCTCGTCGAGGATCAGGACGTGCGGCAGCCGCTCCGCGCGAGGCTTCTTCTCGATGTCCTCGATGAGCCGGGGCAAGTAGCCCGCCCGGTACTCGGTGCCCCCGCTGCTGGAAATGTGAAGCGCCCGGATGAAGTCCTCGTAGCTGTACGCCGGGTGCAGCTGCAATCGGTGGACGTTCTCCCGGATGGCCGCATCAATGACGGACTGAGACTGGAAGTACAGAGCCGGCCCCATCTGGCTCAAGGCGGCAGATCGAATGACGCGCTCCGCCAGCTTCTTGGCGCGGAATGTCTTGCCGGTGCCCGGAGGCCCGAAAAGAACGATCTGCTTCTTGTGCTGGATGACCTCCAGCGGCGCTCCCTCAGATGCGCCCTCGCTGTCGTCGTACCAGGCCTCACGGAGCGGCGACCAGTAGAAGTCAAGTTGCTGGTTCGGCAACAGCTTCTCTAGCTCTCCCCTGATGGCCAGGATCGCGCGGTCCTCGTCCTCCGGCTCAGAGCTAAGGAAGGTCTGAACAACCCGCTCTGCCGCCCGGATTGCGGCATCGTGGCGCCGGCCTGGCGTCGCTTTCGAGCCGGATTTCGCCCGTGCAGGGCGGTTTTTGGCGGGTTTCCCCGCCTTACGGACGCACTGCTCCCGTCGTCGGCAACAAACGCCGGCGCGCCATCCACAGGTTCGACAGCGCGAACAGCGTCAGCACCTGCGCCGCGTTCTTCGCCAGGCCGCGGTAGCGCACCTTCGTGTAGCCGAACTTCCGCTTGATCACCCGGAACGGGTGCTCCACCTTCGCCCGCAGACTGGCCTTGTAGCGCTCCCACCGCTCGGCGTAGCGCCGCTCGCGCTCGTTCTTCATCGCACGCAGCTTCGACGGCTTCTCCGCGATCAGGAATCCGGCGTCCACGTCCTGCAGCTCCTCGCGCTTCTCGGCACCCGTGTAGCCGCTGTCGCCGCACACCGTGTCTTCCCGGCCGTGCAGCAGCTTGTACACCTGCGTCACGTCGGCCACGTTCGCCGCCGTGCATTCCACGTGGTGCACCAGACCGGACGCGTCATCCACGCCGATGTGCGCCTTCATCCCGAAGAACCACTGGTTGCCCTTCTTGGTCTGGTGCATCGCCGGATCGCGCTCGCCCGCCTTGTTCTTGGTCGAGCTCGGCGCACTGATGATCGTGGCATCCACGATCGTGCCACTGCGCAGGCTCAGGCCCTTGCGCTGAAGATGGGCGTTGACCTGCTCGAAGAGCTTCTCGGCCAGCCCGTGCGTCTCCAACAGCCGGCGGAAGTTGAGGATCGTCGTCTCGTCCGGGATGTCGGCAAGCCCGCCCAACTGCGCGAAGCGGCGCATCACCGGCGTGTCGTACAAGGCTTCTTCCATCGCCGGGTCGCTGAGCGCATACCACTGCTGCAGGAAGTGGATGCGCAGCATCGTCGCCAACGGATAGGGCTGGCGACCGGGACGGCCCATCTTCGGGTAGTGCGGCTCGATCAGACCCAGCAGCGCCTGCCACGGCACCACCTGCTCCATCTCCGCCAAAAACACCTCGCGCCGCGTGCGCTTGCGGCTCCCCAGACCCTCGGCATCACCGAACGACAGCTGCATCGCACTCACCCCGATCACGGTGAGGCATTGTCGCGCAATGGGGCGGAGTTGTTCAGACCTTCCTTAAATAGGCCGCCAACTCGTCGAGCGCGAAGACGTCTCGCTGGGCGGTTTTCACAGCCCACCGCACACTACCGTTAGTTCGCTGCTCAATCGTTGCAGGTGCTTGGAAACAATTGCGATGTGGTGCCCTGGTGTGTAGATTTCAAGGGGACGCCACAAGTACTCTTGATTAGCAATGTCCCTCAGCCCACCTGATCATCTGCAACGGGCAAGCGCACGTACGCGCCGCTGCGATGATCAGGCGCGGGAGGGTGGTTTTAAGATCGAATCGGCGATTGAAGCAATAAGCCACTTCGGCAGTCGTCGCTGCGGATCGCGTTCCGCGAATCGCTGCCGTCAGAGCCACTCGCCGAACTTTTCCACCTTGTCGTCGCCGGCCTGCGGTCGGTCAGGCAAGACCAAGTGCTCGTATCCCTGCCTGACGGCCTGGTCTCGGATCGCGTGCACCCGGGAAACGGCATCTACGAACTCCTGCTCGGTCAGCTTGTGAATGCGATCTGGTGCCAGTAACTCGCGCAGCTCAGACGACTACTCCTGAAGGCAACGACAGCAGAGCGGCCCGCTCGCGCCCGGTCAGTGCGCGAGCGGGCGCGCCAGCGCCTCACGCCAGGCCAGCACCAGCGGCGACGGCGGACGGCCCTTCAGTTCCACGCGCCACAGGAGCCGGACCAGCTTGGGTGCGCCTGATAGCTTGAGGGCAGCCACTTCACGCAGCGCCAGCAGCTCGCGCACCACGCGCATCGGCAGCAGTGCCACCCCCAGGCCGGCCGCGACGGCGCGGGCGATGCCTTCGTTGCTGCCGATCTCTATGCATCGCTGTGGCCGGATCGCGAGTTCGTGCAGCAGCCGGTCGGCCACGTCGCGGGTGCCGGAGCCCGGCTCGCGCAGCAGCCAGATCTCGCTGCTCAGTGTGGCGGCGGTGAGGCGTCGGCTGCGCGCCAGCGGCGAGTGCACGCCAGCGACGACGCACAGCGGCTCCTCGCGCCACGTGTGCGCTGCAAGACGCGGGTCGTGCACATCGCCCTCGACCAGACCGATGTCGATGCGGCAGTCGAGCAGGGCCTCGCAGACCATCTGCGTGTTGCCCTGAACCACTTGCACATCGACGGCTGGATGGCGATGCACAAAGTCCGCCAGCAGTTGGGGCAGCCAGTAGGCACCCACGGTGGTGCTGGCCCCCACCCGCAGGCGACCGCGCTGCAGCCCCACGCGCGCCTGCACGTCTTCGATCGCGGCCCGCTCCAGCGCAAAGATGCCCCGTGCATGCTCGAACACCGCCGCACCGTCCGGCGTCAGTTGCACGCCCCGGGCGCTCTTGGGGCCGCCCGCGCCACGTTCGAGCAAGGGTAGGCCGATCTGGCATTCCAGCTCGCGCACGGCTTTGGAGACAGCGGGCTGGCTGATGAACAGGGCCTCGGCCGCGCGCGAGAAGCTTCGCAGCTCAGCCACAGTGAAGAACACGCGCAGCAGGTGAAGATTCAGTCGCATAACTTAAAGTTACGTTTTCTTGAAAAGAATGTATTGGACTCATGGTACCAGATGCAGGAAGCTGACGTGCATCGCGGCGCTCATAGCGGTCTCTAAGCGCCAGCCAACGTTTTCCGTGAAGGAGTCCGACCATGTCCACCTCGTTGTCCGCCACGACCTCTGCGCCTCCGACCTGGAGGACGCGTGCCTGGTGGCAAGGCCTGGCGCTGGCGGGGCTACTTGCCGCCGCCGCCATGGTGGCGGCGCAGACGCCTTGGGCGGGGCGCTGGGGCCTGTCGGCGCTGACGCTGGCCATCGTGCTGGGCATCGTGGCCGGCAACACGTTCTTTCCGGCCATCGCCGCGCACACGGCTGCCGGGGTCGATTTCTCCAAGAACCGGCTGCTGCGCGCGGGCATCGTGCTGTACGGCTTTCGCATCACCTTCCAGCAGATCGCCGCCGTCGGCTGGGCGGCCATGGTGATCGACGTTGCCATCGTGACGTTGACCTTTGTGCTGGCGGTGCAACTGGGCACGCGAGTGTTCAAGCTGGACCGGCAGACCTCGATGCTGATCGGCGCCGGCAGCGCGATCTGCGGCGCCGCCGCCGTGATGGCGGCCGAGCCGGTGGTGCGCGCGCAGGCACATAAGGTGTCGGTGGCCGTGGCGACCGTGGTCGTCTTCGGCACCCTGGCGATGTTCGCGTACCCGCTGCTGTACCCGTACCTGCATCTGTCGGAGCAGGCCTACGGTGTGTATGCGGGCTCGACCATCCACGAGGTGGCGCAGGTGGTGGCGGCCGGGCGCAGCGTCAGCGAGTCAGCGGCGGCCACTGCAGTCATCGTCAAGATGCTGCGCGTGATGATGCTGGCGCCCTTTCTGCTGGTGCTGTCGCGTGCCGACCGCGCCGAAGGACAGGGTGCTGTCGCCCGCATCACGATTCCCTGGTTCGCGCTGCTGTTCATCGCTGCCGCAGGCATCAACTCGATGCAGTGGCTGCCGCCGCAGTGGGTCGCCCGTCTGGTGCAACTGGACACGGTGCTGTTGGCGATGGCCATGGCCGCGCTCGGGCTGCGCACCCATGTGGGCGCCATCCGCCAGGCGGGGCTCAGGCCGCTGCTGCTGGCGGCGGTGCTGTTCGGCTTTCTGGTGATCGGCGGCTACGGCGTGAACAGAGCCGTCACCCATGGACTGGGGTGACTCGCGCCGGAGCAAAGTTGCGTTGCGCGGGAATAAACAGGCCCGCGCCCCCGTATACCTCATGCGAGCCCAATTTCTTCAACCCTTCGACAAGGACCACCGACCATGAAGCCACTCACCGCAACAGCCTTTGCCCTCGTGACCCTATTCAGCAGCACGGCGTTCGCCGCGCCCGCCGACGATGCCAGGACGCACTTTCAGGCCATCGGCTCGGGCGACCTCGCCGTGCTGATGCGGGGCTACGCCGACAACGCCCAACTCACCTGGGTCGGTGGTCCGCTGGATGGCAGCTACGCGGGCGCTGACGCGATCCGCGGGGTCTGGGAGAAGTTCACCAAGTCGCAAGGGACTCTGAAGGTGTCGATCGACAAGGTGGAGGAATCGGCCAACCCCAAGGGCGCCACCGTGACGGCCAACGTGCAGTTCGAGGGCAAGCAGCCGATCAAGGTGCGCTACGTTCTGACCTATCGCGACGCCAAGATCGTCAACGAAACCTGGCAGATCGATCCGAAACTGTCAGTGGCCAGTTACTGAGCAGCCACGGGCGACGGCAGCGAACGGCGTCGGTGCGCGATGAAGGCCCAGGACGTGGCGTTGACCGAGGCGGGCGCGCTGATGGTGGCGGCCCTGCCGCGCCTGCGGCGCTACGCTCGCGCGCTGGTCGGCGACCACGCCGCTGCCGACGATCTGGTGCAGGACGCTCTGGAGCGGGCCTGGGCCCGCATCGACAACTGGCGGCCGGACGGCGACATGCGCGCTTGGCTGTTCAGCATTCTGCACAACCTGCATGTGGACCAGCGCCGCCGGCCCGCCGTGGTAGCCGTGCCGCTGGACGAAGAAGCGCTGGCGTCGCCGGTCAGGGCTTCACAGACCGACGGCCTCGAAATGAGAGATCTCGAAATTGCACTGCGGCAGCTCCCGCCCGAGCAGCGCGAGGTGCTGCTGCTGGTGGCGCTGGAGGACATGAGCTACGACGAGATCGCGCGCACGCTCGGTGTGCCGCTGGGCACCGTGATGTCGCGGCTGTCGCGTGGCCGCGCGCGCCTGCGCGGCGTGATGGAGGGACGCATCCAACCCACGGCATTGAAGGTGGTGAAATGAACCCGTTGCCCATCACTGAAGCGGATCTGCATGCCTTTGTCGACGGCCTGTTGCCCGAATCCCGGCGCGCCGAGATCGAAACCTACCTGGCCGAGCGCCCGCAGGAGGCGCAGCGCTTGCAGGCCTACCGGCAAGACAAACAGGCGATCAAGGCGCTGTACGGCGCGGTGCTGGACGAAGCCGTCCCCGACACCTTGCTGCACGCGGCCCGGGCGCCGCGTACGCGCGCCGCTGCACGCCACGCGGGTGCACGCCTGTCGCGCTGGTCGCTCGAACGCGTGGCGGCAGGCTTTGCGTTGGTGTTCTTCGGCGCAGGCGCCGGCTGGGTGGGGCGCGGCGCATGGCAAACCGCGGAGATGCTCGCGCAGTCGTCCCGTGGGCCGGCGGTCATCGTCAACGCGGCGGCCGGCAGCCTGCCGCGGCAAGCGGCCATCGCGCACGTGGTCTACAGCCCCGACGTGCGGCGACCGGTGGAGATCGGCGCCGACCAGGAAGACCAGTTGGTCGCCTGGCTGTCCAAGCGCTTGGGCGCGAAGATCCGCCCCCCGAAGCTGGGTGCACTGGGCTACGAACTGATCGGCGGGCGCCTGTTGCCCGGATCGAGCGGCCCGGTGGCGCAGTTCATGTACCACGACACCACGGGGCAGCGCCTGACGCTGTACGTCACGAACGAGCAAGCATCCAATCAGGATACCGGCTTCCGCTTCGCGCAGGAGGGGCCGGTCAATGTGTTCTATTGGATCGACGGCAAGTTCGGTTACGCCTTATCGGCCGGCATCGACAAAGGCGAGCTGGCGCGCATCGCCACGGCCGTCTACGCCCAACTTCAACCGAGCTGATCCATGCAGCCTCTCGCTTTCAAGATGACATCACCGAGACCCGCCCGCCAGTGGGCGATGGCGGCGCTGGCCATGCTGGCGAGCCTGCCGGCCCTGGCGCAGCATGCTCATTCCCCAGCGGCCGAAGCGCAGACACCGCCCCCGCCGAGCTTCGTGGCCAGCACCGCCAAGTCCTTCGCCCAGTTGATGGACGACGCGATGGCGGTCATGGACCACGGCATGCGTACCGCCCCGATGAACGGCAACCCCGACCACGACTTCGTCGTGATGATGATCCCGCACCATCAAGGCGCCATCGACATGGCCAAGGCTGTGCTGCTGTCCACCAAGGACCCGGAACTGCGCAACCTTGCACTGTCCATCATTGTCGAGCAGCGCAACGAGATTCGACTGATGCAGGCCTGGCTTGCACGGCATGCCGACGATGCCGCCGCCAAGGCCGCAGCGGCGCACCCATCCCACTCAACCGAAACGACACAAGGAACCCGATGATGAAACGACTCTTCCTCGCCCTGCAACTGGTGATGTGCAGCGGCATCGCGCTGGCCGCGCCGGCCCCCGCTGATCGCGTCTACACCGCCGATCAGAACACCAACACGGTGTCGGTGATCGATCCTTCGTCCAACACGCTGCTGGGTCAGATTCGCCTCGGCAACGTGCGGCCGGACGTGCTGTCGCCGCTGTACAAGGGTGAGCTCAACGTCCACGGCCTGGGGTTCTCGCCCGACCACAAGACGCTGATCGCGATCTCCAACGGCTCCAACTCGGTGGCCTTCATCGACACCGCCACCAACCAGGTCAAAGGCATCGCCTACATCGGCCGCTCGCCGCACGAAGCCTTCTTCACGCCGGACGGCAAGCAAGTGTGGGCGGTCGTGCGCGGCGAGAACTACGTGTCCGTGATCGATGCCGCGACCTTCAAGGAAGTCGGCCGCATCGAAACCGCGCCCGGGCCGGGCATGGTGCTGTTCCATCCGCAGAAGAACATCGCCTTCGTGGTGCACAGCTTCACGCCGGAGGTGGACGTGATCGACGTGCCCACGCGCAAGGTGATCAAGCGCATCCCGGTGGTCAGCCCGTTCTCGCCCTTCCTGCAGTTAACCCCGGACTTCAAGGAAGTGTGGATGACGCACAAGGACGTGGGCAAGGTGACCCGCATCGACACCGATACGCTTCAGGTCAAGGGCGTGATCGAGACCGGATTCATCACCAACCACCTCGGGTTCGCCAAGACCGCACGCGGCACGCTGGCCTACGTGACCATCGGCGGCGAGAACGTGGTGAAGGTCTACACCACCGACGCCACGCCCAAGCTGCTGGCCACCATCCCGGTGGGCGCGCTACCGCACGGCATCTGGCCATCCGACGATGGCACGCGCATGTACGTGGGGCTGGAAAACGGTGACGCGGTGGACGTGATCGACACCGCCACCGATCGGGTGATCGCCCGCATCCCGGTCGGGCAGGCCCCGCAGGCGCTGGTCTACGTGTCCAACGCCGCGCCAAGCGGCGCCGGCACGGCCAATCTCGTCCCGCGCGCCAATGGCGAGCCGATCAACATCCCGCTCAAGGCCGTGACGGGTGAAGCGCGTGGCTTCGTCGTCGCGCGCAATCTGGGGTTGGTGGACGCCCTGGAAGTCTTCCTCTTCAAGCTCAAGCCGCAAACGGTGTACAACGTGTATGTGAGCAGCCAGCGTTCGCCGATCGCGAGTTTCAAGACCAACCCCGTCGGGGCGGCCAACGGCACGGTGATCGGCCCGCTGCGAGACGCGGTGACCACCATGTCGTCGAAAACGCCTTCCGTCGCGCAGATTCTCGTGGTCGAAGGTGATGCGGCGGCGCAGGCGTCGAATGCAGTTCTGGTGAGCGCCCGATAGGGCGCGGTTTCCCATCTACTCGAAGAAGGAGACAAACATGGAGCGTGACGACATCCCCCCCTGGCCTGCGCGCCGCCGTGTGCTGAAGACCTTGGGCGCCATCGGCGCCGGTGCCGGCCTGATGGGTCCGACCGCCGAGGCGCTTGCGGCGACTGCGGGTCGCGTCGTGTTGCCGTTCGACAATGGCGAGCGCGAGTTGGTGGCCTTTCCGCAGAAGCGCCCGCTGATCCTGCTGACCAGCCGGCCGCCGCAGCTGGAGACGCCGTTTTCGGTCTTCAACGAAGGCGTCATCACGCCCAACGACGCGTTCTTCGTGCGCTACCACTGGAGCGGCATTCCCACCTCGATCGATCCGCAAAGCTATCGGCTGCGCGTGGGCGGCAAGGTCAACACGCCGCTGGAGCTGTCGCTGGACGACCTGAAGCGTCTGGCCGACCCGGTGGAGCTGGTGGCGGTCAACCAGTGCTCCGGCAACAGCCGCGGGCATTTCACGCCGCGCGCCAACGGCGGCCAGCTGTCCAATGGCGCGATGGGCAACGCACGCTGGACAGGGGTGCCGCTGAAGAAAGTGTTGGAGAAGGCCGGCGTGCAGGCCGGTGCCGTGCAGGTGAGCTTCAATGGCCTGGACCATCCGCCGCTGCAAGGCGAGAGCCCGGACTTCGTCAAGGCGCTCGCGGTCGACCACGCGCTCGACGGCGAGGTGATGCTGGCCTGGGCGATGAATGGCGAGGACCTGCCGATGCTCAACGGCTATCCGGTCCGGCTGATCGTTCCCGGCCATTACGGCACCTACTGGGTCAAGCACCTGTCCGACATTCAAGTGCTGGACAAGGCGTTCGACGGGTTCTGGATGAGTACGGCCTACCGCATTCCCGACAACGCCTGCGCCTGCGTGGAGCCGGGCAAGGCGCCAGCCAAGACCGTGCCTATCAACCGGTTCAACGTGCGCTCGTTCATCACCAGCCTGCGCGACGGCGACAAGGTGCGCGTTGGGCGCGAGACGGTGGTGCGCGGCATTGCCTTCGACGGCGGCTTCGGCATCACCGAAGTCGCCTTCTCCGCCGATGGTGGACACACCTGGACGGAAGCCCGGCTCGGCAAGGATTTGGGCAAGTATTCCTTCCGCGAGTGGAGTGTGGCCTTCAAGCCGAGCAAGCGAGGCGCTCATGAACTGAAGGTGCGCGCGGTCAACCGCATCGGTCAAAGCCAGCCGCTGTCCGCGTTGTGGAACCCGGCCGGCTACATGCGCAACGTCGTCGAGACCACGCGCGTCGTCGCGGCATGAGGAGAACAGGCATGAGCACAAAACAACGTTACTGCCTGCGCGTTCTCGTGGGGATCATATCGGCGACGGCCGCGCTGCCTGCCGCTTTCGCGCTGGACATCACGCTGCCCGCTGAGACGGCCGCATACAAGCCCAGCGAGCTGCCGGGCTACCGGCTGGTGCAGCAGAACTGCATGACCTGTCATTCGGCGCAATATGTGCAGTACCAGCCGTCCACCTCCCCGCGCAGCTACTGGGAAGCCACGGTGAAGAAGATGAAACACCCGTTCGGTGCGCCCTTCTCCGACGAGGACATTCCGGCAATGGTCGACTACCTCGTCAAGACCTACGGCGCCGAGCAGACCACCGCTGCCACACCGGCACCCGCCATGGTGGCCGCCGCGCCGCCCCCGAAGACCGCTGCACCGGCAACCCCCACTACCGCTGCGTCGCTGCAGCCCGAAGCGCTGCTGAAGGCCAACAATTGCACCGCTTGTCACGCCGTCGAGCAGAAGGTCGTGGGCCCTGCGTTCAAGGAGGTCGCGGCGAAATACGCCGGCAAGGCCGATGCGCTGCAGCAGGTGGCCGCCAACATCCGCGCGGGCGGCGCCGGCAAGTGGGGCACGGTGCCGATGCCGCCGTACCCGGGACTGACGCCGGCCGAGCTGGATACGCTGGCGAAGTGGGTGCTGAGCCGCTGACGCCGGTCCGCGTTCCTCATCCCGCCGCCAGGCGTTCGCGCACGCGAGCCAGCCGCGCCGCGGCGTCATCGGCCACCTCGCGCACCTGTGGGTTGCCGCTCAACGCGACCATGGTTTGCGGATCGATGAACGCGACGGTGCTCAGCCCCGGCGTGTCCTCCCGCACCACCACGTTGCAGGGCCTGCCCAACCGGGCGTTGTTCCTGGATCGGCTCAAGCAAGCGCTGGCGAGCGCCCAGCGCCACGGACAGCGGGTGGCGCTTCTGTTTTTGGATCTCGACCGCTTCAAGGAGATCAACGACACCCAGGGGCACGCCATCGGCGACCGGGCGCTCATCGAGATCGCCCGGCGGTTTCAGGCCGCATTGCGAGAGGAGGAAACCCTGGCGCGCCTGGCAGGCGACGAGTTCGTCGTGATTGCAATGGGAGCCAACCAGTCGGCCGCGGCCCTCATCGCCGAACGTATCCTGTTCGGCGAGATTGGCCTTTGGCTGGCACTGGCAACATGCGCATTGACCCTGCTGATCGAACCTGTCGCCGCCTCCGCGATGACCTTGCGTCTGTATGGCGCCCGTCCCTTGCGCCCTGATGAAGCCCCCGCAATCTGGTCGTTGCTGCGAGCGCTCGCAGCTCGCGCAGGATTGCCGAACACGCCGGTTCCGTACTATGTGCCCAGCGACATCGTCAATGCCTTTGCCACCGGCTCCAGGCGCCTTGCCTCCATTGCCCTCACCGATGGCCTGCTCCGCAGCCTGAGTATGCGCGAACTGCAAGCCGTGCTGGCGCATGAAGTCGCGCACATCGCTCAAGAAGATCTTCGTGTCATGGGCTTGGCCGATTCGATCAGCCGGCTCACGAACCTGCTGGCGTTGTTGGGTCAGGTCGCGCTCCTGATCAGTATTCCAGTCTTGCTGGTCGGTGCAGCAGAAATTAACTGGATTGGCTTACTGTTGTTGGCCGCTTCGCCGCAACTGGCACTGCTCGCACAGTTGGGTCTGTCACGTGTGCGAGAGTTCGATGCCGACCGGATGGCAGTAGAGCTGACGGGAGATCCGCACGGGCTCGCCTCGGCGCTGGCGAAGATCGAGCGGGTGAGCCGCTCGTGGCGAGCCTGGTTGTTGCCCGGCTGGGGGAATCCCGAACCGTCCTGGTTGCGCACGCATCCGGCGACAGAGGATCGTATCGCGCGCCTGATGGCGTTGGCGCCTCAGCCATCGCAGGCCCTGCCGTTCCAAACGGAATATCTCGCGCCAAGGTCGTTCGCCCCGATGCGCCCGCCACGCCGGGGCCTGAGCGGCCTTTGGCGCTAAATCACTCGAAAGGAACCCCCGCCATGGCTTACCACGATCCTTACCCACAACGCCCAGCTCCGGATCATTTCGTCCGGCGGTGGCTCTTCATCACTGCGTGCGTTGCCGCACTCATGCTGTTCTGGCAGTTCCTGCCCGCCATCGAGGCCTGGTTCAGCCCGCGCCAAGCCGCTGAGCGCACCGTCACGCCGCGTGGCGATCTGGCCGCTGACGAACAGGCTACCATCGAACTGTTCGAGAAATCCCGGGCATCGGTGGTCTACATCACGACGTCCCAACTGGTACAAGATGTCTGGACGCGCAACGTCTTTTCCGTGCCGCGCGGGACGGGTTCGGGTTTCATCTGGGATGACGCCGGTCATGTCGTTACCAACTTTCATGTGATTCAGGGGGCGTCGGAGGCCACTGTCAAACTGGCCGACGGCCGCGATTACCAAGCCGCGCTGGTCGGCGTGAGTCCGGCCCACGATATCGCGGTGCTCAAAATCGGCGTCGGTTTCCAGCGCCCGCCCGCCGTTCCGGTCGGCACCAGCGCAGACCTCAAGGTGGGACAAAAGGTGTTCGCCATCGGCAACCCCTTCGGCCTGGATTGGACACTCACCAACGGCATCGTGTCCGCGCTCGATCGATCGCTGCCCGGGGAATCTGGCGGAGTGACCATCGAACACCTGATTCAAACCGATGCCGCCATCAACCCCGGCAACTCGGGTGGGCCGTTGCTCGATTCGGCCGGCCGCCTGATCGGCATCAACACAGCGATCTACAGCCCTTCCGGTGCATCGGCTGGGATCGGCTTCGCCGTGCCGGTGGACACGGTCATGCGTGTGGTGCCACAACTCATCAAGACCGGCAAATACATCCGTCCGGCGCTTGGGATCGAGGTAGACGAGCAGCTCAACCGCCGATTGCAGGCACTGACCAGTACCCAAGGCGTGTTTGTGCTCCGTGTCGCCCCTGGCTCAGCGGCGCAAAAGGCGGGGCTGAGCGGTATCACCGTTGGCCCCGAAGGCATCGTGCCGGGAGACCGTATCACAGGCATAGACGGCGCTCCCGTCGACGATGTCGCCAAACTGCTCGCACGGCTTGACGACCGAAAGGTAGGAGATGTTGTGGTCTTGTCAGTTGAGCGGGCCGGTAAACCACGGGAAGTGCGCGTGGAGTTGCAACCTGGCGCCTGATCTGGAGTTGAGGACTTCTGGGGATCGGCAAAGAATAGCGATGGGATGCATGAAGTATTCGCGCCGCAGAAACTCGATGCCCTACACTTTGGTGTCCAGTAAGGAAATTTCAGCCTCTCGTCGCGCGAAGAGTCCCGGCAGCACTTTGCCGCCACCATAGACCCATCGACGCAGCTCTGTTGCGGCTGCACCCCAGTCTCGTTGGTTGATCCGCCGTCGCAGCGTCGAGGTCTGCAGCCGCCCCGCCCCGAGGTTGAACGTGAAGTCCACGATGGCAGCGAGCCTGCTCTCTGGCTCTGTGGCCAGCACCGGGCAGTAGCGCAGCGTCGCGGCGAGTGCCGATTGCAGGTCGCGCGCCAGATAGACCTCAGCTTCTGCCTCCGTGATCGGCGAATGCTTGGGATCGCAGAGATGGCCGTACCCAATCGTCCAGAACCCTGCTGGGCAGATATAGGGAACGGCAGTGATCTCGATTCCGCGCTTCACCTTACGCTCGAATCCCTCAAAGCGCTTGGCCAGTTCGATGGCCGCCTTCGGCACCTCGATCACGGCCGCACCCGGTCAAATACGCGCCCGAGGAACCAGAAGTTCAGCACCCCGGCCCAGAGGGCTTGGTCTGCCTCCGTCCAGGCATACAGGATGGCAACGCCCCAGCCTGTGCCACCTGTCACAGCGGCGGCGACTGTTGCTGTTTTGGTCGCACAGTACAGCGCCATGAACCAGTAGGTGATGACCGGGCGGACGCTGGAGCTCAGCGCATCGGCCCAGCGCACACCGGTTTTCTCGCCCTGAGTGCGAACCGCTTCGCGCATGGTTTCGATGGCTCCGACGTTCCATGCCGCGTCGGCACCCGCGCCGATTTCCGACATTCGCTGCGCGCCACGCAGTTTCTCGAACTCCAGCGCCTTGTCTTGCATCGCCAGTTCGTGGCCACGTTCGCCTTTACGATCGAGCCATTTGAGGATTTCAGGTGCAAGACGGAATGCCCCGCCGAGGAGGCCACCAAGCAGTGTCTCGATCATTGCGGGCCTCCCATCAGTTTCAACTTGATGGCGGCACCGACTAGCAGTGCGGCCAGGATGCCTGTGGTGATGACCTTGACGGTGGTTTGCCACGCAGTGCGGCGGGCATCGCGCCAGGCTTCGAGCAGGTCGCGCAGCTCACGGATGTCGCGTGCGGCGTGGCCGTTTTCCAGGCCAAGGTGGGTCAGGACACGCTCGGCTCCGCGTTCAGCGGCGCGGTCCAGCAGTTCGTCGAAGTCCTCGCGGCGCAAGAGGAGCATGTTCTCGACGAGCGCAGGCTGTTGTTGTTCGGGTTCGGTCATTGCGGTCTCCAGAAATGCGAAACCCGCCTCGTGGGCGGGTTTCTGGTGGGTACGAAGATGGGAAATCAGATGGCGATGCCTGCGCTCCAGCCAGTGGACTTGTAGGCCGAGAGCTTGGCCTCGTCCTCGATGTAGCAAAGCCAGCCGATCTTGGGCGAGTGGAACTCCCAGGCATCGGCAATGCGCACCGCGATCTGGTTGGCTTTGCCTGCCCACACGCCAGTGGCGGCAGCAGGCACGATGTACCGGTCGCCGTTCGTTGGCGTGGACGGCGGCGTGGCTTGCGCCCGCGACTTCACCGACAACTGCAGCACGGCGTCCAGCAGCTTTAGGTTGGCATCCATTCCGGTGTTCCAGCCCGACTCGCGGGCGGTCCAACCGTAGTTCACGCCCAGGTTCGGGCCTTGCAGTGCTGCCATGTCATTCTCCTTGTGTCATTCCCCGTAACTTGCACCGAAGAACATCCCGTAGCCCCGGCACTCGGGGATGTCGATTTGCTGGGCCTGCCAGCTGATGTGGCCGTCGCGTACTGCCTCGACCTTGACGGTCAGTTTTTCATGGGGGCGATTTAGGCCGCTCTCGGCGATTTCGGTGGCCATCGGATAGGTCCAGCTCGTGCCGGTCAGCCCTGTTTCCGTGTGCTTGAGCGTCCCCGCCTCGCCATAAATCCGCACGGTGTAGGTCGTGCCGGGTTCCGGCCCGATATTCGATTCCCCCTGCGTCACCAGATAGGCGGTCTGCAGCACCCGGCTGCGGTGCGCCCAGCTGACCGTTACCTCCCCGGTGATGTAGCTGACGCTGTAATCGAGGTTGTTGACCCGAAACTTCCCCGGTGGATAGGGGCGGATCTGCCGCTTGGCGAATATGTAGCTGATCGTCGGCGCCGACGCCTCTGCCAGAACGCCCATCCCGGTGGCGGGCAGCACCTTGGTCTGCACCGTCTCACCGCTCAGGTATTGGCTCGTGTTGTAGAACTGCCCATCTTCGACGAAGTACAGCCGGGCGCCGGCCGAATGCTTCGCCGGTACCGTGTCCAGCACGCCCCGATCCACCGTCACCGTGCTGGCGGCCACATTCACCGCTTTCACGGCGACCAACTCGCTGCCGACCTGCGCGTAGGTGTTGAGCGTGACCAGATCCAGATCGACCCCGTAGAGCACGTTCAGCACCGTCTCGGTTTGCCCGATGTCGTTCGCCAGCACGCAGGACGGGATGAAATCACCGACGCCTATCTTCTCGAAGACCGCCGATCCCTGCCGGGTCAGCACCGCGTAGTTGATCGCCGCACCTGAGGGGCGCACCGCCGACACGGACAGGAACCCGCCATTCGGATCAATCTCGGCCTGGGCGGCGGCCGACTCGCCCGTCATCTCATGAACAATTGTCCAGTACGGCAGTTCGCTCAACGACACGAAGTTCGCGGCGATGGGCGCTTGCCGGGGATCGACCCAGCCGCTCTCGGCGGGCGCGAGATAAACGGCATCGGGCAGGCCGAACACGTCCTCGACGCAGGTGATCCGCACCCGGCCGTCGGCCAGCGTCCCGTAGCTGATCTGCGCGACCCGAAGGATCAATTGCTCGATCCGCAGCTCGGGCCAGGAGAATCTGAACACGTCGCCGATGTTGAGGCTGGCGGCCGTGCGGTTGGCCACCAGCGTGATCTTCGCCAGAGTCGACGAAAGCTGGCGCAGATCCCGCATTGCGAGGCGTGCGGCTAAGGCGCCGTTGGCCACGCCCTCGTAGCTGACCTTGGCATCCTTGATTTCCCCCAGGGACCGTTCAATGCCGGCGATGTCCTGCACCGAGATCGACACACTCTTGTCGGTCGTGCGGTCGTGATAGGACAGCGTGACCTGATTGACCAGTTCCTCCGGCAAGGTGCGCTCGAAGGACTCCAGTCGGATCACGTTGGTCTGGTTCAGTTCCAGCAGCGTCGCCGGGTCGTAGTCGTCGCGGGTCAGCTTCAAGGTGAACAGCCCGGTGCGGGGGCTCACGTAGATCGAACCGTCGATGTGCTGCAGGATGCGCTCGATGAAGGCCTCGATATCCTGCTGCTGGTCCCACAGGATCGAGAGGCCGAAGCTCTCGGCGTAAAGCGTGTCGGCGGCGGCGCGGAACGAGGCGTCGTCGATCTCGGCCGAGCTGTAGCCCCGGCCCCAGGTCCGATCGGTCAGGCACTCGTAAATGATGTGCGCCGGGTTCATGTCACCGGCGATGGCCGCCTTGTCCGAGTACCACTGCGGCGAGCCGTCGGATCGCCGGATGATCCGCGTGAGCTCGGCGCTCCACGGCTTGATGTAAGGGTTCATCGCCGACAGTTGCGGCTGACGCAACACCAGTGACACTACTCCCCGGAAGGCCGGTACGTTGGCGCCGAGCTTGGAGGCGAGGTAGTCGTTCTGACCGTCCGAGGCGTTGCCCATCACCAGATCGACGGCGCCGACGATGCCGCCCTCGCGGTCGTCGCCGCCGAACAGGTCGGGCTGGTTGATGGCAATCTGGCCACTGGACGTCAGCGCCCCCGACCACGCCGTGCGCTCGCCGACCACGATCTTGTTGAGCGAATCGACCGGGCCGTGGCACAGCGCCAGATGCATTCCCGCGTAGTAGCGGTAGCCGACGGTGACACTTTTGCTGCCTTTGCCGCCGCCGCTCATGCCTTGGCTCCCTCGTTCGTTATAGAAAGGGCCTGCTGCTCAACGTGCTCGGCCAGCCGGATGGCCATCGCATCCCCGGTGGCCCGAAGCCAGCCAGTGGTCACGCCTTGTTGGCGAAAATCATCGAAAGTCACGCCGTCGCGCGGAAACCAGCGGCGCAGGCCAGCATTGCAATAGCCCAGCGCCTTGGCATCAAGGTGGGTGGCGATCTGAAGGTTGCTGCGCTGTTCGCTCATTTCTTTCCACCCCCCTTGGTCTTGATCGGCGTTGTCCGCACATCGCCGAACCACACGCAGTTCGGCTGCTTGATCGTGCGCGTACCGAATAGCACCGGGATCGGGCTGTCGGTCGCGGCGACCGGCGCATCGACATCGCCGGGTTGCGGCGTCGTGGTCTTGGGTTTCGGGGCGAGCAGCGACGACAGAACCGTCGTGATCACCCACACGATCAGGTATTGCCACATGGAACATCCTCAAACGATGGCGTCCCCGGTGAAAGGGTTCTTTACCGGGATGTAAGGAAAGCCGCCGTAGTTCAGCTGGTTGCCGAACTTGGCGGCGCAGGTCGCGAGCGTGTGGTCGCAGCCCGGATAGGCCTCGAAGGCGTCGCCCGCCTTCAGTCCCGGAATCGGCGCTGAGAGGGTCACCGCACCGCCGGAGCTGGCGACGATCATCCGTTGCGCCCCGGCGGCCATCAGCCGGCCGCCGACGAACCAGGCAATCGGCTTGGGCAGGAAGACCGAGGCGGTCACCTCCAACCCCGCCACGCTCTCGACGATGCCGGCCGTCTTGTAGTCGGCCGCGTTGACCTTGCAGCCGCCGTGGTACAGCGGGTGGCGACAGTTGATCTGGTAGTTCGCCCGGCGTCCCGAACGCTTGAGCGTCGTAAAAATCGGCTCGCAGCGCATCTGCACCGTGATGCCGCTGAACACCACCGACACGACGCGCCCTTTCCACCAGGTGATGAATTCCGTACCCGGGTCGGACAGGTGCTGACGAAAGATGGTGAGTGACAGCACGCCATCGGGCGGGGTCACGATGAAGGACTGTACGACGCCAATGTCGAGTGCTGCTTCCAGGTTCAGCATCGCACGACCGAATTCCTGCGTCTGCTCGATCTCCGAGCGCCGGATCGGCGCCGAGATGTATTTCTCGCCGTTGTAGGTCACAGCATCCCGCGCTGACGTGTAGCGCCAGACGGTGGTCCCCAGCGCGAAGCGATACAACTCGACCGGCTGGCCGGCATGGAGGCTGTTTTCTTGGTTCTGATAGGTCATCCGTTGATGCTCCGAATAGGCAAAGTCACCCGAACCACACGATCCGTTTCGAAGAAAAATTCCACGGCATCGCTCTCCAGTCGGGCCAGTTCCAGGAAACAGACGATCCGGAAATCGGACGGCGCGCAGGCCACACCCAGCGCGGCGTCGATCCGCATCCGCTCGACGACCCCGTCCACGAACTCGAAAGCGGTGATCCGTCGCAAGAACCAGGTGCCGTTGTTGTGCAGAAAGGCCACGTCCCGCCGGCCGGGCATGGCCTGGTAGTAGGTGGCGAAGCCTCTGGCCTGGACCGGAATTTCCGTTGCATCCAAGGTGAAGGGCTGAGCGACTTCGAGGCCACGCTCCCACGTCGGCACCCAGAAAGGCACCTGACGACCTGCACGGGCCGCGAGCCAGCCTCGCATCGCAGTGAGCCGGGTGCGGTCTGGCAGCAGGTACTGGTGGCGGCGCACGATAAAGGGCCGGTTCGGGCTGTCGATCACCGCAGGCGTACCGGTCTCAACGTCGAACACATCGGCGAGTCGCTGATAGTCGATGCTGACGTCCTCGACCCGGTTTGGATGCAGCAGCAGCGTGTCGTAGCCTCGGTACTGAATCGGTGAACTCGTCGCCGCCACTGGCGAAGCCAGGTCCTCCAGCTCGAAGCGCAATTTGGCCTGGGAGATCGCCGCCGTTGGCCGGGTCACGGTCTGCTGGGCGGGTAACCGTCCTAGCCGGGCCGGGGCGATCCAGGAGCCTGCGGGCCAGTTCCCCAAGGCCGGGCGCTTGAGCGTGATCGTCCCGGCGGTCAGGGACAGGACTTCCAGTGCCTCGCTGGCGCCAGCGCTTGAGCCGACGATGGCAAGCCCACCGGCGTGATAGTCCAGGTCCGTGGTACTCACGGCCAGCACCGTGTCGCCGGGATGGATGGCGGCCGCAAGCCAAGCCTTGTCGGTCCACACCGGCACGGCATAGACGCGCGACTGCCAGACGTTCATCAAGAGATCAAGCTGCCCGCCGTTGCCGTACTCCAGCACGTCGAACTCGAACGAGCGCCGGGGATCGGTCCGCAGCCGCACCCGCTGCTCACCACCGTCGCGCATCGTCAGCACGTCGGTGAGCCATTCCAGCCGCTCGGTGAAGCCGCCTTGCCAATCGTGCAGCAGGCCCATGACCAGCACGCGGCCATAGCTGATCGCCAGGTCTCGGGTACCGCCAGCGGAGAAATGCAGCCTCAGCAACGTATCGACGAAGCTCGGCCCATCGAGCGTCGCCGTGACGTCGTAGAAGATGTCCTCCAGCCCCCGCAGCCTCGTGGGCGGGAAGAACCCCAGGGACAGGCCCTCGGTGTCGCCATCCAGCTGGAAGATCGTCACCGGGTCGGGATAAGCGTTCCAGATCTCGACGGTCTTGGTACTGGGGATCACCAGGTTGCCGAACTCGATCCGGGAAGGCTGTAGGTAGATCCGGTAGTAGTAGTCGTCCGAGAAGGCGCCGCAATGCGCGCCCGCCCGAGTGATCAGGGCCTCGGGCGACGGCTGGCCGCTGGTGATGACGCCCACGGCAACGACGATGGCCGCAACGACCGTGGTCGGCGCGTAATACGCGGGCCGACCGTTGTCCCACAGGGCGTTCATTCCTGCGGCCGCTGCACCGCCCAGAATGCCTGACGTGAAGGCTCCGACAAAGTCAGGCATTCACACCACCTTGCGGTAAGCCAAGCCGTAGTCGTAGCTGATCGGTTCCGCCCCGAGCGTGTAGGCCTTGTTCCACAGTGGGAAGATCTTCCACACGTCGGTGCCAAGGGTCAGCTCGTCGCCTGGGTTGAAGTTCGAGATGTTCAGGAAGCGCACATCGGGGAATTCGCCGAGCAGCGTCCAAGTGCCGACGTAGGGCGTGCGATTGACGCCCACGTAGCATGGCAGCATCGGCGCCAGACCGTTGTAGCTTTGCGGCGAGCAGTGGTAAGCCAGATCGTGCGCCAGGGTGTTGAGGGAGTTCTGGGTCCCGGACCCGATGTAGCCCGCGCGGTTGTTGGTCGCATTGGCGTAGCTTGAGCACCCGTAGGCGTCCAACTGTTCCGTCGTGTACGAGCCGGTCGAGATCAGCCGCCAACCGACCGTCCAACCATCGATGTCGGCTCTGACATAACTACCCGGATAACCGTTCGATGCAAGCGATGCCCTCGACGGTCCCAAGCCGTTCGCACCGAAAGGAATCATGTGATTTGAAGTGTTGAACGCATTGGGCGTTGTCGTGAACGACTCGATGGGGCAGCCTGCGGTCAGGTACTGCCCTCCGGCAAAAGCGCCGTACTTGTTGATGAAACCGAACGACAGGTGTCGAAAACGCCCTGGCATCTCCTCAATCACCACATGGATGAAGTCTCCGCTCGAGAACAGGTGGTAGGCGTAGAGCGAGGTGGCCATCGGGCCGACCATCACGAACTTTCGATTGTTGGTCTGTAGGTTGGCGGCGGTGCCAGCGACGAAGCCGTCGCACGCCCAGGCCTCCAGGCAGGCATAGGTGCCGTTGACGCCGTTCTTGTAGAGCTTTTTATTGACCGCGAACAGCTGGTAGGACACGCCGTTCTTGGACAACACGGCCCGGTTCGCCGTCAAGCTGGTTTCCGACTGATTCCGGTACGCATCGGAGCTGCTGACCGAGGAAATCATCGACGTCGTGCCGGCGTGGGCCGCGCCACCGGTCGATCCATAGGTCGGGAACGTCAGCGTAAAGGTGTCGGTAGCGTTGGCCGTCCAGCCATTGGCGACCGCAAAATTCTTGATCGCCGTCAGCAGCGTGTTGATGTCCGCCGACGCGCCGGTGATGTAAGCCATTGAATCGCCTCGAGCAAGTTCTCAGTTCAGTTGAATGGCGGCAAAGCGCGCCGCATTGGTGGAAGTCGCCGCCTGGACGACCAAATGGACTTTGCCGGCCACCGTCACGGTGTCGCCAGCGGCCACCCCGAAGCCGGGCACGGCGAACACGCCTTGCAGCTCGCCCCAGACGTTGAAGGGACGGGAGGTTCCGCAGTCATAGAGGATGGCCGGCAGTAGCGGACTGGCGCCGTTCGGCAACTGCGTGAGGTTGCCCATGTCGTAGCGCCCTACGCTGTTCCTCCTGGTCTCCTGCGACATTGCCCAGGGCCAGGCGCGACCGGTGTAGCTCGTATCGAAGCGGTTGGTGCCGACCCAGCCGCCGCTCGGCTGCAGGATAGCTGCGCTGTAGCTGCCGTACTCACCATCGTTGCGCCAGAACGCGCTGCCCGCGATATCGAGATCCGAACTTTGATAGTTGTCGCCGCGCGAGGTGTTGGCGCCGATGAAGAGCGGATACGGGTACTGCGACGGCGTGCCGTAGGGCAGGAAAAACCCCGCGTAGAGCGCCCCCCAGTAGGCCGAGGATTTCGCCACGACGATGAAGCGGCGGCCGTTGGCGACGAACCAGTAACTGATCGCGCTGTTGAACACCGGCATTCTCGGCAAGATGCCGAGCGAACCGGCCCCCGAGAGCAGACTGCCTGGTTGGCCTTCCGGGGTGCTGATCGAGACGGCGCTTTGCCACGATTGCGAGCCGAGAACCCGGATGGAATACGCGGGTGCAGCCGCGTCGGCGAACAGACAGACCTGCACATAGATCGCATCGCCTGCCGAGGAGCCTGGGCCGCGCAGCTCCACCAGATCGCGTTTGGCGTCAAGCGCGAAGGTGTCGCGACGCAGCAACGTCCAGGCTTCGCCCCCGGCGACCAGGGTTGCATCGGCGGTCAGAAAGGTGATCAGTTTGTTAAAGAGGTCGGCGGCATTGGTTGCCGTTCCGGAAGTCCATGCCATGTTCAGCGTCCCAGAATGTTGCGCACCGACGCGGCGTTGCGCTGGATGAGGTTCATCACCGTGCGCTCGCCGGCGCTGCTGTTGAGGTAATCGGCCGCCATCGCCGGGTCGATGACGTTGACGATGCGGATGTTCTGGCCCGGGGCCGGCTGCGCCGGGGCTTCGGGTACCAGGCCTCCAGCGGCAAAGGCCAAGCGCCCGCCAGCCACACGAGGTCCGGCAGACAAGCCGTTGATGGCGTCCAGAAAAGACACACCGAGCCGGCTCACCGCACGGGCATTGACCACATACTCGCCGTGCGAGAGCCGCGCCGGGATCGAATCGCTGGTCGAGGTGCCGGGACCGGTCACGTAGCCCCCCGACGCAAAGCCGAAGAACGACGAGATCAGCGCGCCAAGCCCTCCAGCACTGCCTGCCGCGCCACCCCCCATCAGGCTGCCGAACAAGGCTTCGGCCAGCTTCTGCGAGGCGATCCGGTTGATCGTCTGCAGCACCGAGCGACCAAAATCCGCGAACGCCTCCTTGGCCGACTTGGCGCCGCTGCCGATGTCCTGGAACAGTTGCGCGAAACCGTCCTGCACCGCACCGTCGATGGCCATCGCCACGTCGTCGACCACCAGCTTCACCTGCGCGATTTCATTTTTCCACGCTTGTACCCGGGCGACGGCATCCGGGCCGATGGCTGTGGCGCTCGCCTCCAACTGCGGCAGCAGTGCATCAAGTGATTGGCCGGTCTGTCGGTGCAGCGAGAGGATCTGCTGGCGGGCCTGAGATTCCGAGAGCAGCCCCGATTGGCGCTGCAGGTTGATCGACTCCTCGGAGGCACGCATCCGCGAGAGCGCATCGTTGAACTGTCGCTCGTAGTCAGCCAGATCGGCCGCCGCCGCTTTGACGTCGATCAGCCTCCCGACGGTGGCCGCGCCCTCGGTGTCACCCTCGGCGCGCAGCCGCGCGATCAGGCTCTGGTACTGGCGCTCGATGGCCGTGCGGCGATCCTGGCTGGTTGCGGTACCGGTGAGATCGAGCAGTTCGTCGCGAACCTTGGCGAGTTCCTCGCGCAACTCGCGCTCAGCCTGGACCGCTTTGCGGGCATTGGCGACCTCGACGTCGGCGCGCTTGTTGTTGAGGACCGTGAGATCCGCTTCGAGCTTGGCGACCTCGGACTTCGCTTTGATGCGAGTGGGTTCGTCCTTGCCGGTTTTTTGTAGACGTTGCTGCTCGATGAGTGACACCTGTGCGCGGCGGATTTCCGCATCGATCTCCTGCTGCTCGATCCGGGTCTTGGCCGCGTAGTAGTCCTTCAGCGAGATCAGCCGGTCTTCGAGCGCCGCATCCAATTCCCGCGCCTGGCGATCCAGTGCGTCCTTGAGGATCTTGAATTCCGCCTCGGCCTGCGCCTGTACCAGGGCCAGCTTGGCGGCCTCGACACCCTTGTCGGGAGCCGGCTTGGCCGGTGGTTGCGGGCGACCGAATACGCCGGGTTGGGTTTGCTCAGGTCGGATGCGACCGGCGATGGCCTGAGCAGCTTCCCCGACGTAGTCGCGCGTGACGGCGTCCCGCACGGTCCCCGCCAGTTCTTTGCCGAAGTCGCGCATCTCGCCAAGTCGGCGGCCGAGGACGGCACGCAGCGACTGCATCGAGAAGTCGCCGCTGAAGGCAGCGGCTACGTCCTGACCCAAGGCCTGCGCCAGATCGCCGATGTCGGAGAATGCGTTTCGGAAACGCTCGACCAGGAAGGCCGCCGTGATCCCGGCGACACTGCCGACCGCGTTGAACGCGCCAATGACGCCATTGACCATCGTGCGGATCGCCGTGCCGATGGTTTTGAGTGCGCCGAGCATCACCTCGCGCACGCGGGCCCAGGAGAGGTCGTTGGCACCGACCAGCCGCCCCAGGGCGCTGATGACTTCGCCCACCTTCTCGACCACCAGATCCCAGGTGGCGACAACGATCTGCTTGATCGATGCGGTCTTGCCACCAAACTCGACCACCGCATTGCGCGCTGAATAGAGCACGCCCGCCAGCAGCGTGACCGAAGTCACGATCAAGCCGATGGGGCCACCCAGGAGCGCCAGCGCCCCGCGCAATAACCCCGCCGCACGCCCCAGCAGCGATGTGGACGCGACGGCCTGCGTCACGGCACTGCTTGCGGCGGTGGCTTGCAGCCGGGCCTTGGCCGCGTCGGTGACCAGGGCGCTGGTGGCGAGGCCTTGCGCCCGCGCTTGGGCCAGGGCGGCGTCGGCCACGCGCACCCGCGCCAGAGCCTCGGCTTCGAGCGTGCGCAGGTTGGCCAGCCGCGCCGCCGCCTCCGCGCGGGCGGCGGCGATGCTGGTTGCAAAGGCACCCGCCATCCGGCCGAAGGCGGCGACCAGCACGACACCGGCCAGATCGATCAGAAGTTCCAGATGCTGGGCGACGAGCTGGATAGCTTGCGCAAGGCCTGCCGTGAGGCCCGAATTGGAATCGCGCTCGCCGAATGCACGCTGAAAGGCATTCTTGAGACGGGTGAGCGCGCCCGAGACCGTATCGGGCAGGCTCGCGTATTCCTCGGCCAGACGCGCCCTCTCCTTGAGCAAAGCATCGAGCACCGCTTCCGAGGTGATCTTGCCTTCTTGCGCCAGGGCCCGCAGCGCGCCCAGCGGCACGCCCATGCCGTCGGCAATGGCCTGCGCCAGTCGCGGCGTTTGCTCGATGACGGAATTGAACTCCTCGCCACGCAATTGACCCGAGGCGAAGGCCTGCCCGAGTTGCATTAACGCGCCGGCTGCCGCCTCGCTGGACGCGCCTGAAAGCGACACCGCCTGGCCGATTGCATCGGTGGCCGCCAGCACGTCCGCCTGAGAACGACCCAGTGCCTGCACCGACGGTGCCAGCCGCGCGTAGAGCGTGACGGTCTCTGCCAGTGGCGCGCGGTTGCGCTGAGCAATCTCAAAGAGGGCCGCGTCGGCGTGGTTGAATTCCTCTTGGGAGGTGACTGCGAGCTTGAGCCGGGCCTGCAGGTTCTTGTACTGGTCGGTAACTTCCACCAGTTCGCGCACGCCCAGCCCGACCCCGATGGCCCCACCGATGCGGGACAGGACGGCGCCGACCTGGCCGGCTTGGTCACGCAGCTGCGACAGACTGCCATTGATCGACTGGAAGGCTCGCCTGGTCTCATCGACTGCAGTGATGAGGATCTGGGCGCGGTTGTTCGCCATCGTTTAAACCTTCGATATTGCCTTGCGGATGGCCGCCGTCAGGCGGGGAAGCTCGACCCGCACCGCACGGCTGAGGTCGAAACGTTTTCTCAAGCTCACGCGCCGCACCAGCACGGCGATGGGAATCTCCTGGCCGCGCCGCAGGCGCTTTGCGCCGCTGCGTTCGCGCTCGGCGCGGCGAAAGCGCGTGAGCGGCCGGGCGTTCTCGGCAAGGTTCTCGGCCATCAGGATCTGCTGGCCGTTCTTCTCGATGAACCAGGCGTTCCCGGATCGCATCAGCGCATCGATCACCCGGGCGAAGGCCTTGTGCCCGATGCGCCGGTGTTGAGGCAACAGCGGGATCAGCATCCGCCCCCGGATCGTTCCGCCTAGCTCGTGGATGCCCAGCCACGGCACCTTCGAGCCGAGGTAGAGGGCCGGGAACGCATTGGTTTTGCGGTCGAACACATTGGCGTGCATGGAGCGCAGGAATTTGGGGCTGGCCGTTCGGAAGCTGGCGCGCATCTCGCCGCGGACCTGTTCGGCCATATCCTTGCCGCTGTCACGCATCGCGCGGGCAACTGCCGCGTGGATCGCCTTGTGGGTATTGGTCTGCCAAGCGTTGAAACGCCGCCGGTCTAGCAGGCCCTCAGCGACCAGATCGATCTTCATCGCGCATTCCCTGATGGAGTTCGGCCTGCAACTGACGGATGCCGTCGCGGCTGCCTTGGGCGGCGGCAGTCATAACCGCCAACTGGATGGAGAGACGCTCGTATTCGAGACGGTCGTCGGCCGACAGGAAGGCGTTCACCTGGCCCAGCGTGTATCCCAGGATGTCCGGGTAGCGGTGACCGCTGCGGATCAGGCGGGCGACGGCGTCGATCCAGCCGACAGACCTTTCTTTTGTCCGTTCAGGCTCTGCGCCAGATCGCCGACCTTCGGCGCGACCCGGCGCACGAAAAAATCGGCATTCACCTCGAACACGGCAGCGGCCAACGTGATCGCATCGTCGAGCGCCAGGGCGTTCACCCATTCGCGCGGCTGACGGCTGGCGAGCGCCAGCGCAGCCAGCAAAGCGTCGCCGTGATCACAGAGCAAGGCGAGCCAGTCCGGTTCGCCAGTTAGCTGCTCGGCAAAAGGCCGCACGGCCTTGAGCATCGCCGGCAGTTCGCCGACCACCAGCGGGCTGATGGTAAGGCGCTGCCCGGCCATTTCCATTAGCCGAGCCTGCGGCACGAGCACATCCAGATCGGAATGGGTCATGACGGCTCCTTACAACAGCACGATGCGGCCGAACTGGCCGAGGTCGCCGGCAGTCGGCTTGAGCGTGTCGGCCAACACCTGTCCGGAAAGCTCGAACTTGAGCAACTCCTCGGTGATGATCGAGAGCTCCTTGGCCGGATTGATCGCCACGCGGTACAGGTCGATCACCACTTCGCGGTTGCTGTCGGCGGTGTTCAAGCCCTCGAAACGCACCCACCGTTCGGGCAGCGGCTGGGTGAACAGCGCCGTCGATTGGGCCGCGCCATAGGCGTAGTCGACCTTGAACGGCTCCACGTAGGGGCCGCCCGTCGTCTTGTCGTTGATGACCAGCGATCCGTGCTTGGCATTGAGGCTGTACTGGGCGACGGGCAGCGTCTTGGGCGTGCCGGAGGCGTCCTTGACCACCACAGAGGAGACGTTCTGCTTGGCGAGCAGGTACAGGCTTCCCGCCGTGACCGGGTTGGGCAGTGCCTCGGCCGTCACCGTGCCGCTAACCTGTTCGATGGTCGTGCCGTAGAGCGCCAAGCCTAGATTCACCGCGATCAGCTCTTCCAGCGTGCAGGCGAATTCGCCTTTCTTGGTCTTGATCAACTGCAGGTCCGTCAGGCGTTGTCCGCTGGTGGACTCCTGGTGCTCCAGAGTTTCGACCGACAGCGACACCTTGAGCTCCGGCACGTTGCCGACAAAGTTCAGCCCTTGCGGGTTGCCGGCGGTGTCGCGGGCGCCGATGTAGACACGGCCTTGTCCAGAGAAATACGGCATGGTCAGTCTCCTTTACGAACGGGGGTGGCGAGCTTCGGGGCGGCGTCGGCCACTGCGACCTCCTGGGCGACGGCGTGGTCGATCAGCCATCGTGCGGTGGCCTCGTCGACATCCAGGTACGCGCCGGGGGCATAGCGCACTCCGGCGTGGGTGTGGGGTTTCATCAGTTCAAGCGTCATTAAGGTCATCCTGTCTGGGTGAGGTCTTGGGCATTGGTGCGGTAACGGATCTCGTAGCGGGCAGGCAACGCGACGGCGCCGGCATCGGCGTCCTCGGCATCCCACTCGCCATCGATCTCCCGGATCGCGAGCGCGAGGCCGGTGACGTTGGCATCGGTCATCAATGCAGCATGTGCGGCCACGATCAGCCGGTCCGCGACGTCGAAGGCCTCCTCGCCACGCGCCACCGCGACGCAGCGAATCGTCAGTGTTCGGTCGACGCGGTTGTTGGCGTGCGCGGTGATGGCGTCGCCTTCGGTGAACATCAAGAGCGCGGGTCCGGTATCGCGCGTAACCGGTGTTGTTGGGTGGCGCAGCACCGGCACGGGCGCGACGGCGCTGCTCAGGCGTGCGGCAACCGCCCGCAGGATCTGCTCGCGGATCGAATTCATGCCGAGTCCCTCAGAGTCGCGTGAGGTCGGCGCGCCGCTCGCTGCCGTCGCCGATGCTGCGGATATCACGGACGCGGTAGCTGTGGGCTCCGATCGTCACGGTCTGCCCTGCTGCCAGGCTCGGCTGTGTCGAGGCCGGGAAGCGGATCGTGTAGTCGGCGGACAGGGCCAGCCCGTCGAGTACGGTCTCGTCTGGCGAACGGAAATCGACAGCGACAGTGTGGCCATCGATTTCCGCATCCACCAGCAAGCCAGACCGCCCAGCGGCGTCGTAGAAGTCTTCGATGCGCACCATCACACCGTCAGCTTCACGAGCACACCTGGGCGGTGGCACATGGGCAGCGGGTTGGACTGGGTATGCAGGTCAGTACCCCGATCGAACTTGCGCGGCTCCTGCTTCGCATACAGCGTCTGCCCGATGGTGTTGACCGTCTCGTTGAAGTCAGCTGGCGCGAAGTAGGTACCGAAGGTATCCACCGTGCCCAGCGGGAAGGCATGGGCCTCGCCAGCCGCAATGAAGCGACGGGTGGTGCCGGTGGGATCGGTGGCCTGCCCGCGATACTCCTCGAAGGTGATGCCGGCGTAGGTGAAGCCACGGCGCACGTCGTTGATCAGGATGGCACCCTGCTGCCAGTTCTCGAACGCTTTCTCGACCTTGGCATGGCCCGTCAGCGCGGAGAAGAACTCGGGCGAACACAGGCAGTGCACACCGCTCATGAATTCGCCCTTGAGGTTGTCCTCGATCGCGGCCAGGGTTGCGAGGCATTTCGCCTTCACATTCGTGCCGGCGTTGCCGAGATCGAAGGCGATGGTCTGCGGCGTGATGTCAAACTCGTCGAACAGGTCATACAGCACGGAACCATCGGCATCCAGGATGACGCCCTTGAGCGCGCCCATGCGCAGGTGCTCCAGCGTGATCGCGTGCTTGTTGCGCATGGTCTCCAGGTGGCGCGCGATGACGCCCGCGACGGCTTCCGTTTCAGTCTCCGAACCAAAGGCGCGGATGCCCTGAACCTCTTCCGGGAGGACGACATCGTCATGCGGGATGTGGGGGATCACGAACGAACGCAAGGTGCGTTTGCCGCGCACACCGACCGTGCCCGGGGCGCCCGGCGGTAAGGTCGGCAGCAGGTTCAGTACGCCGTTCATCTCCTCGACGATGACCTGTCGCTGGCGCACCGGCTTGGCCGGCATCAAACCGAGATCCTCGATGCGGCCATAACGGTTGGGAAGAATGTTGATGGCCGCCGTGAGCGCCGCCATCGAGAACGCGGGATTGGTAAAAGGGTTCTGCATGGTTGTCTCCTAATTCAGGCGGCGGTTCGGACGAGGACGCCACGCGCTTCGATCTGAGCGATCGCAGTGGCCTTCTCGGTAGGGGTGATGGCGACCGGCCACACCAGGGCATGGCTGGCGACGATGGCGTGGCGGGAGATCAGCAGCGCGTCTTCCCGGTCGATCAGGGTCGCGTCCACGTCAGCGGCGAGCACGCCGACCGCGTTCTCAGTGCCATCGGTGGCGGCCGGGTCGAGCGCTTTCAGCTTGCCGGTCGTACTGTCGCGGCCGACGATGGCGCCGAGCTGCAGGTTTTGACCGGCAGCAACCGTGGCCAGGTCGCGTGAATAGAGATTCGGCGCCTCGTACTTGAGGAGATCACCGAGGTTGTTGGTTTCCTGAATGGCAGACATGGCTTACTCCTTCGTGGCGAGTTTCTTGACGGCGGCAACGACCGGGCTGCTCTCCGGCTGCACGGTGGTTCCCGCATCGGCGGTGATGCGTGAGGCAATCTCCGGCTGTTCAGCGCGAGCTTCGAGCAGTGCGCGGCGGACTTGGGCCTCGTTCATCCCGGATGCGAGGAATTCCGCCGTGCGCTGTGGCGTGCCTGCGATCAGGCAGATCTCGGCAATGGCTTGTGCCTCGATCCGGCCGTTGGCGTGCGCACCGACGAGCGATGCAGACACGGGCGGGGTGGTGGGTTCTTGCGCTGGGGTGTCTGCCGGGTCTGGCGTGACCTCCGGCTCGGATTCGTCCAGAGGGGGCTGCTGTTCGTGATCGGTCATGGTTTTCTCCAAATGAGACTGTTGTTGGCTGGAAATCTGCGGGGGTGCGTTCCGTGAAGCAGGCGAGGCACGGGCGAGCGGGCCGCGCTTCGCGGCGCCCGTACTGGGTGTCGTCAGCCGGCGTTGCGCATCCAGTGCGTTGGAGAACTCGATCAGGACCTGATCGAAACTCATCACCGCGTCAGCCAGGCCTGCCGTCACAGCAGCCTCGCCGAAGAGCAGGCTGGCTTCGGTCGCCCGCACGGCATCGCTGTCCAGAGCTCGCATTTGCGCGACCTGGCTGACGAAGATTCCGTAGAGCCGATCCACTTCCGCCTGCAGGGTGGAAGCCGCCTGTGGCGACAGCGGCGCGTGGGGAGAAAAGTCGTTCTTGTGGTGGCCGGCGTAGATCGCAGTGAAGTCGACGCCGTCCTTGGCATCCTTGACGGACTGGTCGACGTGCAGCGCAATGACACCGATGGAGCCCACACCTGCGGTTTGCGACAGGGTCAAGCGCGATGCGGCGGCTGCAATCGCGTAAGCCGCCGAATACGCCGAGTCGTTGGCATGCGCCCACACCGGCTTGATGTCGTTGGCGGCGCGAATCCGCTCGGCCAGCTCAAACACGCCACCCGCTTCGCCGCCGGGCGAATCTAGGTCGAGCAGGATGCCGCTGACCTGTGGGTCCGCCAGCGCGGCGTCGATGCGTGCCGCGATTTCCCCATAGGAGGTCAGGCCAGACGCCGCCTCCAGTCCCATCGCCCGTCGTACCAGGGTGCCGTGCACGGGAATGATCGCGATGCCGGGCTGCCCGACCGCAGTGCCGGCTTTCGAAGTGGGAAGCGGGACGGCAGCATCGATCTCGGGCAATCCGATGCGCGGGCCGAGGACGGACAGGATCACGTCCAGTTTCGAACGCGCAATGAGAAGCGGCGTCCCGTAGAGACGGGACGCCAGGTGTACGAGCTGCATATCAGTTGTCCTGGGGTTCTTGCGGCGGAGCCGGAGTGGCGGTCGCCGAGGCGTTGACGGGCGATTTGTCGTGGCGCGGGTCCGAGTCGAAGACCAGCCCCAGCTCATCGGCCCGCTGGTTGTCCGCCGCGATCTCGCGGTCGATGTCTTCGGCGTCGTAGCCGAAGGCGGAAATGGCTTCGGAGCGCGAAAGCAACCCGGCACGGATTGCGGTGAGCATCGCGTCGAACTCCTTCTTCGGATCAACCCACTGCCAGCCCTGCGGAATCCATTTGGCGGCCAGGTATTCCCGTTTGCGTCCGACGAAGCCCGGGAGATCGAGTGCACCTTCGAGCGCAGCCTGTTCCATCCAGGCGCGCCAGATCGGGCGGCAGAGCTGGTGGACGATCACGCCATGCTGGATCGCTTCGCAGCGGCGGCGAAACTCCAGCAATCCGGCGCGGATCGACGAGTAGTTCACCTGCGTCAGATCGCCGGTGAGCATCTCGTAAGTGATGCCCATCGCGGCGGCGACGGCCCGGAACTGCATGCGCAGGAACTCGGCATAACTGGCTCCGACGTCAGCCGGTTGGCTGAACTTCACGTCCTCACCAGGCTCCAGCAGCTGCAAGGTCCCGGGTTCCAGTCCTGCCAGGGACACGCCGTTGGCGTCCGCCAGCCCTTCGCCGATGAGGTTGTCCTCGGGCGCCAGGCGGGTGATGAAGCCCGCGAACATCGCCGCCGTCTTTTTGCGCACCAGTTCGGCGTCGTCGTACTGGTCCAGCTCATTGAGTTTGACCAGCGCCCGCGCCAACCACGGCTCGCCCCGGATCTGGCCCGGACGCAGCGGACGGAACAGGTGGATGATCTCGGAGGCAGGCACGCGCACGGTGTCCATGCCACCCGTGCCGGACATTGGCGCCAAGGCGCCATCACCGGGATGCGAGCGATACAGGTGGTAGGCGACGCGGCGGCCGAGCCGATCGAACTCGATGCCGGCCCGTACCACGTTGCCGGAAGGTAGCTCCAGGTTCATCGTCATGGGCAAGTGTTCGGGTTCCAGCAGCTGGAGCTGGAGGCCAACCGCCAGACCGTCTTCGGGTCGGCGATAGCGCAGCCGCACCAGTGCCTCCCCGCCTTCCAGCATTGCCCGGCAGGCGAGTGCTTGCAGGCCGTAGAAGTCGGTCAAGCCGGCTGCGTCGGCATCGCTGCACCAGTCCCACCAGAGGGCGTGAATGGCTTCCCGCAGTGCGTTGTCCGCGAGCATCGACTGCGGCTTGATGCCCGTGCCGATCGCGTTGGCGACGAATGCCTCCACGCCGGCGGCCGCCCAAGCGTTGCGTCGCACCAGATCGCGGCTTTTGGCGCGGAGCTCGTTCTGGGTGAAGGCCAGCGCGGCAACGGCACCAGGATTTCCGACCTGCCAGGCAATCGCTCGCCGACCACCGCCGATACCGTCGTAAGTCGGCGACGGGCCGCCAAACATGCCGCGCCGAAGTTTGGAGAACCAGCTCATCAGGTGGCCTTCCGGGTCGTGACGCGCAACTGACGGACGAGGCTTTTCCCTGAATTTCGGGCGATCTCTGTCTCGACAGTTCGAATGGCGGCCTGCAACTCTTCGACTGAGCGGTACTCAATCGTTTTGTCGCCGAAGCTCACACGGCGCTCGCCAGTGGCCAGCGCACGCTTCAACGCGTCGAGCTCAGTAGTGGTGTAAGTCATCGTGTCCTCATCGGCACATCTGTCAGCTGAGCCAGCGGCTCCTAATCACTCGTCGCCCGGTGCTGCGGGGCGCAGAAACAGCGAGGCCACCGCGTTGGGTGGCCTCGTCAGTCGTTGTGGTGGTCACGGGGTCAGGCGGATCTGCCATCCCCAGTTGTCGCTCCAGCTCGCGCCAATGGCGTTCGTCGAAGCGATCCAGTCCCGCCGCTGAAGCGGCTGCGCGGGCGTAGACGTAGCAGTCCAGCGCCTCGTTACGCTCGCGCATCTTTTGCCACTCCCGGATGGGAAAGCCATTCCGGTCGCGTCGCGTGATGAGTTGTTCCGCGCAGAGCTGCTGAATGAACTCTGCGTCCACATTCGGCAGATGGATGAATCCGGCCGGATAGATCGCGGTGATACCGTCCTCGGCCACATCTGCCGATTTGCGCAGGTTGTTGTAGAGCTCGAGCTTGGCAATGCCGACGGCGACCGAGAACACCTTGATGCCTCGGCGCAGCTTCTTGCCGCCCTTGGATATATCCACGGCGGTGGGGCTCCCGATCAGTGCCGCGCCGCGCGCGACACCTTTGATGGCCATGATGCGCGGGTCGCGACTGGCCCGCACGAAGGTATAGGCCTCTTGGGTGGCAAACCCAGTGTCTAAGGCGAACCGTGCCAGCGGCATCGCCGCGCCGGACGCGTGCGTCCAGTTTTCCGCGAGCAGATCCGCCAGTTGTTTCCAAACCGCATCCCGCGCGGTGTCGCCCATCAAGACGCGATGCTCGACCAGCCATGATTCCTTGCCGCGCCCGAAGGCCCAGATTGAGGTTTCGATGCGGTCCTTCTGGACATCCGCGCCGCCCACGAGCAGGAGTCCACCGGGAGGAATCGATCCGACCGGGTAGTCCTCGCGCCGCTCGACGAGGCGTTGCCAATCCGGTGCTTCGCCTTCCTCGACCCAGGTTTCACCCAGCTCGGTGTTCTTGAAGGTCTTGATGGCAGCGGCCGATCCCGACTCTTTACTGACGGCGGCTTCCCACGCAGCGGCGATCTCACGCCACGAACGCCAGCCCACCGGGCTGTATAGCGACGACAGGTGGAAGCCTGCCGTCTTGCCCGTGCCATCGGTGATCATCGCGCGCCACTCGCCGTGCTCCAGCATCCATGTCTTGTGGTGCTCGGCAATCGCGGTGTCACATGACTCGCAGATGTAGGCAGCGGTCTCCGGTTGCCCTTTGTCCCAACGCAGCTGCTCGAAACGCAGCCACTGACGGTGGGAGCAATGCGGACACGGCACGAAGTAGCGACGTTGGTCACTGGCCTCGTACTCGCGCTCGATAGCCGATGCCCCTGAAATCGTCGGAGTCGAGACGATGAAGATCTTGCGCCGCGCGAACGTGCGTGTACGTGCCTCTGCCAGCGAGATCGCGTCCCCTTCACCCTCGACGTCCAACGGATAACCGTCGACCTCGTCGAGGAACAGATACCGCACCGGCATCGAGCGCAGCCCGACCGCGCTGTTGGCTCCAGTCATCACCAGCACGCCACCCCGGAACTCCTTGGCCAGGATGGTGTTGCCGGAATCCCGGCTGCGCGCCGGTGCAATCAGTTCAGCCAGTGCGGACGACTCCTCGATCAGCGGATCGATCCGCTGCTTGGAGTTGCGCTTGGCCATCTCCACTGTTGGCCACACCGCCATCATTGGGCCGGGTGCGTGATGGATCACATAGCCGATCCAGTTCGATCCCATCTCGGTCGCGCCAAGCTGTGCCGCTTTCATGAACACCACACGCTCGACCGGCGAGGTCGGCGACAGGCAATCCATGATGGCCTTCAGGTACGGCGTGCGGCTGGTACGCCAGCGCCCGGGTTCGGCAGACGCCTTGCTGGAAAGCGTCCGGTGGCGATCCGACCATTCGGACACGGTGAGCAGCGGGTCGGGCGTCAGTCCTTCACGCCACGCGCGTTCGATCTCGGCAGCGCCTTCGTAGTCCATGTCCATCAATCCACCCTTGGGCGCATCTCGCCCAGTTCCTGCAGGTGCTCACGCACCGCCGCCTCCAGGGCGATGTGCATCGTGTGCGGATCGACGCCGAGCTTGGCTGCCATCTGTGCCGAGATGCGCGCAGGCCAGTTGAGCCACGCATCGCGTTCGGAGCGTGCCAGCTTGAAAACGTGGGCGATGGCCTGTGGCCGATCCACCAGTTCGCCCTTGAGGCGGGCCAGACGCACCTTGTTGGTTTGCGCCTTGACCACTTCGTTGACCGTGCGCGCTTGCAACAAGGACGTGCCACCTGCTGCGGATGTTGCCAATGAGGCTGCTTGCCCGTCTCTTTCGGCCCCGCTGGATTCCTGGACGGCGACCTTAACCGCGCGGGCGGCCGTGCCATTGCGCGGCGCATCGGAGTTGCGCGCCCACTCGCGGTCGACGCGCTCGGCATCAATCGTTCCGTCTGCCTCCGGCGTGATCCGCCCAGCCGCGATGGCCTTGCGCACCGCTGCATCGGACACCCCTCGGTGGCGTGCGTAGGCACGAATCGAAATACCCATGTTTCCCCTTCGGGGCACCTTCAATCATTTGTTCGTCATTCCTGCGGATTGAGCTTGGCTTCCATCGGGAACAGCGCGTTCATACGGATGTCAGCACGATCAACCAAAGGAGAACGCGATGAACAAGACCATCAACCAACCCGCCAAGAAAGGCGACCAGGTCGCCTACTACAACGCCAAGGGCCAACGCAGGGTTGGCCTGGTGCAAGGCCGGCGGGACGGCAAGGTCGTCGTCCTGCACAGGGCCGGGTACACGGAGCTTGTTCCGGAAGCTGACCTCTACCTCCTCGATTGAACGCCGGGAGCCAAGCAGGAAGCGCTTGGCTTCACTCCCGAACAGCGCGTTCATCACGTCACTCGATCAACGACCCCGAAGGAGCAGCAAATGACCACCACTCAACTGACCCCTGCCCAGCACGCGATCCTGGCCCACGCGGTTGAACACACCAGCGGCAAGATCGACTGGTTCCCCGACAACATCAAAGGCGGCGCACGCAAGAAGGTGCTCGACGGACTTTTCAACCGCGCACTGATCACCACCGACGGCACCGACTGGTTTGTCGCTGCGGAGGGCTACGACGCCCTGGGCATTCCGCGTCCCGACGTGAACAGGAAGGGCATCGGTCAGTTCGAAGCCAATCTCGACCGGATCATCGCCAACGCTGAAGGCGCGCCTGCGGCCGCGAGCGATCCCGAACTGGAAGCCGCCGTAACCGCCGCAGAAGCAACGTGGGTCAAGCCGCGCACCCGCGAGAACAGCAAGCAGGCCGAAGTGATCCGGATGCTGCAACGCCCCGAGGGCGCAACCATCGGCCAGATCTGCACCGCCACCGGTTGGCAGGCGCACACGGTGCGCGGCACCTTCGCCGGAGCCTTCAAGAAAAAGCTCGGCCTGAACATCGTCTCGGACAAGCCGAAGGGTGGCGAGCGGATCTACCGCATCGCCTGAAAACGAGCACAGCGAGTTTCGGCGAAGCCAAAAAGATGGCGAGAGGAGCCATGAATAGCTTGGCTTCTCTCCCCACCAGCGCGTTCATACAGATGTCGTGATTGACGACGCCAAACCAGGAAAACCGCCATGAGCACCATGACCATCACCATCGAACGCACCCCACGCACTCTGCAGTTCGCAGGCCAAAGCCTCCAGGTCGAAGAGTTGAGCATCCGCCTACCGTTTGCACGCAAACCTGCCGACCTCGGCGAACCGGGCGGGAGCGACCAGCACAATGTCTACGTCACCGAGACCAAGGAGCTCACCCCTGCCGAATTCGACGCCTTTGGGCGCAGCCTGCTGGTGTCACGCGACTGGCTGCGTGGCAAGGGTGGCGGCACTGGCGACGGCTACCTCTGCGTCGAGGTCACTGCTCCCGGACGCCCTTACCTCTACGTCAATCCCGAGGGCGGTGATTACGCCCGATACGTAGCCCGTCTCGGGTAAGCGAAATTGATCGAGAAAGAGGCCAGGAACAGCTTGGCTTCTCAATCGAACAGCGCGTTACTACAGGTGTCGCAACGATCAACCCGGAGAAGACACCATGACCACCAACCAGATCCCCACCACCCAGAACGAAGCCTGGGGTTTTTGGGGCACGATGAACGAACACGCCAGCGCCGCATGGCCCCTGGCCATGAACACCATTTCGGACGCCACGTACCAGCCCCTCGAATCGGTGCGGACCTTCCTCGACAGCCGCCACGGACGCCACTTTGCCGACGACGTCCAGAACGGCTTGTACCAAGGCCAAGCCTTGCAGGATGCGATCAAGGCCGCCACCCAACGTTGGATGGGCTGGACGATTGGCCGCCAGACCAGCAAGCAGTACGGCATCCCGCGCGGCCTGCCTTACCTGACAGGCTTTGTGATCCACTGCGAAATCTGCGAAGAGCTGGCTGCCTGATGAAAACGCCCGCCACCGAACGGGAGCAGGCACTGCGTTGGCTGACTGCCAACCGGCGTCCAGACATCTCCATCGAGCAGGCTGTGCTGGTAATGTGCATTGCACTGCCCTGAGATCTCAGCGCGGTTATCCGTAATCTGCGATTGATTCGTGCTTTTGCAATGCTGTATCGAAACGGCCTAGTAGTATTGCCTGCTCCAAATGACTGCGTTCGGCCAGAAGCAGACATTCGTTTTGCTATTTATATTCTATTGAGCCTAAATCCGGAGAATGGAGAATCAAATCTGCAAGGCTTGCCACCGGACCGCTTAACGAAGTTTCTGAGCGATGTACGAGATAAAGATCTTTGTAAACATCTTCTTCAATCGGAATTGCATGTAACCATCCGCTTGCCTGTTCATGCTTGACCGCGCTTTCCATCACAAGCGAGATTCCTAGCCCTGCGTGGACCGCGTGTTTGACCGCCTCGGTGCTACCTAACTGCATACCCACTGTGAACTCTGCCGAGTCGGCACCGGCATATTGTTGTAGTAGGCGCCCAGTTCCGGTAGCCGCTTCGCCTCCAAGCAAGTTCTGGGATTTTAACCACTTAAGTGGAATGGTCGACTCGGCAGCCCAAGGATGGCCGGGGCGAACAATGACAACCATCCTCTCGCGCCGCCATACTGTTGAGACGAACCCAGGACGTGAGTCCCACCACTCCATTACCGCTACATCCACTTCAAGCGTTTCCAGCAAAGCGGCAATCTCGATATTTTTGCCGATCCTCACATCGATCTTGTTTGCTAATTTATCTTGGAGCGCCTTGATATAGGGTTGTAAAAGATAAATGCCGATATTGGAGCTTGCACCAACGACCAGGCTTTTATTGTGGAGGGCTGCCGTAGCCTTATGGCTAGTACGGAGCAATTGTTCCGCATAGGGGAAAAAAATCTTTCCCTCCAATGTCAGGCTTTGCGGCATTGTTGCGCGGTCAATCAGCCGGGCCTGCAAAGACTGCTCCAGCCGCTTGATATGCTGCGTTACTGTTGGCTGGGACAATCCAGTTTGCTTCGCCGCTTCGCGAAAGCCCCCGCATTTGACGACGGCAATGAACGTCGCCACACGCTCCAGATCTATCACGCCGCCTTTACTCCCGGATACGGCAGATTAATCGCGCCCATCGGTTTTTCACCAGCGAGTGCCTGGATGATGTTCATCGCTGCCTGCCGCTCGATTTCAAGCCGAACTTCCTTGACCGCCGATCCCAAATGCGGCGTAAAAAACGTTTGTGCCGTATTGTCGAGCAGCGCCTTGGGGATAGCCTGCGGGCGATCAGCGCGTATCCATTCTTCCATCTCGAAGACATCGGCTGCATATCCAGCTAGTTTTCCAGACGCCAGTGCTGCTATCACCGCATTCTCATCCACGACCGAGCCGCGACATGCATTGATCAGGTAGCTACCGGTTTTCATCTTGGCCAACGCGGTGGCATCGATCAGATGCAGTGTCTCTGCGGCCATCGGAACCATCGGCACGACATAATCACATTTTTCGAGCAGTTCATCGAGCGTGACGCGCTGTACGTGCCAAGCCTTTTCTTGTTCGGCATTGAGCGGAATCGGATCGCAATACAAGAGATTCATTTCAAAGCCAGCCAAGCGCTGGGCGATTGCACGGCCGACCGCCCCCATACCAATGATGCCAAGCGTTTTTCCTGTCAAACCAGAGCCATATAGTGTCGGCCGCCAGCCTTGGAAGTGTCCGCTACGGATTTGCCTATCGCCTTCCAGCATATGCCTTGTCAAACCGAGAAGAAGGCCGATAGTCAGTTCAGCGGTCGGGATCGTAAGCAAATCCGGCACAATCGTAAGCCATACACCGTGGCGTGTGCAGGCGTTGACATCGAAGTTATCATAGCCTTTAAGTGCGGCGCCGATGACACGCAGCTTTGGACATTCCTCGAGAAACGCGCTGTCGATGCTGTCCGGCATGAAAGCCATGAGTGCATCCGCATCTTTGGCTCGCGCAATTACCTCAGAACGCGGCAAGGTTTCCCGTGTGGTGTTGGGGATAACATCGGCGCTAGCGGACAACAATTCGATGATTTCCGGGTGCACCCAGTGGGTGAGGACGACTTTGGGCTTCATAAAAACCTTTGTAAGCTTTGGGAGTTATTTGAACTTGCGACGCAGGAAGGAGCTGAAGGCGTCGACGAGGGTAACCATGCCTAAAATAACCAGCAAAATAGCCGAGACATCCTGGTATTGCATGATGCGCAGAGAGCCCATCAGCTCGAACCCGATTCCACCGGCGCCGACCATGCCCATCACGGTCGAAGCACGGAAGTTGTATTCCCATCGATAGATCGCGGTATCGGCCATTTGCGGAAGCACTTGGGGAAAGATCCCATGAAAAATCACCTGCAATGGCGTGCAGCCCGCTGCATGCGCGGCTTCTACCGGTGCCGGATCGGCATGTTCGATCGATTCCGAAAAAAATTTGGCGATCATGCCAACCGAATGTAAGCCTAGGGCTAAAACACCCGGCAATGCGCCGAAGCCAACGGCTGCCACGAACAGGATGCCCATGATCAGTTCGGGTATCGATCGCAAAGCGTTTAACAGGCCGCGTGTGGCTTGATACACGAGTGGATGAGGGCTAGTATTCCGCGCGGCGAGCACTCCTAAGGGAATGGATAGCAATACCGCGATTGCCGTGCCGGCGATACTCATGGCCAAGGTATCCAGTACCGGTTTGACCCAGGTGCCAGCCTGCGAGAAGTTCGGTGGGAACATCTCGCCGGCAATTTTTACCAGGCTTGGCATGCCATCCTTCAATCGCTCGGCATCAAATAGGCCGACGTAATACCAGCAACCGATCACAATCGCCAGCACAACGGCAAACTGCAGTATCGTGCGGTTCCATACGCGCTGGCGCTCGGCCAGAATCAAACCAAAATCAGCTTGCATGCTGTCGCTCACTTAGAACTTCGACAGATCGAGCTTGAGCAGTGTGCCAAGGCTGCGCACCACGTCATAGTCTTTGTCGCTGATCGGGCCGAAACCATCGGCTTTGAAAGGTTTCAGGACTTCCGGATCTTTGAGATTCAAGAAGGCTGCACGGATCTTTTCCTTCAGTTCCGGCTTCAGATTGCTGCGCATGGTCCACGGGTATTGCGGATATGGCTTCGATTCGGCAAGAACTTTTACTTTGTTGGGATCGACCAGTCCGCGCTGAACCAGGGATTCAAAAATCGGCTTACTCAAGCCGCCAGCCTGCGCGTGACCGTTTTGCACGGCCATGGCCACCGCGTCATGCGCACCGGCAAAGTGTTGGCGATAGTTTTCGCCGGCTTTCAAACCGTTTTCCGCCAATATCGACTTCGGAATCAAATGGCTGGAGGTGGATGCCTTATCACCGTAAGCGACATTCTTGTTGACGATATCACTGATTTTGGCGATGCCGGCGCCAGTATTGGCGATCAATACGGACTGGTAGGTAGTGCTACCCTTTTGCTTCATCGCTGCGAATGGCTCGATGTCGCTCTTTTGCTTAGCCAGCACATACGACAAGGGGCCAAAATATGCCATGTCGATACGGCCGTGACGCATGGCTTCGATCATTGACGAGTAATCAGTGGTAACCACCAGCTCAATTTTCTTTCCCAGCTCTTTTTCCAGATAGATTTCGAGCGGCTTGTTGTTTTTAATTACGGTCGATGCGTTTTCGTCCGGCAGCAGCGCAACTTTGAGCGTTTCTGGATCGGGATTGGATGATGCATGGCCAATGCTGCAGACGGCGGCAAGCAAGACAGACATTAATGCGGATGCGAGTTTTTTCATAATCAATCCTTTACGGTAGCAAGTTGCATGGGAAATGAAGTATCGATAAGCCGTTCCTCTCGAGCGTCTTGTGGAACGCTCAAAGAAGAACGGGGTACTTGTTCATACAGCGTGTCGTAACTGGCTTGATCCAAAGTCTGCGGGGCGGCATCAAAAATGACTCGGCCATGGGACAGGCCAATAATACGGTCGGCATAACGTTGAGCGAGGTCTACCTGATGCAGGCTGACGACCGCCGAAATCCCGTCCTCTTTACAAATGCGGTGCAGCAGACTTAGCACTCGCTCTGCAGTAGCAGGATCGAGGCTGGCTACCGGTTCATCAGCCAACACCAGTTTAGGTTGCTGAGCCAGAGCCCGGGCAATACCGATGCGTTGCTGCTGGCCGCCGCTCAATGCGTCGACACGGCTTAAGGCTTTGTGCAATAAGCCGACTCGGTCCAGACTTTGCAGGCATATGGATTGATCCTTCGCCGGGAGGGGGAATAGACTGCGTAATGCCGTGTGGTAGCCCATTCGGCCCATCGAAACGTTTTGCAAAGCCGTCAGTCGGCCAATCAATTGATGCTGTTGAAACACCATGCCAGTCTGTCGGCGATGCATGCGCAATGCACGCGAGTTCGTCAAATTTCCTAAGCCGGCGACAATGGTGGTGCCGCGCTGCGACGCATGCAGCGAGTTAATACAGCGAAGTAGCGTGGATTTTCCAGCGCCGGAAGATCCGAGCAATACGGTGAACTGTCCCTGATGGAGTTTGAGAGTGGTGGGATACAGTGCAATCGCATCACCATAACTGACTGAGACATTCTGTAGTTCGATCATGACACCTCCGGCAGATTTGAATTCGTAATCAAAAATGATGACCTGATTACGAATCTGAATTGCAGCGATGGTAATGTCGTGATATGACACCCTGATGACTCGTTGATGTCATTTTTGTGACATGGTCGCGGGTGCCTGTGAGGGAAATAAGTTGTGCTATCTATGCCAAATATAGACGTCTGCTATCGGCCAGGAGTGGACGCTGGTCAGCGACCGCTAAGTGGTCAGGTGCTATGGTGATCGTGAGTGATCGTCCTAGCTCATTAAACGTACTAGACCACAATTCCGCATGTCCCTCACTGACTTCCAAACACTTGTTCTTGATGAAGGGCTCGCCGAATGGTTCGCCAACCACGGCGGCGCCAGCGCGAGCACCATTGCTGAGAAGCTCTCGGTGTCACATGAGCAAGCACTGGCAGCGGTTGAGGAGCTTGCGCATCTGGGCTATGGCACCCTAAATCGTGACGTAAAGCTGGTCGCGCTGAGCTTCGACCCCGCCAAACCTAGTGGTGGCTTTACCCAGAGGCCATTCACGACCCACATCTTCTTCCCCTCCAGGGGCGCGCTGCGTCGGGCCTTCTACGCTTCTGAACTACCGGCACAAAACCTAACCGAGTACGTTGTAAGACTGCACCTCGGTACTCAGCAGATTGAACTCATCTTCTTCTCCGAGGAGGTTCTATCTCGCTACTTTGATCATCCGGAGCTGTACGACATTAGTGACAGTCTCGCCGGCGGAGAGATCAACGCACGTGGGGAAGATGTTGACGATCGTTATCTGTATGTCAGGTATGGCAAATGCCGACTTCGAGACGGAAGAATTGCAGTCACTGCGATCTGCAAGGATCTTGCTGACATGGGAGTGTTGGAGCAAAGGTACTGGCACTCCCATGAACTGGTAAAGCCAGACTTGGAGTCCAGCGATCCCAACTTCCAGGCCTTTCTCGGCAGAACCTACGATGGATCTTGGGTCGAGTACCCTGACCCCATCGCCGATTTGATCGCCGCAATGCGATCTCTGAACTCGATCGTGTCGCCCGGCGCGCTTTTCACTCGACTCGAGAACGTTCACCTTCGCGCGCCAGTTGAGCAAACGTACAAGTCCTTCTGCGACTGCGCTAGCGAGCTCTACAAGATCATTGGCCCCGACGCACTCTCTCAGGCGACCATGAAGGACATTCTCCAAAATAGGTTGGGGTTGTCTGCATCCGACTTTGTGCATCATCAGTCAAAGCGCCCCCTCAGCAGCAGCCAGCTGCTGGCGTTGCTTGAGCAGCAGTTCAAGCTACCTGGCAGTCTGTCGGAGGTCCTTCGTAAGGTATCTGCGCTCCGAGTCGATGCTGATCACAAGATCCTAAATCGGGACGAGAAGCCGTCTACGTACTCAGAACAATTCGCCGCGTTGTGCAGCCAAGCTACCGCAGCCGTCGAGGAGCTTGCCGGAGCGCTGACGCCGTCAACCGAATGATGCCTAACTCTGCGTTGGGCGGCTGCTTTCAGTCGCGCTACTGACCAAAGGCGAAAGGCCACTCTGGGTCGATCTGAGCCGCTCACCTATTTTTTGGTGAGCAAGGAATGGAAACCACCTTGGTGCACCGCAGCAAGCAGTTTAGGCATAAACCGCAGATTGCGGATACCCATCCTCCGGCGCATCGCCGAGGAAGAAGATGCCAGGCAGCCCGGCCAGCCATTCAACTGGCGCACACTTCCTGGTCTGCTGCCTCGCGGGTGGCCTGCTTGCCGGTGAAGTCCTCCCACCGGCGCACGATCACATCCACGTACTTCGGATCGAGTTCGATCAGTCGCGCGACGCGACCTGATTTTTCGGCCGCAATCAGCGTTGTGCCAGAACCACCGAACGGATCGAGGACGACGTTACCCGGGCGGCTCGAATTGCGGATCGCCCGCTCGACCAGCTCCACCGGCTTCATCGTCGGATGCAGATCGTTCTTCTGCGGCTTCTTGATGTTCCAGACATCCCCCTGATCGCGGTCACCACACCAGTGACGTTGCGCACCCTCGGGCCATCCGTACAGGATCGGTTCGTACTGGCGCTGGTAGTCGGCGCGGCCCAACGTGAAGGTGTTCTTGGCCCAGATGATGAACGTCGACCACTTTCCACCGGCGGCGCGAAAGGCGGCCTGCAGCACATCCAGCTCGCTGGATGACATCGCCACATAGATGCCGCCCCGGCAGTTCGCCACTGTGGGCGTCAATGCTGCCAGCAGGAAGTCGTAGAAACCGTCACCCAGGTTGTCGTTCAGGATCGAGCGATCCTTGCCGCGCATCTTGTCCTTGGCACTGTTGGCGTAGTTCACGTTGTACGGCGGGTCGGTGAAGACCATGTCTGCCACGTCGCCCTGCATCAGTCGGTCGTAGCTCTCGGCCACGGTCGAGTCGCCGCACAGCAGTCGGTGCTGGCCCATGATCCAGACATCGCCCGGGCGCGATATTGGAATTTCGCCAACCTCCGGTACCGCATCCTCATCGGTCTGTCCCTCATTGTCCGGCTCGTCGCCCGCGATCAGTTCGGCCAGCGCGTCGGCGTCGAAGCCGGTGATGTCCAGATCGAAACCTTCGAGTTGCAAGGCTTCCAGTTCGATCCGGAGCATCGCATCGTCCCAGCCCGCGTTCTCCGCGATGCGGTTGTCTGCGATGACCAAGGCGCGGCGCTGGGTCGGGCTCAGGTGATCCAGTACGACCACGGGCACGATCTCAAGCCCAAGTTTCTGCGCAGCGGCCAAGCGTCCATGCCCAGCGACGATGATGCCGTCACTGCCTGCAAGGATCGGATTGGTGAAGCCAAACTCGGCAATCGATGCGGCGATCTGCGCCACCTGATCATCCGAATGTGTCCGCGCATTGCGTGCATAGGGCAGCAGTTTGGCTGTAGGCCACTGCTCAATCTTGTCTGCCAACCAGGACGCGCTCATTGTTCTACCTCCGTGGTCGCCAGCCGTTCTGTGGCCACGTCGTCGAAGGACTGGCCCGATTTGATTCCACAGCCTGCAATGAGCGTGACCGGCACGCCGGGGTGGTTTTGCTGAAAACGCTTGATGGCCACGTCCACGTACTCCGGCGCAATTTCCACACTGCGGCAGATACGACCAGTGCGTTGCGCGGCCAGCATCGTCGTACCACTGCCGCCGAAGGGCTCGAACACGACGTCACCCGAATCGGTGTAAGCCTCAATGGCAAACTCAGGCAATGCGACCGGGAACACGGCCGGGTGATCAATGTCCTGCCCAATCTTGCCCTTGTGGCGCATCACGCGAATCACCGAATCGGGGATACGGGTGTCCTGCGTCGGCTGACCCTTGTGCGTCCAGCCGCCGACCTCGCCATCCTTACCACGCATCGCTGTGGACGACCCGTCAGCGCGCAGGTGCGATTCCAGGCCCGCGTGCTTGCAAGGAACAATCTTGTTGGGTTTGCGGGTGCTGCGATTGAAGTGGAAAACAAACTCGAAGCTGGGAGCCAATCGGCCCTGCCAGTCGCCGGGCATGCCTGGCCCCTGATCCCAGACGTACCACGCAAAGCGCCGCCACCCTAGCTGACGCATCCAGGACAGCCAGCCGTCCCAATAGGGGATGACTTCGTTGTCGCGGTGGATCAGCCCAAGATTGACCAGCACCTGTCCGTCGCCAGCCATCGGCAGATGTGCGAACACACCTCGCATCAGGACATCCCAATCGGCAATGCCGCCGGAGGTGTAGTCGCGCTGGTTGCCATACGGCGGCGAGGTGAAGCAAAGCTGCGCGGTGTCACCCTGCATCAGCGTGGCGACCACGGCTGGGTCGGTGGCGTCGCCACAGATCAACCGGTGCGAGCCGATGGCCCAGACATCTCCCTCGCGCGACACCGCCACCACTGGCGTGTCAGGTACGTTATCGGTCGTATCGGGTTCATCGGCGTCTACGCCATCCTGCGCCGCAGGTTCTGCTTCGGTGGGCGTGGCATCTGCCAGCAGCGCATCGATCTCGATGTTCTCGAAGCCGGTCAGCGCCAGTTCGAAACCCGCTTCGGAAAGCTCCGACAGTTCGAGCGCCAACATCTCCTCATCCCAGCCAGCGTCAAGCGCCAGCCGGTTGTCGGCGATGACCAAGGCGCGCTTTTGCGCGGTGGTGAGATGGGCCAGTTCGATCACCGGCACCTGATCCAGCCCCAGCTTGCGTGCGGCAGCCAAACGACCGTGGCCCGCGATGATGCCGTTGTCGCCATCAACCAGGACCGGGTTCGTCCAGCCATATTCGACGATGCTAGCGGCGATCTTGGTGATCTGCGCATCGGAATGTGTGCGCGGATTGCGGGCGTAGGGAATCAGCGCCTCGACCTTGCGGTACTCGACGTTGAGCGTATTCAAAGAGGGTGTCCTGAAAATAGAGAACCCGCCGACGACAAGCCGTGGGCGGGTTTTTGGGGTTGGTGCGAACTGGCGGGGTGCGAACTGCGAACTGTGCGAACCTTGGTTCGCACCCTGACGCTAAAAAAGCGCCGCGCTCGCGCCCCCCGCATGGCTTGGTGGCCAGAAAGGACCCGTGGCAATGGGCGTGGCCATCGCGGGCTGGAAACGACGAAGGCCACAGACTGTGCTGTGGCCTTCAGACGTACTTCGCTCGCGAGATTAGCTGTAATACTAGCGAAAAAACCTCCGGATGTTGCACGCCGAAAAGGCGTCAAAACCCGCAGCGTTCCGCAGGACTCCGAGTGGCTTTGCAACGGCTCGCAACTACACGCAACGTCAGCGCGAATTGGCTGTCGCTCCATGTCTCCTCGCGGCTTGCAGCTGCTCGACCACGATCGCCAGTGCCGCCTGCCAACGACGCCAGGCAGTGGTTCGATCACAGGCGAAGCGGCAGCAGACTTCTTTCCACGGGTACCGCTGCGCCCGCATCCAGACCAGGTGTCGCTGTTCTTCTTCCAGCCACTGGACCCACCGCATGGTCTCCAGCATCCGGTCGATGGCCACAGGATCGGGAGGAAAGCGGTAGACCGGTGGCTCTGCGCCGAGGTTTTCCCATGGCATGCGTTTGATCGCCGGCCAGCAGTTGAAGTAGCCCTGCACGCGAACCGGAGGAAGGCGGTGGGCGGTTCTTGCGGCCTCGATGAACCGGTCGGCCACGGTTTCGATCGTCCATTCAGCCATGTCGACGCTCCTTCGCCCCGTACAGCCGATCGCCGATCCGGCGCAGCAGTTCGCGTTCGACCCAGTCGAGCCGTGCGTCGTCGGGCGAGATCACCAGGATCTGCTGGTCGCGCCAGCCCTCACGCTTGATCTGCTCCGGATCGGGGCGCGGATCGGGTTGCAGTCGAGCCAGGGCACAGCGGTAGGCGGGAGTCGGAACCTTCATCTCACACCTCCAGCGTCTCGATGGCCCAGTGCAACAGCGCAATGGCATCGGCTTCGTTATCGTCAGCCGGTGCGTGGCCACGCAACCGGGCGGCGCTGATCATCTGATCCTTGTTCGCGTTGCCCTTGCCGGTGGCGTGCTTCTTGATCGTACCCACCGAGACGCCTTGGTACGGGATCTGGTGGTGCTCGCACCATGCGGTGAGGTGGGCCATGAAGCCGCCGTAGGCGTGGGCTGCATCGACCCCGGCGTGGCGGCGCACCTCCTCGAAGTACACGGCGTCGATGCCGTCGCAGGACTGCTTGATCTCGGTGAGCCAGCGTTTGAATCGCAGGTAGCGCATGCCGCCACCCTCGAAGCGTTGCGGCTTGAAGGATTCCGATCCGCTGGTCACTGCGCCATCTCGGTCGCGCAGCGCCCAGCCTGTCTGGGTGCCGAGATCCAGTGCCAGGATCGAGGGCATGGATGGCCGCCGATGATCTGATCCGGGGTGGCCGGCAAGCCCCCTACGTAGGGTGGAGGGACCTTCGGGTCCCTCTCCTACGTAGTAGGAAGGGGAGTTTTCGCCAACTGGAGAACGCGAGAAAGTCCAGCAACCACGCGGGTTTGCGCCAGTTGGCAAGTTGGCAGCGTTGCCAACTGCCAACTGCGGGGTAATTCCGGCAGCGCCTTGATTTGCCAGGGATTCCAGTTGGCAGGGGTTTGCCAACTGCGTGTAGTTGGCAAGGACGTGAGTGCAGTTGGCAACGCTGCTGCCAACTGCCGATTGGGCAATGTTCATGAGGCCTCCGGGTCGTTCAATTCGTCGTGGTAGACCCACACGTCGGGGTTCTCGACAGGCATCGAGGCGCCGGAATGCGGGCACTTGTAATGGGTCGGGAGTACCGTGTACTCGCGCATCGGCAACTCGCCGGTGGCCGTGTCGACATCGCCCGCAGGCATGCGCAGCACCATGCCTTCGACGCAGAGATAGCCGAACTTGGTGCGGCCGCTGGACGGCAGACCGTAGTCCGCAGCGTTGCGGAAGTATTTGATGTAGCCCTGCGTCGAGAGCGCGGAGACGCGTTCGCGGATGGTGCGCTCGCCGCCCAGGCCTGCCTTGCCCTCGAAGGACTCCGCGAACTGATTGGCGGTGTAGCATCGCCCGTTGCTGGCCTCCTCGAACAAGATCTGAAGGATGGCGTCGCGCTTGCGGCGGCGCTCGGCATCCAAGCGCTCGCCGTAGTCCTTCATCACCAGCCGCTCGTTGGCATCGACCTCGCGCCACTCGCCGTTGATCTTGTCGACGTGCCGTTGCGGGATACCCGCGCCATTGCGCAGCTCGAAGATCAGCTGGCGGGTCGTTCTGGTCTCGTCGGGCCTGAACAACAACATCCCGGTCGAGTAGTAGCCGCGCAGACTTCCCGCGCCGGCCAGTGCCTGAAACGGGTCCTCCTCGAACTGCTTCTTGCCCAGTTTCCGGGTGTGGTGCGCAAGAATGATCCCAGCGTCGGGATTGACCGCCTGGCGAATGCGCTCCACCCGCTGGGACAGGAAGAACAGCATGGCGCCGTTATCGTTCTCGCCGCCGGCGTCGCCGCCGTCGAACACATTGCGGATCGGATCGATGGCGATGATGTCGGGAGGCTCGCCGCCGAAAGCCTGCGCGATCGCCGGGATCACCTGTGCCAGTCCTGCGTCATCGAGCACCAGCCGCAACTGCGGTGTGGCCACGAAGTTGGCGCGGGCATCCAAGAGCCGATGGGACGGCAGGCGCACGTCCTTCACGCGCTCGCGCAGGTAGTGGTACTGGACCTCGGCCTGCAGGTAAAACACGCGCAGCGGACGGGGTGGCTGCATGCCGAGGAATACAGCGCCAGCCGCCATGTGCGCCAACCAAGACAGCAGGAAGTCGCTCTTGCCGACCTTGGGCGCACCGCCGAACACCAACATGCCAGCCGGCGTCAGCACGCGCGGAGAGATCAGATCGGGTGGCAGCGGTGAGTTATCGTCGAGCAGTTCGCCGAGCGTGAAGGTAGGCAGAGAAGGAGCCGCAGCCTTTACGATCCGTCGGTCACCCTCGGCGATGAATGCCGCGCAGTCGAAGCCTTCTTCGACAGCGTCTGCGGCATCCCACTTGGCCGGCTTGTCGGCGGGCGGCACCAGGATGGCCACGGATGTGCTGCCCGCCACCACGCAAGCGCGAGCCGCGCTCTCGGCGTAGTCCCAACCGGGTGCATCCCGGTCCGGCCAGATGACCACGGATTTCCCGGCTAATGGACGCCAGTCGGTTTTGTCGACTGGTGCCTTGGCGCCGTTCATTGCGGTGGTGGCGGCAATGCCGGAGGCGATCAACGCAGCCGCACACTTCTCGCCTTCGACCAGGACGACCTCTCGCGCTTTCGCGATGGCCGGTTGGTTGTAAAGCGGCCTGGGGTCGGGGGCGCGCCACATGCGGGCGCGGACATCCCAGGGGCGATATTCCTTGCCCGTCGGTGGGTCGTAGCGGTAGACGCAGGCGATCAGTTCGCCTTCGGGTGACAGATAGTCCCACTTGGCGGTGTAAGCGCCGAGTTCATCCATCGGCACGCTGCGAACATCGCGGCGCATTGGCGTGATGTTCGGTTGTGCAAGACCGAGCCACTGCCGGATCTCACCAGCGATGCGAGGGAAGTCTGCCCGGGCGGAGCGACCTTGCGACCGCGCCCACAGATCGATGATGTCGCCGCCCTCGTCGGTGGAGAAGTCTTTCCACAGGCCTCGCCGTGGTCCGTCCAGCTCAACCACCAGACTCTTACCCGGGTTGCCATCGACATCACCGACGTAGAACTTGCCACCCCGGATGCGCCCCTGCGGAAACAGGTAGTGGAGGACGGCCTCAAGTCGATCCAGCAAGCCAGCGCGCAAGGCATCGGTGTCAGAGGTCAGTTCGTCGCGCTGCTCGGGCGCGTCATTGAAGTCGAGCCAGATGATGTTGTCGGCCATCATGTCGAACTCCAACAGCGGTCCTGCCAGGGGCAGAACTTGCACTCGACATGCGTTGGCGTGGTCGCATGGCGCGGCAGGAGTTCCTGGCTGTCCGTTGCCGTGATGACCCGAACCGCGCGATCGGACATACGCTGCGCCAGGCCGCCGTCGAACGGCACCAGCTCGAACCAGATCTCTTCGGAGTCCTTGTTGATGGCGGTGAACAACGCCGGGTTCGCAGAGATGCCCGGAACGCTGGCCTCCATGTAGGCCTGATAGATGGCCATCTGCGCGGCATAAACCGGTTTGGATTTGCTGACGCCGTGCTTGACCGTGTCCCGCCAGGATTTGTCGTTCATGGTCTTGCACTCCCACAGGGCCGGATAGCTCATTCCTAGCGCTGCGGGACCGCCGTTCAGCACACCATCGACGTGGCCTTGGATGCGGCCGCCTGCGACGGAAAAGCCGAACTGACCGCCACTGGCCTTTTGCGTGTACAGATCGAATCCGGCCATGCGCAGCCAGCGGATGGCCAATTCTTCGAGGACATGGCCCACCTCGAAGACGCGCAGAACGCGACCTGGCATGTCCCGGCCAGGATCGACCGGTGTCTGCAGATACTCGTATTGCAGCGCCCTCTCGCAGGCAACGCCCAACCGCGACGCGCCGAGATAGTTGCGCCGGGGTTGGGTGTCACGTTCGGCGCTCAGCGCGGTATCGATGAGCGCGCCGATCTGCTCGTGGATCTTGGGGCGGTGATTGAAGTCCAGCATCAGAACGGCACCCCCGTCGAAACCGATTTGCCTTGGCGGGCGAGTCGCTCCTCAAGAAAAGCGCGGTCCTTCTCCGCCATCCGCGCGTGCTCGACGAGCATGTGTTCCTGGTAGGCGGTCACCACGACGTCGATCAGCATCAGCACTTCGTCTTTGCTGTAGTCCGCCAGCGGGCGCTGCATGCCGATGGCGCCGACGTACTCTCCAAGCGGCGCCAGGCAGGACGCCATAGCAGCCAGCTCCATGTCACTCGGGTCGATCATGTGACCTCCGGTCTTTACCATGAGTCGTGAAAATGCGTTCTGGCAGCGCATGGAGCAGAACACCCATCGGTCCGAGTAACGGCGTGGATCGCTGCGCGGCAGGCGTGGATTGAAGTAGCCGAAGCCCTTGGCTTTGCGGAAGCAGACTGCACATTTCACGCGGCCTCCCGGTGGGCATCGTTGGCAGCCACCACGAGGCGCTGAATCGACGACTTGTTGAACTGGAAGGACAGCAGCGCCGAGGCTTGATAACGTGTCATGCCAAAGTCGGCGCGCAGCGCCTGCGGCAGATACTGCAGTTGCTTGGGCGTAGGCGGCTCGTTCAGCCAGCGCCGGGTCTTGTGCGCGGAATCCGCCGACTCGCGGTCGTTCAGCCAGTCATCGGCCTTGGCCATGCAGACGGTGCGGTCGCCGACGGCCAGCAAGCGTGGCTGCAGATCCTTGCCACCGCCCACGGCGTGCCAGCGTCCATTCAGGAAGAACACGCCACCCCATGCGTTGAAGCCGGTCGCCATCAGCGCGTCGTCGCAGCCGAACAGGTCGCACCAGCGGAAGTTGGAGCGCTTGAGCAGATCGATCTCGGTCATCACGAAATCGGCCAGCGCATCTCCTTCCTCGGTGGTCTCGTTCTCCCAGACGAAGCCGCACAGCGGGCATTCGCGGCAACCGAGCGGGACGGTGGCTTCACAAGACGGGCAGTCCTTGGTGGGCGCTTCGCCGTGATGCTGGTGTCCGTCGAGGTTGACGTCCTGTTCCAATGAACCGTGCATCAAGGTCGCGGTGCCGAAGTCCAGGACCACGCAGTCGGTCTTGATGACGCCGGGATGCTCGGTAGGATCGATGGTGCGCAGGCCGCGCCCGATCATCTGGGTCAGCGTCGACTTGTGCGAGCTGGGTCGCAGCAGAACAACACACGACGTAGGCGTGAAGTCGTAGCCCTCCGTGAGCACGGCCACATTGACGACCACCTGTGCGGCGCCGGACTCGTACTCTGCAAGGCGCGCCTTGCGCTCCGCATCGGACAGCTCGCCGTGCACGATCACGGTAGGCACCCCGGCGTCGTGAAATGCCTGGCGCACGCACTCGGCATGGGCAACGGTCGAGCAGAACACGATCGTCTTGCGGTCGCCGGCCTTCTCGCGCCAATGACGGATCACGGCATCGGTGATGGGCGTCTTGTTCAGAATGGCCTCGACTTCCGTCATGTCGAAGTCGGTGGCCGTGCGACGAACTCGCGTCAGTTGTTCCTGGGCGCCGACATCGATGACAAAGGTGCGGGGTGGCACGAGATGGCCGGAGGCAATCAACTCGCCCAGCGTGATTTGGTCCGCGACGTTGCTGAAAACCTCCCGCAGTCCCTTGCCATCGCTGCGGGCAGGTGTCGCGGTGACGCCGAAGATCTGAGCGTTCGGGCTCTTGTCCAGCACCCGATCGATCACACGACGGTAAGACGCCGATGCCGCATGGTGTGCCTCATCGATCACCAGCAGATCGAGCGCTGGTATCGCGGCGAGATGGTTGTCACGCGACAGCGTTTGCACCATCGCGAACGTGGCGCGCCCTGACCAGGATTTGTCCTTGGCATCAAACACGGAGGTGCTGATGCCCGGATTCACCCGAGCGAATTTGGTCAGGTTCTGGCCAGTCAGTTCGTCGCGGTGGGCGAGGATGCAGGCTTTGGCATCTGGCTCGGCCAACAGGCTGCCGGCCACCGCCGACAGCATGATGGTCTTGCCCGACCCGGTGGGGCCAACAGACAGCGTGTTGCCGTGTTGGGCGAGAGCCGCCAGGGAGCGCTCGACCAACAGGGCTTGGCGGGGGCGAAGCATCATGGCGGCGTCCCCCTTACTGTGCCCAGCTCGGGCGACCCGGCACGGAGGCACGTCCCGTAGCCTGGGCATACGCGTTCGACCCGTTGGCGGCCCCTGACACCGCAGGCTTTGCGGCCCCGCCCATGAGGGCGGCGTAGTCCTTGTGGTCGGGCGTGATCGCGGCCTTGATAACGCTCTTGTCCTGGCCGTTCTGGTCTTTGTCCCAGTCGACCTTGCCGAGAAACTCGATGCCGTCGAGGTCGGCAAACCCGCTGATGCGGCGCGCGTTCTGCGCGGCAGGACTGTTGTCGCCAGGATGAACGCCGCGCGCGGAGTTCAGGATCGCCTTGACGAAGGTGCGGCCCATGTTCGCCCACTCAGGGCCCTTCGGGCTGTGCAGGCCGATCAGAGACCACATCTTGCGACGGGCGAACTCGCCCTCCATCACAACGAACTCGCAGTTCAGGTACACCGAGCCGGTGTTGTCGTTGCGAGTGGCGTAGCCGCCGGTCCAGCCTTGCGACGGATCATCGAAGCCACCCGGCTTGATGGTCATGCGGACACGCACCAGCGTGCCCTTCGGGATCAGGTCGAAAGAGGTCTGTTCGGAAGCGGAATTGAAATCGAAATAGGTCATGATTAGGACTCCTGAGTGGAAGTGGATTCGGTGTTAGGGACAGGCGCGGCAGATGGCACGGGGCGCGCGAAGTCGAGTCGCTCGGCGGCGGGCCTGGCAGGGCCGGCGATCTTTTCCATCAACCGACCGAGATGCGGTTCTTCGATCGGATCGAGCCGCCCGGAGCGGTCCTTGGCGGGGTATCCCCATGCGTTCAGCGTGTGGCAGACGAATGCGCGGTAGCTGGCGCCGTCATCGGCCTTCAGCTCGGCCAGGGTGACTACCTCATCGACGATGCCGGGCAGTTCCAGGCCGGTCTTGGAGCCGTCGATCTGCAGCGAGAACACCCGGCGATTGAAATCGTCGAGGCGCTCGTCGAGGATGCCGACGAACCAGACGTTCTTGCCGCGCGTGTGCTGCAGGTGGGTCAGCCAGGCGATCATTTCCTGGCCCATCAGCCCATACGCACCCCGACTGTCGGGTTTGCCGGTCTTCTCGGAGTAGGCCTGCGGCTGGCCTTTGCACCATTGCAGGCACAGGCGTCCGGCCACGGTGATGGAGTCGACGAACACGGTGTCGTACTTGTCCAGCACGGCTGGATCGCCGAAGCGCGCACACACAGCATCGAAGTGGGCCTGGCTGAACGGCTGGTCGTCGCGCAGCGCTGGGTTCGGTCCGCCTATGTACACCGCGAAGTCACGACACTCCTGCCAGGTGCGTGGACGGATCGTGTCGCCCGCCCAGCCCTCGACGGCCAAGTCCCCAGCCTCGAGATCGAAGAACAGCGTGGCCGTGGGTTTCAGCGTCCAGAGCTGTGACGTCTTGCCGATGCCGCTCTTGCCGACGAGCACACCCTTCACGCCACGGCGCTCGGCCAGGCGCTGGTCTGCAGTAATGATGGGGAGGCTCATTTGCCGGCCTCCTCGGCGCTGATGCTGGCGAACGCGTCAGCGACGGTGGTCACGCCGAGTGCGCCGCGCTTGCGGGCCATTTCGTACAGGTCGCGCAGACCGCTCAGACGGCGATGGATCAGACGGGATTCCGACTCCATGCCCTGGATCGCGAATGCCAAGTCATCAATGGTGGCGTCTTCGATGCGACGCACGACTTCGTCGGGGCGATTGCCGTCCAGTGCCGGGATGCGGATGTTTTCCGGCAGATCACGGAGATACATTTCCGGCTGCTTGCGCAGCAGTTCGAGCAGCGTAGGTTTGGTTTTCATGGCGATTACTCCTGAAGCAGAGCGAGACGAAAGCCCGGCTTGCCGGTCTTGAGGGTGCGTGCCGGAGCGAAGGCGCTCTTGAGCGACTCGGGCCACGCGTTGAACTTGGTTTCCGAGATCCGATAGCTGATCTCCACGTACTCGGACGGGTCGTCACCGTTGGCGGCGATGCGCCGGGTGATCTCGGCGAGCCGCTTCTGGTCCCAGTCGACTTTCTTGGGCAGATCGGCGGTGATGCGGACGTGCCCGTCGTCGAAATGGACGACGCCGGTGTCTTTGCCGGCTGCCAGGCGCAGCTGGTGAGCGCGGCCGGCGTACTTGAGGTCCAGTGCGCGATCGACGTGCTCGACGATCGCCTTGGCCATGGAAAGAAGATCAGTCGCGTCGTTTTTGAGCTGGAACAGCGATTCGCTGGCAAGCTCAGCCAGTTCACCGGCTGGGGTGGCCAATGCCTGATCGGGAGAGATACGGTTCATGCCGCACCTCCAGCATTGACGCGTTCAGAGGTGCTCTTGCGCAGGCTCTCTGCCTCGTAGGCTTCGATGTCCTCGATGCGATAGGCGACGCGACCTTGCAGCTTCAGAAATACCGGACCGATTCCCTCGGAACGCCAGCGCTCAAGCGTGGCTTCGCTGACTCCCCAGCGTTCGGCCAGTTGGCCTTGATTCAGATGTTTGACACTCACGATGCACTCCTTCTGGTTGTTGCGAATTCATGAGGTCAGTTTCGAAGTCGGCCTGTGCGGGCGTCTGCCGCCGCCATGTACGGGCTGATGTACGGGCGCAGCTTCTGCGGGGAAAAGCGGGGGCCAGAAAGCAAAAAACCGCCCGAAGGCGGTTGTGCGTGCTGCTGCCAACTGGTGGCCGGTCAATCTCGGCGGAAGCCATACTTTCCCTTCTCAGGGTTGTCGATGTAGTCCTCCCACTCCGTGTTGCCGCTAAACAGGTTCTGCATGCGCTGGCTGCGAGCGGTCTTCTTGTCGGCATAGGCTGCACCGAGAATTTCGGCAGCGGGAAGGAGCCATCTGTCGTTGATGGCCTGTTCGAACATGTAGCGGACTGCCGCAGCCTGACGCTCTCCTTTGATCGTCCAGGGCTTGGTCTTGGTGCGGATGGTCAGCGTGTTGGTGTACTCGTCGAAGTGCACCGGCAACACGGGGCGGATCGCGCCATCGGGCGAAGCGGCCAGGATGCGATGCAGGAGATCCATGTCGATGCACGGCGTGGCGACGTAGTCGACGATTGCAGCTCGTAGCGATGCGAATCGGTAACTGCGAGGTGGGCGCACAAACTGCGGCAATACACCGCCAGACGACAAGATCAGACCCTGGTCAGGAAGACTTGTCTGGCTGAAGTGGCGAAATACCTCTTCGACGGAGTGCGCCAAGCCGCGAACGAGCCAGACGTCTGTCAGCGCGGGGCCGATTCGTGCCTTCCCCAAATGCCAGAGGGCATCGTCCAGCAGCGGCGCATCGATCCCTTTTCGCAGAGCCTGCGCGATACCCAGGAGATCGGCGATGGTGCTCAGGATTGCTGCTGGTCGAACGCTGTAGACGGCGACTTCGGCGGCGGGGACAAACTTCCACCGAAAAGTCTGAGGACAGCGGTAGCGATACCGATCAGCCTGCTCATCTTCGGTCAGGTCAGCATTGACAAGTTCGTCGTCGAGCGATGCAGGGTAACTCCCGGCGTAGCCGACGCAGTCGGTCCACTGCTCCAGCAGCTTCGGCGTCAAAGATGTCCGTCCAAGGACACTCCACCCGGGCACCCCACGAAGCCGCAGTCCGTCGCCGTCGGCAATCGGCTGCCCAGACTGCTCGAACAGGTCGATCAGTTCAAGCAGCGACTGTGTCGGCAGGGGCTTCGACGACATGGCCGATCTCCTTCACAAGATGCCATTTGGCCAGCAGTCGGTCGCACAGCGCCCGGTCCTTTTCCCGCTTGGTCTTGATGTTGCACTTGTTGTCGTCACGCAGGATCACGGTAATCGTCCGTGCGCGGTCCTTGCCGACCTTTTTCAGCTTGATGGACAGCTTGGCGTAGTTGAGGTGGTGATCGCGGAAGTCGAAGGCGGGGCCGATCAACGACCGGGCGGCCGCATAGATGTCATCGACGTCCTTGGTCCAGATCTTCACCAGGAGCGACCGCCCATTTCCGGCGGCGTAACCGAGCTCGACGACCTTGACGAACGCTACCGGCTCGCCGGACAAATCGAAATTTCGCGGCGCCGCCAAGCTCTGGTAGTCGTATTGTTTGAGCGGGATCTTCTCGCCGGTGATGGGCGATTGCAGCAGGGAGTCGGCCACGATGCGCGCCAATGCTTCCCGGCCAGCCGTATCTTTCGACAGCACCTCCAGGTGCCCATTGGCCGGCTCGTATGTGATGTGCGAAGACACCGCCCGGATCACTTCCTGGGGCACCAATTCGCTCGCCTGCACGCAGTCGATGATTTCCGGTGGGCGGTTGTGATGGATGCTGATCTGGTACAGATCCACATCCTCGCCGGTCTGCGTGTCGGGCCGCAGACGCTTGAAGATCTGGATCGCGACCGCGTCATCGGAGCACCCGAGTTGCTGGGCGACGGTTTGGTGGAATGCCGCCTTGGCCGTCGCGTCGTCGAGTACCACCAGATTGGCAGGTGCCATGAAACCGGAGTAGCAGGAGGCGCTTTGCCGGAACACGTCGGCCTGTCGGGCGTTGAGGGCTTCCTCGAAGATCACGGGTTCATGGACGTGCAGCCACAGCGCCCGCTCGTACTGGTTCGGAATCGCTGCGAAGGTTTCCCGGGCCGCGTCATCGAAGATGTCGTCCTTAAAGCCGTCGATGACGTCCTGGCCGGCGCCGTCCGACAGCAGCACGATCCGTTCGGCCACTTCTTCGATCCGCTGCCGCTCGCCCACCCCAAGAGCCGCGAGCACAGCCTCCATCTGCTCACGCTGTTCTTTCTTGGGCTTCTTGGCGTCCGCGTCCGGCATGGCCAGGCCGAATTCATCCACCATAAATTCACGGAACACCGCCGGTGGCAGGTGGCCCAGGAGCTTGCTCAGGTTTTCTGCATCGTTCATCTACATACCCCTCAAAGGTTTGGATCGGCTTGGTATCAGCCTCGACGGCCCCTTCTTCTTGTTGGGGTGTGCAGACCGATGAAGTTCGGTGTACCGAACGATTTAGATTGTCGCGGAGCGGTTATAGGTTTGTCAAGCAGGTACGAATTCGTTCGGTACAGTGGTATTATTTTAGGATTGAAGCCAACAAATGAGGAAATACCGGTGCCATCGCCCCTGGGGGACAAGATCCGCGCACTGCGGAAGCAAAAGAAGCTCAGCCTGGAACAGTTGGCCGAACTGACCGACTCCAGCAAGAGCTACATCTGGGAACTGGAAAACAAAGACGACCCAAAGCCATCGGCCGAGAAGATCGGCAAGATCGCCGCCGTCCTTGAGGTCACCACGGAGTTCCTGCTGACCGAGTCGGCAACCACCCCGGACGAGGAAGTGCTCGACGAGGCCTTCTTCCGCAAGTACAAAACCATGTCGGAGCCGGACAAAAAGAAGATCCGCAAGATCCTCGATGCCTGGGAAGATGAATGACGGAGGCGAAGAAGCCCATGGCCGAGGCCAATCGCATCTCGTCCATGCTCAACACGGTGCTCGGTGCGGATCGTTTTCCGGTCAAGGTTGACGAGCTGGCGCTGGAGTATTCCCGCCAGTGCTTTTCAGACTCGCCGATCGACAAGGTCCAGGGCGAAGATCTCGACGGTTTCGATGGTCTGCTGAAAGCCAATAAGGCGCGCTCGAAGTGGCTGCTCCTATACAACAGTGCCACCCCTTCGGAGGGCCGCAAGCGCTTCACGATCGCGCATGAGTTCGGCCACTACATCCTGCACCGCCACCAGCGGGACCTATTCGAGTGCGGCGACGGCGACATCGAAACGGGCGACAACAACGAGCGCGACATCGAGTCAGAAGCGGACTTGTTTGCTTCGACCCTGCTGATGCCGCTGGACGACTTCCGGCGCCAGGTGGATGGGCAGTCGATCAGCTTCGATCTGCTGAGTCACTGCGCGGATCGCTACGGCGTTTCGCTGACGGCTGCAGCCTTGCGCTGGACCGAAATCGCCCCGAAGCGCGCCGTGTTGGTGGCCAGCCGTGATGATCACATGCTGTGGGCCAAGTCGAACGAGGCGGCACTACGGTCCGGCGCTTACTTCGCCACCCGCAAGAACACCATCGAGTTGCCTCGACAAGCGTTGGCTCACAGCTACAACGGCTGGGATGCAGGCGATCAACAGACGGGCCGAGCACAGGACTGGTTTCCACGCGAACCCACCAGCATGCCCGTCACTGAAATGACCCGGGTGGCGGGGCAGTACGACTACACTCTGACGCTGCTGTTGATGCCCGACGCCGAATGGCAACGGCCTCGGCATGATGATGAAGAGGCAGAGGAGGATACCTTTGATCGATTCATCCGCAACGGCCAGTACCCTGTGCGATAGATCATGAGGAATTGGTCGTGAGCGCGCACAAATGGCAGTTCAGTTCCCGCTTCCGTCGTCACGCCTTCGGCTGGCGATCCGATACGCCAATTCAGCGTATCAAGGAAGCCCTCGCGGAAATCAAGCAGGTCGCGCGCAAGGAGCCGCTGCTCGCGGCCGAGGGTGCGGTGCAACTCCTCGAAAAGTTGTCCCCGGCGCTCGAGCAGGTTGATAGTTCCTCGGGTGCCCTGGGCTCGGCGGTCAACAAGGCCATCGACGCACTGGTGCCGATCATTGCCAAGGCCGATGTCGAGCCGAAGCTGCGACTACGCTGGCTCGGACGCTTGTGGCAAGCGCTGCAGGAAGACGAGATACCCTACATCGAAGTGCTCGGCGATTACTGGGGAGAGTTATGCGTGACGCCGGAACTGGCGTCGCACTGGGCCGATGAGTTTTTACCGGTCGTCGAGAGCGTGTGGAGCCCGAAGGCTTCCGGACATGGATTTTTCAAAGGCACCAGCGCTTGCCTAGCATCGATGTACGCGGCGGGCCGCCACCAGGAACTGTTGGCGTTACTCGACAAGGCGCGGTTCAAGTGGTGGCACGATCGGCGCTGGGGCGTGAAGGCATTGGCAGCGATGGGCAGGAAGGCGGAGGCGATCCGCTATGCCGAGGAGTCGCGCGGTCTCAATGATCCTGGCTGGCAGATTGCCCAGGCCTGCGAAGAAATCCTGTTGTCCTCGGGCTTGCTCGACGAGGCCTACCGCCGCTACGCCATCGAGGCGAATCAGGGCACAACGAACCTGGCGACGTTTCGCGCCATTGCCAAGAAGTATCCCCATAAGCAGCCGGAAGAGATCCTACGCGACCTGGTAGCCAGCACGCCTGGCGCCGAGGGCAAGTGGTTCGCCGCTGCCAAGGATGCGGGTTTGTTCAATGCGGCGATCGAGCTGGGCACGCGCAGCCCGACCGATCCACGCACGCTGACGCGCGCTGCCCGTGACTACGCCGAGAAGCAGCCAGCATTCGCGCTCGCCGCAGGCCTCGCCGCGTTGCGTTGGATCTCTCTTGGACACGGCTATGAGATCACCGGCGCTGATGTGCTCGATGCTTATTCGGCAGTCACGCAGGCGGCGGAGAACGCTGGGTTGCCAACCCAGCAGGTCAACGAGCAGATCCGGGACATGATCGCCAGCACCCAGCCAGGCAATTCGTTGATGAAGACCATCCTCGCCCGTCATCTGGCGAGCTAAAAGGGACCTGCTTTTCGCAGCAACCCGCATCGGTTCGCACGGCTCCGAAACTCCCTCATGGTGTCGGCGGCAGTCCATCCGGACAATTTCACTGCATGTGAGTTTGACCGAGAGGACCGCCACCAATGCATCAAATCAACCATCTACCACCGGAGCGGATGACGCCGGAACAGCGTCGCCACGAGATCGCGTCGTTGCTGGCCAACGGCCTGGCACGCCTGCGTATCACCGGCACAGAACAGTCCGCAGCCAGGACAGAAGCGAGCGAGTTTGAGCTTGGCTTCTCTGGCAACCAGCGCGTTCATGCAGACCCCGTCAACAAGACAACTACGGAGTCCAAATGAGTACACAAACACCATTATTTTCCACGCCGCCGTCGGTGGCGGCGCAGATCGCCAGGCTGCCCGAGATGCCGATGGCAGAGATCCGGGCACTCTGGCAGAAGCTGGTCGGTGGCGACACACCCACCCACAACCGCCAGTTCCTCGAACGCCGGATTGCCTACCGACTGCAGGAGCTTGAGTTCCGCAAGGTCAACGCCAATCTGCTGGATCGCAATCAGCGTCGCATCCAATCTTTGGTCGAAACTGGCAAGGTGAAAAAGCGCGACCGCGACTACCGTCCGGCCGCAGGCACGGTGCTGGTCCGTGAATACAAAGGCGTCGAGTACCGCGTGATCGCGACCGCCGACGGCCAATATGACTTCCAGGGCCGCATGTGCCCGAGCCTCTCGATGATCGCCCGCGAAATCACAGGCATGCGCTGGTCGGGTCCGCTGTTCTTTGGCCTCAAGCCACCGTCCAACGCCAAGGCCAAGCCCGCCACCAAGAAGAGAGGTGGTCGATGAGCGAAGTCTTGAAGCGCCGCATGCGCTGCGCGGTCTACACGCGCAAATCCACCGATGAAGGGCTGGACCAGGAATACAACTCCATCGATGCTCAGCGCGATGCCGGTCACGCCTACATCGCCAGCCAGCGCGCGGAGGGTTGGATTCCGGTCGCCGACGATTACGATGATCCCGCCTTTTCTGGCGGCAACATGGAGCGCCCGGCGCTCCAGCGCATGATGGCGGACATCGAAGCTGGCAAGATTGACGTGGTCGTCATCTACAAGATCGACCGCCTGACGCGTAGCCTGGCGGACTTCTCCAAGATGGTCGAGGTGTTCGAGCGCTACGGCGTGTCGTTCGTGTCGGTCACCCAGCAGTTCAACACTACGACCTCGATGGGCCGGTTGATGCTGAACATCCTGCTCTCCTTCGCGCAGTTCGAGCGCGAGGTCACTGGCGAGCGCATCCGCGACAAGATCGCCGCCAGCAAGCGCAAGGGCATGTGGATGGGCGGCGTGCCGCCGCTGGGCTACGACGTCGAGAACCGGCGGTTGGTGCCCAACGAGCGTGAGGCCAAGCTGATCCGGCACATCTTCCAGCGCTTCGTCGAACTCGGGTCCAGCACCGCACTGGTTAAAGAGCTAAAACTGGATGGCGTGACGTCGAAGACGTGGACCACGCAAGACGGTAAGACCCGCGATGGCAGGCCGATCGACAAGGGTCACATCTACAAGCTCCTGAGCAACCGAACCTACCTTGGCGAGTTGCGGCACAAGGACCAGTGGTACCAGGCCGAGCATCCGCCCATCATCAGCCGCGAACTGTGGGACAGCGTCCACGCGATCCTCGATACCAACGGCCGGGTGCGGGGCAACACGACGCGGGCCAAGGTTCCCTATCTACTCAAGGGCATCGTGTTCGGCAACGACGGCCGTGCGCTGTCGCCGTGGCACACCACCAAGAAGAATGGCCGACGCTACCGTTACTACGTGCCCCAGCGCGACGCCAAGGAACACGCGGGCGCCTCGGGTCTGCCGCGACTGCCTGCCGCAGAACTCGAATCGGCGGTGCTCGACCAACTGCGTGCCATCCTGCGTGCCCCGAATCTGCTCGGCGACATGCTGCCGCAAGCGATCAAGCTCGACCCAACGCTGGACGAGGCCAAGATCACCGTGGCCATGACCCGACTCGACGCGATTTGGGATCAACTGTTCCCGGCGGAGCAGACCCGGATCGTGAAATTGCTGGTCGAGAAGGTGATCGTGTCGCCCAATGACCTCGAGGTGCGATTGCGCGCCAACGGCATCGAGCGGCTGGTGCTTGAACTGCGTCCCGAGCCGGTCGAGCAACAAGCGGAGGCGTTGGCATGAGCGACATCCGCATCCAGAAAACTGGCGAGCCGGACATCGTTGAGGCGAGTGATGGCCGGCTAACTCTGTCTGTGCCGATCCAGATCAAGCGGCGCAGCGGCCGCAAGCTGGTCACTCTCCCGAACGGTGAGACTGCACCGGTCAGACCATGGGACGTGGCACCGACCTCCATTCAATTGGCGCTGGCCAGGGGTCACCGCTGGCTGGCGATGCTGGAATCGGGGGAAGCGAAGTCCTTGAAGGAAATCGCCACGCGGGAGGGGATCGACAACAGCTACGTCAGCCGGATGGTCAACCTGACCACGCTGGCACCCGACATCGTGGCGGCCATCCTGGACGACGAATTGCCGAACCACGTCACGCTGTTTGATCTGGCGGTTGATCCGCCAGCGCTGTGGGATGAGCAGCGGGAGAGAGTCGGACTCTGAGGTGGAGACACCACCTCAGCTCAACATGCCTTTGAGATCCTTGAGCATCAGGAACAGATGGTACGGATCAGTCGGGCTGGGGTCGAATTCCCACGATTCGTACCACTGCCGTGCTGCGTCGTCCTTGGCATGGACCAACAGGCAGCGGATACCCGCAATGTCGGCGGCCTGTGCGGTGCGCAGCAGTGCATCCTTGAGCAAGGCCTGGCCCAGACCTTTACGCTGATGCTCCTTGTCCACGGCGAGCCGGGCCAGGATCATGACCGGCACCGGGTGGCGCGCCAGCCCCTTCATCACTCTCGACGGCGTGGCTTCCGGATCGACGCTACCAACGGCTAGGCTGTAGAAGCCGACCACCACGTCACCCTGGCAGCAGACATAGGTCTGCGCGCTGTTGGCCTTCTGGTTGACGAGCGCGTAGCGCTGCAGGAACTGGTTCAGCGCGGCCTGGCCGCAGTCGAACGCATCGACCTGATCCGTTGCAGCCAGCTTGCGAACGGGCGAGTAGTCATTGCTCAATCCAGCACCCCAGGTTCACGCAGCAACTTCTTCAGACGCGGCTTGCTTTGCACCGGGCGGTCCAGCGCCTCCTGGAAGGCCTGCCACTGTGTGTCGTCCAGCACGAACTGGCGACGATCCGCCAGCGTCTGCGCGGCCGCCGTCACGCCCGCGTCGAGCAGGAACTCGCTGACGTTCTTGTGGCAGGCGCGTGCGGCTTCTTGAAGCAGCTGCTTGACCGGCGTGCTGGCACGAACGTCAATGCGTTCGGTCTTGGAAAGATTCAGGGTGCTCATGGTGCCCCTCCGGACTGATATTGGATTCCTTTATTGTACTCGTCCGGACATTGTCCTGACAAGAGGTTCCTTATCTTAGCCACCATCCAAGCACGTACTTTCGCGTTGCGACATGTCGGTAGTTCTCGATAACTACCGACGAAACGCACCCGCAGCGTGTCCTTCGCCACCCGATGCTGCAATCCAACCGCTTGATTCGTCCGCGCGTAACCCTTTGATCTGTATGGCGCTGACTTGTGGCCCTTGCGGACTTCGGGCAACTTTCAGGGAGCGAGGTCGGAGCGAGGAATGGCTAAGAGAGAGTGGAATGTGGCCCGGAACGGGCTGGGAGGCTGACCGGCGAAGTCCGCAGGCTTCCGCAGGAGCCCCCAACAACACGCGGGAACCGGCGCGATCGGGCAAGAAAAAACCCCAACCGAGAACGGTTGGGGTTTCATTATTGGTGGAGGCGGCGGGAATCGAACCCGCGTCCAGAAGTACTCTACAGACAGTTCTACATGCGTAGTGTCGTCTTTTGGTTTTGACCTGATTGACGCGAACGCACACGCTGCAACCAGGC